>JBMSSC010000051.1:0-17370 GCA_049424145.1 Bdellovibrionia bacterium
TTACTTTTTTTTCTCCTAGAATTGCTCCTCCAAGTGTTCCATATGCCTTACTAAATGTT
The DNA here is from genome assembly GCA_049424145.1 of Bdellovibrionia bacterium. GTDB lineage: Bacteria > Bdellovibrionota > UBA1018 > UBA1018 > UBA1018 > JBMSSC01. The sequence continues at coordinate 60 of JBMSSC010000051.1, forward strand.
ATTATTCTTGCAAATAATGAAGGGTTTGTACTAAATTTATAAGATAATCCCTTTCCATTTTGTCCAAGAACACCGATCTTTGCTCCATAGTAGAAGGAAAGGTAGATGTCTCTTAAGACTTGTTTATTGGGGGGATAGATTTTACCAACGCCTTGCATTGAAAATGCGAATTTTTGTGCCATGAGAGACCCTGTATATCTGGTTTCGCCTTTTGAAACAACCAAGGCTCGGTGCTTTTTCGATTTAAAATTTGACCCCCAAGAGGGATCATCCTAGAGTGGATCAAGGGTGGTTTGAATGACGACGGCTGTTTCTGTCCCATTCATCGCTTTCCTTTCAAAAACTAGCCCCCAATTGACCTCAATGAATTACGATTCTGCTTTGACAAATGCTCAAAGCGGCTCAAATTATAATTATTTGAATTAAATTGAACCGACCGGATTTGTGGGATTTTAAAACCAGATCACCCGATCTGCACGAGCAGGAGAGAGGAATATTCAGTGAACTCAAAGTCGAAACCCGTAACCCCGATCACTCAGAACCAGAATCGGCGCTTCTTATTTCCCCGCAAAGAAGGCCTACCCGGACCTACCCCTCAGGGTGGATCCTGGGAAAAACTAGGACTCAAGCTCTGCCTGTTAGGCCTGCCCCTGGGCTGGGGAGCCACAGGATGGGCCAATGCCACATTGAACCTGGAGGGATTTTTAGAACAGGTCAAAACAGGCAACCAAGGATTTCAGTCGTCTTTAGAGAGCAAAAAAGCGGCTGAGCTTCGATCGGAGGAAGGAAAGATCCTCTTTGCCCCATCGTTTTACGCCAACGCTCAAATCACGCAAGACAGTAAGCTGCCTCCTTCCTTATTTGTGATTTACGACTCGCAATTGATCCAAAGCTACAGTGTGGGGATTTCTCAACAAACCTCCTTCGGATTAGGAGCCAAACTCCACTACGATTTGCTTCAGATGGACTACATCAATCCCACGTTTCAGTTGGGAGGCGGAGGGGGTGGAGGTGGCCAGACCCAGCTGTTTGCCTTCAACTATGGCTTAGCCACTCCGGTTCTGGAGTTAAGCCAGAGCCTTTGGGCCAATGGATTTGGACGCACCACAAAAGCTTTAGAGCAACAGACGGAAGCCGGGGCGCTGGCGTCCAAGTACAAAGCCAGTTTTGAGACCAAGCTCACTTTGACGGAAGCGGAGCGAGCCTACTGGCGCCTCGCAAGTGCCCGTGAAGTGGTGAAGGTTCAAAAGGAAGCTTTAGATCGCACTAAGAGAATTTACGTTTGGAACGAAGAGAAAGCTCAGCTTCAGCTCAGGGACAAAGCTGACGTGCTTCAAGCTCAAGCCCTTATGAAAAGCCGGGAGCTCGAACTGCTCAACGCTGAGAACGAGGAACGAGCCGCAGCCCGAGCCTTAAACTCGCTCCGGGGTTTGCAAGCTGATGAAGTCACCGAATCGCTCGAATGGATCGGCTCGGAGGCCCTCATGGCACTCACCCCCCCCAAGCGAGCTCAACTCAAGGATGACGTCCGCGCCGCTCACGAAGCGTTCCGCGCGGCTCAAGCGGGAGCCGATCTGGCCAGTGAAAAGAATCGCCCCAGCTTAGACCTCTTTGCCTCAGTGAGCCTCAACGGTCAGGACTTAAGATCGGTGCCCAGCTCGATTTCTGAATCGATCGGAAAATCCTTTGCGTTCACTCGCCCCTCGGAGACCATTGGCCTTAAGTTCTCCATTCCGCTGACGGAAGCGCGCTCGAAAGCTTTAGAGGGCTGGCAACTGGAGAAGGTGGCGGCTGAGAAGAATTATGACAAAAAACTCTTTGATCAGGAGAGAAGCTGGAGGGATTTAAACGAAAGCTTTGCTGATCAGAAAAAACAGTGGGAGCTCGCCTGCTCACTTGAGGAGCTTCAAAAAACCCGCCTCGAGACCGAAAAAGCTCGCTTTAAAAGTGGACGAAGCACCACGTACCAAGTCCTTTTATCGGAGCAAGACTACGTACTGACTGAACTGGCTCAGATCCGTTTACAAACTGCAATTCTGAGCACTCTGGCTCAAATGAAACTCTTTGGAGAATCCCTATGACGCTTGCCGATCTTTCCATTAAAAGACCGACGTTTATTACCTGTGTGATCATCCTCATGCTGGCCGTGGGGATTTTAGCGATGAAACGCCTCGGCGTGGAGCTCTTCCCCGACGTGACGTTTCCGGTGGTGACGGTGACGACCCCCTACCCGGGAGCTGGACCCGCTGAAATTGAGACCCTCGTTTCAAAACCCTTGGAGGATGAAATCGGAACTCTCTCGGGCGTCAAGCGCTTGACGTCCATTAATTCCGAGGGCTTTAGCCAAGTCATTGCTGAGTTCAGTCTGGAAACGGATGTGAAGTACGCCGAGCAGCAAATACGAGATCGCGTCAGCGCGAGTAAAAGAAAGTTACCACCTGAGATCAAAGAGCCCGTGATTCGGCGCATTGACCCTGCCGATCAGGCGATCATGATCCTAGCTCTCAATGCGGACCTCAGTGAGAGCAAGATCTTTGATACGGCTGATGATTTCATTCGACCCAAGCTTGAGCAGATCAACCAAGTGGGTACGGTTAACATCATCGGAGGACGAAAACGAGAAATCCACGTAGCTTTGGACCGAAAAAAGCTCAAAGCTCGTGAGCTCTCCGTCACCTCGATCTTCAATCGCCTCTCCGCCTCGGGCGAGAACGTTCCCAGCGGAAAGGTGGATCAGGGCTCCCAAGGCACCGTGTTTCGGACCATGGGTGAGTTTAAGTCTCTCAAAGACATTGGAAAAACGATCGTCAACTTCTTTGGCAGTGACGTTCCCACCACCGTAGCTGAAGTGGGCGAGGTCGTCGATACGGTTCAAGACGAAACAACCCGTGGTTACCTCAACGGAAAAAAAGCCGTGTTCATCCATATCTTCAAGCAAAGTGGGGCCAACACGATTGCGGTGGCTGACGCTTTGAAAAAACGAGTGCAACTGCTCAATGAAGAACTGAAACGGCAAGAAGGAAGCCCTGAGCTGACGGTGGTTCGTGATGGCAGTGTTTGGATTCGCGCGAACGTTGATGACGTGAAGGAGTCGATCCTCATTGGGATTGCTTTAGCCGTCATCGTGGTTTTCTTATTTTTAGGCAGTGGTCGATCGACGATCATCACGGGACTGGCGCTGCCAAACTCCTTAATTGGAGCTTTCATTCTGATGGCGGCTGCAGGCTTTACGATCAACATCATGACCCTGCTTGCACTCAGTCTCTCGGTGGGTCTGTTGATCGATGACGCGATCGTTGTTCGTGAGAACATCTTTCGCCACATTGAAATGGGAGAAACTCCACTCGTTGCAGCCAAAAAAGGAACCCTGGAAGTGACCTTGGCCGTCATTGCAACGACGTTTACCGTCATTGCGGTGTTTGGACCCGTGGGCTTTTTAAAGGGGGTTACAGGACAGTTTTTCAAACAATTCGGTCTGACCATCTGCTTTGCGATGGCCATCAGTTTGTTTGATGCTCTGACGATTGCCCCGATGCTTTCGGCCTACTTTGCGGGCAAGCCTCATTCGGAGAAAACCAAAGCCCATCCGCTGTGGGATTGGACGCTTGGGGGGCTTTTAAAGCGCTTTGATCGGATGCAGAACAAGCTCGAGTCAAGCTACGTGGACTTCATTCGCTTCACCACCAAGCGCCCGCTGTTGATTCTTGGGGCAAGCTTTTTGGTGCTCATCGCGAGCTGTTCGGTGCTGCCGTTCGTGCCCAAGACGTTCCTGCCGACTCAGGACGCGGGAGAATTCTCAGTCTCCTTGGATCTTCCGCCAGGAACGAACTTGGATAAAATGAACGAAGTTGCCTCCGTTGTGGATGAAGCCATCCGAAAAAACCCAGAAGTCTTGATTACGGCTCTGTCGGTGGGAGGGCAAAACGGAAAAACCGAAGTGGCTGATTTTTACGTGAAGCTGGTTCCTGCCAAGAGTCGAAAGTTAAATACGGGGCAGTTTAAGGAAAAACTCCGAGAACAGCTCAAAACCTTTGCTCAAGCCAATCCTCAAGTCAAAGATTATGACGCAGTGGGAGCAGGCCAAAGGCCATTTAACTTAAACATCATTAGCCAGAACCAAAAGGAACTGGAAGAGGTGTCGGCTCAGGTGTTGGCTTACTTAAAGAAACACCCTGGACTAAAAGACGTGGACTACAATTTCCGTCCCGGGAAACCTGAGATTCAGTTTGTGCTCAAACCCGAACAGTCCAAGGCCCTGGGGATCTCTTCAAAGACCCTGGGTTTTGAGCTGCGAGGCCAAATCGAGGGACTGGTTCCGGCTAAGTACCGAGAGATGGGGCGCGAATATGATATTCGCGTAAGACTGGAAGACGAACAGAGGGACTTAAAGAAAGGCTTCTTGGAGACCTATGTTCCGAATATCAACTTCAATCTCGTCCGACTCTCGGATGTGGCTCAAATCTTTGAAACCACCGGCCCTGCCACGATCAATAGGCAGGATCGCGGTCGATTGATTCAGATCTCAGCAGACATTGCCCCAGGAGGAGGCATGGGGAACGTCATTCAGGACGTCAACGAACTCTTTAAAACTCAAGTGAAGCTCCCGATGGGCATGCGCTATGCGTTCGTGGGACAAGCCGAAAGCTTTCAAGAGTTAGGAGAAAGCGTGGCGATTGCAATGGGACTGGGGGTTTTGTTCATCTTCTTGGTCCTAGCCAGCCTCTATGAATCGTTCATCACTCCGGTGACGATCATGGTGGCGCTGCCTCTGGCCATCTGTGGATCATTTGTGGCCCTCTGGATGACGCATGAGTCACTCAACATTTTCTCCATGATTGGGATTATCATGCTCTTAGGGGTGGCAACGAAGAACTCGATTCTTCTGGTGGATTACACGCAGCAACTCATTGAGCAGGGAATGGATCGCGCGTCAGCCCTGGTTGAAGCAGGAAAAACCCGGTTACGACCGATCCTAATGACCACGATGGCCTTAATTGCAGGAACGCTGCCAGTGGCAATGGGACTCAATGAGGCCTCTCGTCAACGAACCAGCATGGGGGTAGCGATCATTGGGGGGTTAATTAGCTCCACGTTACTCACGTTGATTGTGGTGCCTGCGATCTTCTCCTACATTGATCGCTACAAGACTTGGGTGAGAAGAAAACTCAGCCGATTCACCTCGTCCGAGCTCAATGAGGCGCCTGAAGACACTGCACTCAAAAGCAAGGCTTCAAAAGACGGAAAGAAGTCCGAACCCGTCATGATGCCTTTGAATTAGCCATTCAAAAGGGTCATTCATTCGTCAATCTGAAGTTCAGATAGTGAACAAGAAGGCGACCTACGAGTTTTTAAACTCTCCTCGTAGGTCGCCTTTGCTTTTTTTCCATAGTCATCCTCAACCGACTCAATCCAAGAAAAAAACATGGACCAGGCTTGAAAAAGCCACGAGGATCCGAACGAAGGAGTTAAGTGGAGAGTTTTTTGACCTAACTGAGATGACGTCTGAAGAGGATCGGATGATTCGAGCGATGGGTCCACCCGAGCAATCTTCCTGCTCTTTTTTTCTTTCTCATGAAAAAAAAACGAGTGAAAGGCAAGGTGACGGAGCTTTAGAAAAAACTCAGGAGGCCCGTAAGCGAGCCCCCAGGTCAACTCAGACTTTCTTACCGCTCCAGTTTTAAACGAGCACGAATCCAGGCTTCATCTGAAGATTGAGCCTTAGATGGCCACCACTTCTTGAACTTCAGGGATCGCCTCTTTCAGACGGGTTTCAATGCCCATTTTCAGGGTTGCAGTCGAACTGGGGCACCCACTGCAGGAGCCTTGGAGGTAAAGGTAAACCACTCCGTTTTCAAACTTTTCAAAGGTGATGTCTCCTCCATCCATGGCCACAGCGGGGCGGATTTGTTGATCAAGGATCTCACGAATCTGGTTTTCAATGGCCGAGTTGCCGCCCTTGTGTTCTTGACGATCCAAGCCTGCTGTCACAACGGGCTCATTTTGCGAAAGATGCTGTTGAATGGTTTCAGAGGTTTTCTTATGAACTAAATCCCAGTCCCCGTCATCCGATTTTGTCACCGTGATGAAGTCGCGACCGATCATGACGCCACAGATACCCGGGATCTCAAAAAGCTTAAGGGCCAGGGGGGAGGCTTCCTGGGCATCGGCTTTTTTGGGGAAGTTCAAAGCGCCGCGATCTAAAAGTTGACGATTGACGGAATACTTTAGGGTATTGGGATTCGGGGTGAACTCGAGGGAAACATAAACTTCTTGAGAAGTGCTTTGGGACATGATCGGGGTACTCCTTCGTAAAATCGTGACTTCAATTTAGAATCGCTCACACGGGTTTGAACGGATTTACACTAATCGGCGATTCATGATTTTTTTAGTCTTTTTTCTTTTTCTCTGACTTTTTTGATATAGCAAATTTTTTCCCTTTCTAACAGGGGGGAAATTTTACTAGAATGAAGCTCTGACCAGCCGCGGGGGAAAACGCACCATGAAACTCATCCATCAACGAAACCAATGGACACAACAAAAGAAAGAAAACCTTCACTCGACCTCCCCGACTCTCAGGTGGCTTGCTGGGGTGAGAACCGTGGTTTTGGGCAGCCTTTTTAACCTCCCCAGCGCCCTGGCAAAGGAGGTCCCGGTTCAATCCTCACTGACCTTTCATGCTGCTCAGGAAGTGGGAAGAATCGAAGCCGATGGGACTCTGGTTTTTTCGCCCCCCGAGAAGGAATCCTCGTTCGAGTCGCTGAAGACTGGGATTTTTGAAGGCAAGGTCTTAGGCTCTTTGAAAGGCTCCTCTGAAGTCCCTCCTTATTTTCTAATTGAGGGCAAAGCCTGTGATTCCTGTGACGAGGAGAGGCAAATCTTTGCTATCCGATCCACCGGTGGAAAACCCGAAGCGTTCGTCTATCCTGGAAAAATTATTGACCCAAAGACTCGCTCCCTTGTGTTTCACTCGCGAGCATTTTTTGGAAAATGCCTTCCCCACAAAGGAGAGGTCTACGTGGTGTTTCAAGAGGAGAAAGTGGACCGCCGATCCTCTCTTCAATCCAGCGTGTTGATTGCTGAGCCGAGCAAAGGTTACTTAGCCACCCAGCTCATCGAGCAGCGCCTCCCCCGCTTAAAAACCGTCCTCCAATCCGTGAAACAAAAAACTTGCCAAGAAATCGCCGGAAGAAACCGAATGATGGTGGCCAAGCTGCTAAACCTAGCCCCCGCTCTGGACAACGATAACGACGACGACTCGACTGAGACCCCAAACTAAGCCGATTGCTGAGCCTAGGCGAATGAGGATGGACTCCCTCAGGCCGGCTCTTCGTGACGATGAGCATATTGTTAAACGCTCTGCGCTCCCAGTAAAGTGGGCAAGCAAGATGAACCCCAAATTCACCTCGCTCTGCTGACTTGATCCAGGAGACTGCCATCATGCCACTGCGTCCCTATGAACAACCCCCCCAAGGTCTCAAACGAAGTTTGTTTCGCTTATCCACCGACGCCATCGATGATCATGGGTTCTTTGATCCGAGGTACACCTGTGATTTGGATAATTCCTCACCTGAACTCAGATGGGAGCATGCCCCTGAACACACAGCAGGCTATGCGCTTTTGATCGAGGATCAGCGCGACCCGAAAGCCATCGTAAGTCACTGGATCGTCTATAACATCCCGCCTTCGATCCACCACCTCCCAGCAGGAATCCCCCCTCAGGAGTCCCTACCCAATGGGATCTTCCAAGGGGTCAATAGCTTCGGAAAGCTGGGATACTCAGGTCCGTGTCCACCTGCCGGCGGAGGGCCCTGCCGGTATGTGATTCGACTGTTGGCTTTAGCCCAACCGCTCCCCCTAATCCCCCCTCGGTGTAAGCGAGAGTTTTTAGTGGAAAGGCTCCGCTCGGGGATCCTAGCTGAGACCGAGATCACGGGGACCTACCAGCGGGCTTCGGCCCAAAAAACGGGCTAGTCTTCGTTTTAAGGGCGGATTTCCGTCTCCTTGGTACTTCTTTTGCATCAGGCGACCTCCATCTTGAAACCTCACCTCAGTTCAAAGGAGCATTCGTTATGTCGTCTCACACTTCTCTGACCTTCATGAAGAAACTGACCCTGGTGACCTCTACGCTTTTACTCTCAGGACTCACATTGGCTTTAGCCACGCACGAAGACCCCACCCTGGACTCTCATCCTCAGCGAGCAGAAACCCTGGAGGCAACTCAAGAGGAGCCGCCCCGTGCCTCTTCTCACACCTGCTTAAGCGAGAAAGGGCTGAGCGCCTCCAACGACGACCCAGCTGATTCCCACTGCTTGGATCAAAACTCAGATCCAGAGCCCAAGAATGGAACAACAGAGCCCTCGATGCTCTCCTCATCCCTCAGTCAACACCGAGCCCATTCTTCCTCCGAATAAAAAAAAGGAGTTCATCGGGTAAAACCCAAGGATGGGCCTCTTTGCTTTAGTCGCCTTCAGGCTTCTTTTGGTCCAATTTCTTGCCTAAGAATTGAGATTTTGTTATTCCAATCTTCAAATGGCAAAGATCAAAAAAATTCAAGCAAGTGAAGTTTTAGACTCCCGAGGGTTTCCAACTGTTGAAGCGTGTCTCACGGTTGAAGACGCTCGACATCCAGGCGAGCTGCTTCAGGCTCGCGCTTTGGTTCCCTCTGGGGCATCAACTGGAGAGGGTGAAGCCCTGGAACTTCGTGATGCAGACCCGAAACGTTTCATGGGCAAAGGAGTTCTCAAAGCTGTAAGCCATATTGAAAGCCAAATTGCCCCTGCGTTGGAGGGGAAATCGGTAGAAAACCAAAAAGAATGGGATGACCTGCTCATTGAGCTGGATGGGACCCCCAATAAATCGAGGCTTGGAGCCAATGCCATTTTAGCCGTCAGCATGGCCTTTGTTCGCGCCCGGGCTTTGACCCAAAACCGGCCAACGTTTCAGGTTCTAGCCCAAGACTACGGATCCTCTGGGATCACCTTGCCTGTTCCTCTGATGAACATCTTAAACGGGGGCAAGCATGCCGACAACGGACTAGCCGTCCAAGAGTTTATGATTGTGCCCGCAGGGTTTTCCCGCTTCTCCGATGCCTTACGCGCTGGAGTTGAGATCTTTCACTGTTTAAAAAAAATTCTTCATCACAAGGGTCGATCGACCGCTGTTGGAGATGAGGGGGGATTTGCCCCAGTCTTCCCGGGCGAAAAACCACATGAACAGGCATTGGACTCGATCATGCAAGCCATTGAAGCCTCAGGCTATCAACCTGGAAAGCAGATTTACCTTGCCTTAGATGCTGCTGCCAGTGAGTTTTATCAAAAGAATGCCTCTTACGCATTTGAAGGAAAAAACGTATCATCTAATGAGATGGCGTCCATTTACTCAGACTGGAGCACACGATACCCGATTCTCTCCATTGAAGATGGACTGGCCGAGCACGACTGGGCAGGCTGGAAGCACCTCACCGATCAGCTGGGGAAGAAATGCCAGCTTGTCGGAGACGACTTGTTTGTGACCAATCCGATTTTCTTAAAACAGGGAATTGAAAAACAAGTCGCCAATGCCATCTTAATTAAGCTGAACCAGATTGGATCCGTTTCAGAGACGCTTCAGACCATGCAAATGGCCAAGCAAGCAGGCTATCACTCCATCGTATCGCACCGCAGTGGAGAGACCGAAGACACCTTTATTGCGGATCTTGCCGTTGCAACGGATTGCGCACAAATTAAAACGGGTTCCGCTTCGCGGACGGATCGAATTGCCAAGTACAATCAACTCTTAAGGCTGGAAAAGGAACTGGGGGAACGCGCTCAGTTTTTGGGATTAAAAACCTTTCAGAGGCTGATCTCTTGAATCCCAGACTGAAGCACCCTCTTACGATTCACCAAAAGTGGTTGATTTTCTTTGGGATCTGGAGCCTCATTCTCTCAGGAGTGGGAAGTCGGTGGATTGGACCTCCGGGAGTCTGGCAAGCGTTGGAACTCCAGGGGCTCTTTAAACTCAGGGAGATGGACTTAAAAACGGCTGAGGCTCAGAAGCAGGCACTGGAGCAGGAGATCTTGTTACTGGAGAAAAATCGCTTCGTTCAGGAAAGAGAGATTCGCCGGACGTTGGGCTACAGTGCCGCGGATGAACTCATCTTTGAATTTACCGACTGAGACTCACAACTCCTGAAGCCCGGGGGACTCTTAAGGTAATTTTTTTGTTTTTTTAAAACAACTGAGCCACTCCGATCGCCTGCCTTGGGCCCCATCCCTCGACTCAAGCGGCCCGTTTTTGACTCATCCCGATGCACAAAAAAATGACGCTAATTTTCTAACAGCGCTTTGACACGCCCCCGTTTTACCGACACACTAGTAACGAGAGTTGCAAGGGAAGTAAGAAAGCCCCTCTGGATCTTCTCTCCCCACGGGTTGTGGGAAAGCCAGGGGCTATCCAAAAGGAGAAAATGGGCACTATGGCCGCAGGCAAAGTCAAGTGGTTCAATGCAGAGAAAGGATTTGGCTTTATTGAAAGAAAAGACGGTGGGGAAATCTTTGTCCACTGGACTGCGATCCAAAAAGAAGGATACAAAACGCTCGTTTCAGGGCAAACCGTAGAATTTGATATTTACGAAGGAAACCAGGGACAGGAGGCGCAAAACGTCAAGCACATGGATTGACACTCTCGCACCGCTCAGGCCCAACGGGCGATGGATCGGTAGGGATGCAAGCGGGGCCGAGTCATCGCGAGGAATTAAAAAGGGCTCCTCATTTGAGCCCTGAGCCGATCCAGAAACCTAAGAAAACTCCGCGTCTGAGTCAACGAGTTTAAACCCTGGATCAACACTCATGCTCTCTGAGGCCTAGGGCCATTCATCGCCCAGTCAAAGCGCATGTCCCTTTGACTGGGCTGTTGATGCCCAAGGGCCGTCCCTGGATCAAAAAAAAGGTTAGAACTTCTCGTTTAAAAAACCTCATTTTTCCAAGGGGAAATGCAAGACTCACTTCCGAGGCTAAAAATAAGGCGGCTTAGAGCAAGGAGAGTCTAAAGTCTTCCCCTAATGAGTTGCCTCACCCAAGCGCAAAGATCCAAAACGAGGGAGGGACGACTCTCGTTTGCTCCCTCCCCAGTGAGTCAAACCAAAACGTAAGCTGCTACTTGACTTCGACTTTTGAAATCCCAATGATTCGTCCAAATAACCAATTGCCCTGTAAAAACATCGTGGAAAAGGTAACAAAAGGTTCGACTTCTGCGGTCTGTAACTGCCAGCTCTCATGATTGCGAAGAAGCGCTGTTTTAAAGGTTTTATAAGCACCCGTGATTCCATTATTCAGGTACACAAAATCCACCCCTCCTCCTTCCTGGGCGCTTAGAGCATGACTGGTGACATGAACGACGGAGTACTGCTTGTCTTTCACAAAATCCACACCCTCTGCAATCTGCTCCAAGCTAAAGCGTTGGCTCTGAGCGTGATCGCGAACCAAACGAAAACCCAAAAGTGAGAGATCCTGAGCCACCTCAGCCTCAACGTCCACAAAACCCGGCATCGCATCTGAAGTCACACGAACCAAAGGGACGCTCTTTACTCCATCCTCCGCTCGTTGAAATGAGTCGGTTTCACCGTCCTCTACGGCCCATTGGTACTGCCTCGGATAAAACGAAGGAAGCAATCTCACCAAACGCCCCTCAGCGCGCGCCGGCGGAGAGTAAATAAGCCCTCCGAGCGCTAAAACTCCCATCAAAATAAAATGACAACCATCCTGGCTTTTACGTGAATGGACCATCTGAATTTTCCCTCCTGGAAAAAGTGAAACAGCATAAAAAAAAGAATAAGATCTACGTCAAAAGCCCTCACGAAAGGAAGAGCACGCAGCGTTAAAACGCTCAACCGCCCGTAATTGCTTTGCAATCCACCTAGACTCAAGGCTGCCCATGACAAACCCATGAAAGATGGCCTTGCCCTTTCTCAATGCAAATCATGAGCACCTGATTCTTAGTTTATTCCTTATTTTTTAAATAAAAATGAGACAAAAAATCCTAACAAATAAATGCCTAGTCATTTGGAATTTGAGAGTCGATGAAGAGTGAAATAGGCCAGACTGAACCCCGTTCAGCCTGGCCTCAAACAAAAAAACTTAGACTCAGACCAAAAAAATCAATCTCCCCAACCCCTGCATAGCCTGAGCTGAGTGCCCGATGATCGCAAAAACCCACCGACCAGCATTTCACCTCACCGTACAAAGGCGCTCTCATCGTTGATGAACGCTCACGAAGGTGCAACTAAAATACCAAACCAGGCAAAAGCCTCTGGGGCCTTGATTCTGAGTCTTTGATTCTCGCTCGAACGCTTAGGTGATGCGTTCGTGGCGCTTCACGCTTCTTAGGTTTTGAGAGAGGACTTTCTTTCTTAAACGAATGGACTTTGGAGTCACTTCAATCCACTCATCCTCATCAATCCACTCGATGCAGTGTTCTAAGGACATGGTTCGAATCCCGGCTAAGGTCACTAAGACCTCAGCATGAGCTGCTCGGATGTTCGTGAGTTTTTTCTCACGACACGGATTCACGTTCATGTCGTTTTCTTTATTGCTCTCGCCGATGATCATTCCTTCATAAACAGGAACGCCCGGAGCAACGAATAAAACACCCCGATCCTCAAGCCCCAACAAGCCATACTCTACGGTATCTCCCGTACGGTCAGAGATTAAAGCACCAGTCAATCGATGCGGCAGATCCCCTTTGTGAACGCCGTAGCCCAGAAGAATTGTGCTGAATAAGCCTTCACCCCGAGTGAGCGTCAAGTAGCGAGAGCGCATCCCTAAGAGACCGCGAGTGGGAATATCAAACTCAAGTCTCACCCGGCTAGTTCCATGCCCAGATCCCCCCTCGTACTTCGAGAGAATTCCCTTGCGCGTTTGAAAGAGATTGGTCACATCACCCACAGCTGTCTCTGGCAAATCCAAGACCGCTCGCTCCATGGGTTCAAGCCTCTGACCATTTTCATCGGTCTTATACAGCACCGTAGGCTTACCCACCATGAACTCAAAGTTCTCCCGTCTCATCTGCTCAATGAGGATGGCAAACTGAAGCTCTCCTCGTCCGAGTACGCGAAACTGATCGTTCCAATCCGTCTCCTCTAAACGCAGAGCCACGTTTTGACGTACTTCCTTAATCAAACGATCGCGAAGTTTGCGCGACTGGATGGCTTCGCCTTCTTTTCCTGACAAAGGCGAAGTATTGACCGAGAAAATCATTCCGAGAGTGGGCTTTTCGACGTAAATCCGAGGCAGTGCTTCATCAGTCTCAGAACCCACTAAGCTATCGCCGATCTCAACTTTTTCACTTCCGGCAAATACGCCAATCTCCCCTGCGGTGAGCTCATTAACCTCGACTTGCTTTAAACCCTCAAAGGTATACAGACGGGAGATCGTGAACGTCTCGCTCACGGGAGTCCCCTGCTCATTCACGCCCTTGCGAATGATCTTTTGATTCTTCTTCACCGATCCTGAAAGCACACGACCGATGGCCAAGCGTCCCACATACTCGGAGTAAGAGAGGTTGGAAATGAGCGTCTGAAAACTGCCCTCATCTGACACTCGCGGTGCAGGAATGTCCCTTAAAATCTCATCAAATAACGGCTGAAGGGTCCCTTTTTTCTCACCCGAGAGGAAGCTTGCGATTTCCTGCTCGTTGGTGGTGCACCAGCCCTGCCGTGCACAGGCGTACACAATCGGAAAATCCGCCTGCTTTTCAGAGGCTCCCAGATCAATGAATAGATCAAACGCCTGATTGACGACCTCTTGAATCCGAGCGTCAGGGCGATCGACTTTATTGATCACTAAAATGACTTTCAGCCCCTGCTTCAGCGCCTTTTGGAGAACAAAGCGGGTCTGAGGAAGGGGGCCTTCGGCGGCGTCCACCAAAAGCAACGCGCCATCCACCATCCCCATGATGCGCTCCACTTCACCCCCGAAGTCGGCGTGGCCAGGAGTATCCACAATGTTGATCTTCGTATCGCCAACGCGCACGGAGGTGTTTTTGGCTAAAATCGTAATTCCGCGCTCCCGCTCCAAATCCATCGAGTCCATGACTCGATCGGAGACGGCCTGATGACTTTGGAACGTGCCTGCTTGTCGCAGCAAATAATCCACGAGGGTTGTTTTTCCGTGGTCGACATGTGCGATGATACAAATATTCCGTAACTTCTGGGACTGCTGCATGCTTGAACTTCTTTCTAACTGACTTGAGTTGTAATTTACGCTTCTTTCATGGCTGCAACAAGCGCTTCGCAGGTGGCTTTTGCATCTCCAAACACTAAAGAACAATTGGGATAATAAAACAAGTCATTATCCACTCCCGCATAGCCTGCTTTCATGGATCGCTTGCTCACATAAATTTGCTTTGCCTTATACACATCGAGAATCGGCATTCCATACAGCGGGCTGCTTCGATCACTCTTCGCCGCTGGATTGACCACGTCATTGGCACCCACGACTAAAGCCACATCGGTGGAGGAGAAATCACTGTTGATCTCATCCATTTCAAAGACGCAGTCATAGGGAATATCGGATTCCGCCAAAAGAACGTTCATGTGCCCGGGCATTCTCCCTGCCACGGGATGAATGGCAAACTTCACTTCGACACCTTTTTCGGTGAGCATTTGATAGAGCTCTTTAATGGCATGCTGGGCTTGAGCCACGGCCATTCCATAACCAGGGATAATGATCACCTTCGAGGCGTTCTCCAGCATGAAGGCCACATCTTCCGTCGATGCCGACTTCACGGATTTTCCAGTAGCGGACGCCCCGGCTCCTCCAGCTGACGCTTCTGCTCCGGCTCCTCCAAAGATCACGCTCCAAATCGAACGGTTCATTGCCTTACACATAATGTAAGAGAGGATCGCCCCACTGCTCCCCACCAAGGCACCGGTGGTGATCAAGAGAGGATTAGCCAGGATGAAACCCGTAGCTGAGGCCGCCCATCCTGAATAAGAATTCAGCATAGAGACCACCACGGGCATATCTGCCCCCCCAATCGGGAGAACCAGAAGAAAACCTAACGCCAAGGCAATGGCCGTCAATAACCCAAAAGAAACGAGACTCTCAGTCATCGTAAAATGGATACTGAAGGCGACCATCAAAAGAGCTAAGGCTAAATTCAAGGCGTGCTGACCTTTAAAAATCAAGGGATTTGACTTTAAGAGTTCTTGAAGTTTTCCAAAGGCCACCAGTGAGCCTGTGAATGTGATGGCACCAATGAAGCTACCCACGGCAAGCTCAATCAACACCACGCTCGAGGTCTCCGCTCCCACGCCATGGGAGAAATAGGTTCCAAAAGCCACCAGAACGGCGGATAAACCGACAAAGCTATGGAGCGCTGCCACTAACTGAGGCATGGCTGTCATACTGATCTTTAGGGCCAGGCCGACACCCACCACCGCTCCTGCCGCTAACCCTGCAAGAACCCAAACATAGTTTTTCATTTCAGGCTCAAGAAGGGTCACACCTACGGCAATGCCCATGCCGAGCATGGCGGATGCGTTTCCTTTGAGCGCTGTTTTCGGGGAACTGAGGCCTTTTAAACCGTAGATAAAAAGGATGGTTGCTACTAAGTAGGCTGCCGCAAAAAAGTCGGGATTCATGTGTCTCACCTGTCTTGATAATTAAACTTTATTTCTTCTTCTTAAACATGGAAAGCATTCGATTGGTCACCACAAACCCACCGAAGATATTAATCGACGCTAAAAATACGGCAAAAAAACCAATCAGACCCACACCTAAGGAATGAGACGCGTCCGAGCCTGCCACTAAGATGGCTCCTACGACCACGATTGCACTAATCGCATTGGTCACCGCCATCAGCGGCGTGTGCAGCGCTGGAGTCACACCCCAAATCACGTGGTACCCCACGAAACAGGAGAGAACGAACACATAAATTCCAATCATCGTTGGTGACATAGCTTTCCTTTTCCTCTTCAAACTTCCTACGTTTTCTTCCTCGTTCGACCTGAACTTTGGCTACTTCTTCAGGCGAAGCGCACCTTGATGCGTCACTAAGATGGCTGAAACAATATCGTCTTCCAAATTCAGCTTGAGCACTGGCTTGCCGTCTTGGGATTCCACTAAAATCCCCAATAAAGAAATCACATTGTTTCCAAAAAAGTGGCTGGCATCGGAGGGCACCCAAGCCGGGTAGTTAGTATACCCCACGAGCGTCACTCCATGCTTTTGAACCACTTGATCCGGCACACTGAGCGGACAGTTCCCCCCGTTTGCAGCCGCCATATCAATGACCACGGACCCCGTGCGCATTCCTTTTAAGGCTTCCTCGGTGATGAGAACCGGTGCTTTTTTACCCGGAATATTGGCTGTTGAAATAATAATGTCGCACTTTTTTAATCGCTCCGTTAACGCCTGTTGCTGACGTTTCTTGCCTTCTTCTGAGAGTTCCTTAGCATACCCGCCCTGCCCTGAACCCTCCTCGCCAATGTCTAACTCCACAAACTTAGCTCCAAGCGAGAGAATCTGTTCTTTGACTTCGGCACGAACATCGTAAGCTTCAACGGTGGCCCCTAAACGCTTGGCTGTGGCAATCGCCTGAAGCCCTGCCACACCAGCTCCTAAGACCATGACCCGCGCAGGCTTAGCGGAACCCGCAGAGGTCATCATGAGGGGAAAAAACCTGCCGTACCGAGCTGCAGCCTCAAGGACTGCACGATATCCGGCTAAATTGGCCTGAGAAGAAAGCACATCCATCGACTGGGCTCGAGAGGTTCTGGGAATCAACTCCATAGCCATGGCATCAATCCCGGCCTGAGCGAGCTTTTCCATCGTTCCATCTCGTTGATAAGGCTCTAAATTGGAGATCAAGAGGCTCCCTTTTTTCATCATCCCCATCTCAGAGTCCGTGGGACGGTGAATCTTCACCACAATCGGAGCCGAAAACGCCTCAGCCGTGCTAACAATCTGAGCTCCTTCAGCCACATAGGCTTCATCGAGGAAACCCGCCTTCACCCCGGCTTGCGTCTCAACGAACACTTGAAACCCCTTCTTCTGGAGTTTTTTGACTCCTTCTGGGCTCAGCGCCACACGAGTTTCCTCTGCACGTTTTTCTTTAGGAAGGCCGATGTTCATAGTTTTACTCTCAATCCAAGTCCTTAAAATTCAATTCATTGAAAACTGGCGATCCTGAGAACCAGGGTGAGCCGCATGTGTTTCAAAGGCATGCTTATACCCGATAAGACCGCTTTCTCCTACCCTATTTTAAACTCGAGAGAAAATTACTCCAAATGAAGACTCAAGGGATCTGTGATGATCTTCCTGCAGGAATTCCA
>JBMSSC010000052.1:0-17253 GCA_049424145.1 Bdellovibrionia bacterium
CTGCTGTTGAGCTTGAGCTTGCGCTCACGGAGTCGAAAACTCCAGGACCTAGGCAGCGAGGCTGCAGAGGATGTTCAAAGCACGATTTCAGTTTAATCTGAGGTGAGCAAATCCATCTATGGCAAAAGTCTTAGTGGTTGGGGGAGCTGGGTATGTGGGGAGCACCGCGTGTGCTTTTTTGCTCGATGCGGGACATGAGGTTTGGGTTTTAGATAACCTCTCCACAGGGCATTCCGAACTTGTTTTAACGAAAAATTTTGTTCAAGCGGATGCCGGGGATCGGAAGGCTTTGGCCAAACTCCTTGCTCGTGAACGCATGGATTGCGTGATGCACTTTGCCGCCAAAAGCTTAGTGGGCGAGAGTTTTCAAAAAAAAGACGAGTACTTTGAGAATAACGTCACTCAAACCCGCGAGCTCCTTCAATGCCTTTTAGAGTTCGGGGTTCATCGCTTCATCTTCTCCTCCACTTGCGCCATTTTTGGGGATCCAGGCGGTCAGGATCTTCATGAGAATCTTCCTGAAAAGCCCATTAATCCCTATGGCGAAACCAAGCTTCAAGTGGAAAAAGACCTAAGACAATTGGCTCAGGACACGCCGCTGAACGCCATTGCTTTTCGTTACTTCAATGCAGCAGGAGCCGAGCCCAAGCTTCGCGTTGGCGAATGGCATGAGCCCGAGAGTCATTTGATCCCAAAAGTGATCCAAGCGCTGATTCAGTCCAGGCCGATTGAGGTGTACGGATCCGATTATCCCACCCCCGATGGCTCCTGCATTCGCGACTACATTCATGTCTGGGATCTGGCCTGGGCTCATTGCGCTGGGATGGAGCGTCTATTGAAGTCGGATGCTAAGAAAAAGACCGGGAGCTTTGAGGCCTTTAACTTAGGCAGTGAAAACGGCTACTCCGTCCAAGAAATCATCCAGGGCTGTGAGTCCGTCACGCAAAAGAAAGCAGAGGTGCTGCTCAAGGAGCGACGCAGTGGAGATCCAGCTCGCTTAGTCGCTCAGTCCGCTTGGGCAAAAAAAGAACTGGGCTTTGGAAAAAATCTTCAAAGCTTAACGAGCATTCTCTCTTCAGCCTATCAGTGGGAGCTGAAGCGATTGAAGCTCAAGAGCCTAAGCTCGGCCATTTAACTTCGTTTGACTCTGCTACTTCCTTTCAAAGCGGCCCATGAACTGGATTTCTGCTAGTCGATGCGGTTCAATGGATTTTAAGAGTTGGGCCTTAGTTAAGCCTGAGGGGAGCTCTAAGGCTTGATTCAGCAAGATGAGCTTAAAAAAATACCGATGCGCTCCATGTCCTCGTGGAGGCAGGGGGCCGCCGTAGCCTAAGCTCCCCCAGGAGTTAATTCCCTGCTTGGCTTCAATGGGTTGCCTGAGTTGGGCTTTCTGTGAGATTCCCTCAGGGATTTGCGAGGTAGTCTCAGGGTTAATCCCATAAATCACCCAATGGACCCAGGATTCAGGGCCTGGGGCATCGGGGTCTTCGCAGATGAGCGCCAGTTGCTTGGTGTTTTTGGGCAGTCCTGACCACCTAAGCGGAGGAGAGAGGTTTTGACCCTCTCCGGTGTAGCAGGTGGGGATGAGATCTCCTTCACGAAACTGGGGGCTGGAGAGAATGATCATAGCGCATCCTTTTTAGTTTCCTGATCCTCATGCAAATTGGAGCAGCAACCCAAAAAAAGGGGGGGCGATCTTTCTCTCTTTTGAGGATCTTCTTTTCATCTCAGATGAGAACGGCTTTAAGCGGTGCGTTTTAAAGGTAGCTTAGGGTTTCTAGTACTCAAAAACGTCCGGAAAATGCAAATCAATCACCAGACTCTGGGTTTGATCCGGGTGGTAGGGTGCCTCCATTCCATGAGCAAACGCCTCGGAAAGCTTGGGTTCAGGAATGCAGGGGTGTTTTTGATAAAGCTCAAGGGCCTGGCTTCGCTCATCTCGTAAGTCATGCAAGCGAGCAAGAAATAGATCTCTCACCATCGTGGTGTGAAGAGTGAGGGATCCCGAGAGGGTCTGGGTTAAGTAAGCAAAGGCCTTGTCAAATTGCTTGAGCTTAAAGGCAATGAGTGCCGCTTGGATGAGGAGGTGCTCGTCGTTGGGATAGAGAGCAGCAGCTCGTTCCAAGGAGGTGAGCGCTGGGCCTAAATCGTTTGCGTCATGCGTGTTCATATGAAAATGACAATACGCGCTTCGGTAGGCATGGATGGCTTCTTTCAGTTTTGGGTGCTTCGGTTGATACCCTGGGATCACCTCCATGGAAGATTCATACTCTTGAAGAGGGGTGTTCCAAAAACGCTTCGTATCGACTTCAATAAAATCCCCGAGTCCCACAGGGGAGTGAAGTCGATTGGATATCCAGAACCTCAGTTGCTCAGGGTCGAATACGGCCGAGTTGACGGTCGTGGTGACACTGATGGTGTTGGCAAAGATGCGCTCGCTTTGGGAATACGGATCCACGTGATCCCCTAAGGTTTGAATGAGGTGTCTTGCGGTGAGTTCTCCTCGATGTTCTTCGAGCAGAGATCTCATTCGACAAAAACGGCCTTCGAGGTCATCTCGGTATCCACCCGAGATGAGGGCTTCTTCTTTCTGCAGGGCCGGATGATGAAAGTAGTTCGTCTGACTAATGTACCCCTCCTCGGTGCTTCGGACTTGAATATCATTGGGGGTGATCTCAATGACGATTGCCTCTTGCTCTTGAGCACTTGAGATCACAAGCGACCAATTCGAGTACGTCTGATGTTTTTTGGCAATCTCAATGGCTTGTCCCAAAGTCTTAGCCCGTCGCATGATCTCATCGCCGATGAAGACCATGGGGGTGCCCTTCAATGAAATGCGCCTTCCAAAATGAGCGTGGATAAAAACGGTGAGTCCTTCCAAGTTCATGGCTGTAACGCCTGCGAAATGAACTCCAGCCGTCGTGAGCGTCCAGTGAGGGATCTCTCCCGGTTCACTCGGCTCGTTGAAAAGCACGGTGGGGTGGGCCTCCCAGGGGCCAACAATTGGGTAATCCAGATTTCGGCAGGAAAGCAGTCGCTTTTCTTGGGTCCAGTTTTTTAAAACCACAGCACTGGTGCACCCGGGGAGATGAGATTGAGTGACCCAATCAGGCAGCAAGTGCCTCATCACTGAGGTGCGTGCCAGGAGCATCATCGCATCGGCTTGAAAAAGCCCCTCGTAAAAAATAGACTCAGGAATTTCAGCTGCCGCGCTTGCCTCTGCAATAGCATGTTTGAGCTCCCGCTTGAGGCTTAGTCCCATATAAGGCAAGAGCGTGTGCCGGTAGAGGCGAACTACGAGGTTTTGAATCAGCGGGATCTGAAGCAAGCCTGGACCTCGTCGAATGAGTCCTTCATTTTTTTTAGCGAGTGCGGGGAGGGCTCCAGTTTGGATTTCTTTTTTTAAAAGCGCGTAATGGGCCTTGAGTCTCTCAGATAGGCTTCCCTTCAGTTTTAAGAAGTGAACGCCTCGAAGAATTCGATGGTTCATAAATAAAAGCACCTTTTTATGATTTTAACGCTTTTTTAAACTTGTTTTAAAGTAAAAATAGAGAACCTAAGGAGTTCCTGGGTCTGCTCAGAGAGTGCCGCATTTAGATGGGTGATCTTGTTGGTAGAAATGAAGTGATGCTGGGTCACATTTGAGCGGGAAGATGACTTGAAATCAATTAAAAAGTTGAATAGGTGAACTCATTTGATGAAGAGCGGGGCTGAAGCTTTGGTGTGCTCTGAGTCTGGTCTTTGCAGTTCATGAGATGAATGACGTCACGAGGGGGTTCGAAGCACAGGTGATGAGGTGATCTTCGGACTCGTTTCTTTCTCGTTTCATTCCAGATCAAAGATCAAAGATCAAAGATCAGAACGATCGGATTGAAAAAGGAGTCTTTCAGCCTCTTCGGGTGCGATCTTTCCCTCAGCCACGGCAGTTAGGATGGTGAGCCGTGCTGCCCGCAAGTCCATCGGTTCTGTGTGGGTTTGGATCTCAGAGGAGGCAGTCTGCGTCTCAATTGGGATGGTCGGCTGGGTTGGGCTTCCCTGTGACAGCATAATGCGAGTAATTTTTTCCTTAAACCCGGGAGGTAAGTTTCTTTCAAATTCCTCAAGATCCTTGCGGACGTCTAACCCTGCCATCGTATTATGCATGAGGCTTTGCATCCGACTGAGCTGATCAGGGGGGAGACTTTGAATGAGCTGGGAGAGCTCCATTAAGACTTTTGGGTCCATCTTGCTTGGGTCAAAACCAGGAATGCCAAAGGGTGAAAAAGAGCTCATAGGAAACCTGTTGGATCAAAATGAGAGGGATTTGTCAATCGGATCATATCTCAAAAGGCGGGAAATTCCTGCGTACATTTTGCGGCAAGTCTTTCAGCCCAGGCAAATCGCATGTCGTTTTGCCTGGGCCGTTCTTCAGATTGGATGGATCAAGCACATGAGCTTCTGTTTTTGAAAGATCTGAATGATTTAAATTGATTTTTTGTTTTGCCTATGGTTTTCACGGGGAAAAATGGGCGCTTTTGAGAAAGTATTTTTCTGAAAAGTTTTGTGGAAGATCCTCTTTATGGATTCAGTTTAGTCCATTTTTAATTTCCCAATGAGCGTAAAAATTAAACATGATAAAAAAAGAATCGAATATTCATCTCTCTCGTTTTCGCGTGACTTTTTTTCAGAAGCGGAAACGGAGTCTTCTTCCCTTGATTTCCCTTTGCTGCATTGGTTGGGGACCATGGGTTGTGGCATCGCCTTCCATTTTTAGGCACGCTCATTTGGGCCAACTGGGGCAAGTGAGGCACCTTTTAGATGCAGGTGCTTCTGTTCATCAAGTCGATCACGAAGGAAATACGCCGCTCCTTTTGGCCGCAGAAAACGGTCATCTTTTAGTGGTTCAGTTGCTCTTGGAGCGAGGCGTGAATGCGGATCAGGCCAATGAATTGGGGATTACCCCTCTGATGGTGGCCTCCAATGAAGGCCATCCCGAAGTCGTGCGTGTGCTCCTTGAGCATGGAGCCAGTGTCAATCGGACCACTCATGAGGGGTGTTCCGCTTTAACGCTTGCCGCGGAAGAAGGACAGCTGGACGTAGTGAGGCTTCTTTTGGATCATGGTGCTCAGGTGGATCAGTTGGAGGACACGGGCCTTACCGCTTTGATGAGGGCTGCAAGAGCAGGTGATGAGCACATGGTTTCCCTGCTTTTAGAGTATGAGCCTACGGTTGATCTGCAGGATGGAATTGGTGATACGGCTTTGTTTGAAGCGGCATCGCAGGGGCATGTTGCGGTGGTTGAGCTTCTTGTGGAAGCAGGGGCGGATGTGAATCATGCAAATGAAGACGGAAATACCCCACTGATTTTGGCTTCTGTGGAAGGACGAGATGAAGTCGTGGGCTTTCTCTTGGATCGAGGAGCGCAGGTCGATCATCTGAATCGATATGGGAATTTTGCTCTAGCCATGGCCTCAGGAGCGGGGCACGAGTCCGTGGTCAGGCTCCTGCTGGAGTCGGGTGCAGAAGTGGATCGGGTTAATGAATTTGGAAATACGCCTTTGACCATTGCTGCGTCTTTGGGGAATGCGTCTGTTGCTCGGGTCTTAGTGAATTTTGATGCCAACGTGAATCAACGGGGGGAGTATGGGTCAACGCCCCTGATGATTGCGGCTCGATGGGGGCAATTTGAGGTGGCTCATTTTTTGTTGACGAAAGGGGCTTTTGTCAACGCTCTGGACGACTATGGAGCCACGGCTTTGAACTTTGCGGCTGAAGATGGCAATGTTGCCATGGCGAGGCTTTTTCTGGCGCATGGGGCAAATCCTAATCAGCCGGATCGTTTTGGGTTAACCCCGCTTTTAGTAGCCACTGAAGCAGGAAATCATCAGATGGTCAGACTGTTGCTCTCAAAAGGTGCTTGGGCTTCTCAGCTGGCGCACGATGGAAGTACTGTTTTGCAAGTAGCTTTTGAGCGGAGGCATTTGGCCGTCGCGCAAGCTCTCCTCGAGCATGGGGCTCAAGCTCCACGCGATTGGAGAGTCGAGATACGAGAGTTTGATGAAGTTGAGTTAGGCGCTAGGCGATACTGAGGTTTGCCTCGGAGTCGCAAGGTTCAGCTCAGGCTTCCAATCCCGGTGGCGTTCCGTTCCCTTGGCTGTCCCAAAAATACTGCGCAGCTGACCGCAGGCCGCTAAAATATCCTGCCCGCGGGAGATGCGAACCGTAGCGGTGACACCGCGGTCTAAGAGGAACTTTTGAAACGTTTTGACGCGCTCATCAGAGGGGCGTTTGAACTCGGAGCCTGAGTGCTCGTTAAAGGGGATGAGATTGAGCTTGCAGCGGATGCCTCGGGTCAGCTGAATGATGCGAGCCGCGTCCTCTAGGGAGTCGTTCAGATCCTTGAGTAAAACGTATTCAAAAGTGATGCGTCGATGACTGCCTAAGGGGTAGCGGCGACACACGTCTAGGAGCTGTTCTAGGTTCCATTTTTTATTCACTGGCATGATCCGCGACCGTTGCTCATCGGTTGTTCCATTGAGGGAGATCGCAAGCGATACGTCCACGGTTTGACCCAGTTTTTCAATGGCGGGAACTAAGCCGCTGGTGCTGACGGTGACCTTGCGCTTGGAGAAGTTTAGTCCAAACTCGTCCAGGAGAATTTGGCAGGCTTGTGTGACATTCTCAAAATTATGGAGCGGCTCTCCCATGCCCATGAACACGATGTTAGTGATGGGCGCAAGGCGCCTTAACTCAAAGACTTGGGTGACAATCTCATGGGTTTTTAGGTTTCGATCTAAGCCTTGGACGCCCGTTAAGCAGAACTTACAGGCCATGGCGCAGCCCACTTGGCTGGAGATGCACGCCGTAAGCCTTCTCCAGTGTTCAGAGGCCAGGCGCTCACCCGAGGGTCTTCCCCGAAACGCATCCTCCTCTTCGGGCTCTTCTTTCTCTTGGAGGGCTGCAGGGATCACCACGCTTTCAATCGTTTTTCCGTCCGAAAGACTCCAGAGGAATTTATGGGTTCCGTCTAAGGCCTGGTGACTGGTCTTCTCCTGCAGTCTGAAGATCTCCACGTTTTCCGTCAGCCAGGTGCGTAACTCCTTGGAAAGATCTGTCATTTCATCCCAGTCGGTGATGAACCTCTGGTAAACCCATTTAAAGATCTGCTTGGCTCGCATTTGAGCCTGTTTCTGGCAGGCCAACTCAATCTGCTCAGGGCTTAGGGGTTGTCTTTTCTTTACAGAGCTCAAGGGCCGAAGGAGGCTTGCAAGCTCACTTCGGGTGAGGGATTGAAAATAGATCATAAAGGTCGGCTTTTTATCCCTTTTTTCAAGAAAGGTCAAGGACCTTTGAGAGGCGGGAAGACCCATCGATTTGAGGTGAAAGCAAGCAAGGCCTGCGTCTCGTGTGGCTTAGATCCCTAAGTAGGCTCGACAGGCAATGAGGAATAAAAGTCCCCAGTTTCGTGGAGTCATTTTATGACTTCCTGCTTGGATCGATTTGAGGATCTCGGGCCAGGGATTAGGGCTTTTCGACCAGCTTTTCCACTCCTCTGAGGTGACAAATAGGCCTTGGATCGGTACCAGGTAGTTCTCCGAGAGGTGCCTCACCACATCGGTTGAATGCTTCTTGCGCTCTGGGATCATCCCCGAAAGATCAGGAACCTGAAAAGAGTCTAACCGTCCACGTTTAAAAATCATTAAGAGACTTCGTCCTGAGACCCCATCTAAGCGGATAAAAATTCCAAAGTTGGAGGGAAGGAGCTTTTGCCACCAACCTTCAATGGCTTGAAGTAAAAAGTGAGCTGAAGGGTCTAAGGGGTTTTTCTTATTCTTAAAGCCCGTGACCCACTGAGGCTTGGCTTGGTTTCTTAAAAACAGAGTCTGATCGTAGTAATGAGAAAGGGGGAGGCTGTCTACGATGCACTGATCGGTTCTCTCCTGATCGTAGACCACGATTTCACGATGAGGGAATTCCCGGAGTAGCGCATCCGTCTCAGAACCCATCCACTCAGCGAGATCCTCTGAGTCGGAGAACGCATAGAGAATGGTTTTAGTTTGTGTGAAGAGGTAAATGGGTTGAAGCTGAGAGCTGGGATTGGGCTCTTTTTTTAAGTAAAAAAGGGACTGAAACTTACGCCAATCGTAATTTAGTTCCATAGTTCCTCAAAGCTGTCGCTGGCGTTGAAGCCAGGAAGTTCGTTGTGAGCTGCGGATAAAACATTCTCCTGCATCAGAGGGGAGGTTTGAGCAGCGAGTTCTCGTTCGTTTTTTTCAACCAAAATGGGCGAGTCGATCCCAAAGGAAAGGATCCCAAAAGCAGGAACGTCGATGGAGAATCGATGGGTGACGGCAATTACTGCGTCAAGGGATTCAGCTGTGGGATGGGGCTCTTTAAAAAGCTCGAGATCCGAGTCACTACCCGCAAGAGAGATTCCTAGGTCCTCAATTTGCACATCGGAGGGAAACATCACGTCAGCTGAGACTTGTCGCTGAGTGGAGTTTAAGACGAACAAGGCTAGACCTCCGGATTTTTTCTCAAAAGGAATGACCATGAGTCGCCCATCGCTCAGCCGGTAGAAGGTGTTTAAATCGGATACCGCAATTACGGAGTCAATGAAGGTCTGAAGAGCCGATAGGCTTTGAGACGGCTTGCTCGGGGGGTTGGAAAGCTTGGAGTTCTCAAGAGGGGAGGTGACTGAAGTGGATCGCAGTGGGTCGTAAATGATTAGCTTGCTGTCTCCAATTGAGTAGAGCTTATAGTTCAGCCCATGCTCCATCTCAATGGAGCGGTGTTTTTCCAATGCAAACTCAAGCTCGGTCTTTGCCGCTTGCGTCATGAGCTTCGTTTTAGGCAGGACTAAGACGCGTCCAGCTTTGAGCCAGGAGAAGAAACTCCTCACGGTGGCTTCAGTTAAGATCACGGACGGATCGACGATGAGCAGTCTTGAGTTCCTCTCGTTTAAGACGAGGTCTAACGAGGCCACCATTTTTAAGCTGGGCCCTAGTTTTTGAGAAAACTCGCTCCACAGTGGTCCGTAGTTCGACCAGAGATGAGGAGCATAGTACTGAGCGCGGACTTTGGATTGAATGCGAAGACTCCCTAAGTACCTGCCGAGGGCTTCGGTTCGGTTTCTAAACGATTCTGAGAACTGAAACCATTCGGATTCATCCAGAAGAATTCCACCTCGGCTGCCTCCGTGAAGCAGGAGTGACTTGAGAATTAAGAACTGCTTTTGAGAGTCACTTAAGTTTTTAAACGTTCCTACGGAGGTCCACTGCACAAACGGAAGAGTAGGGCCTTTGGATCCAATGGAGACCCGCGCTGCCGACTCTTCAATGGCTCGGGAGAACTTCCAAAAATCAGGCTGACCCGCGGTCATCATTTGTAAAAAGTTCGAATAAGTTGAGCTGGGATCCGCTTCGGGGGTAAAGAGTTCAAGCTCCAAAACGGGGGTGGTGCTGGATTTTTTTTGGATCACTTGGAATGTGCGCGTTCTAAAAACATCTTCGGATTGTTGATAGAACCACTTTCGATTGGACTCCTCCAGTGCACGGGTCTTCCAACGGTTCATGGTTGAGGAGGAACCCTCGATGAATTCGCGTTGGGAGAAGGTGGCTTCTACGCGCTGACGAAAGGCCACGGAGGCATGAGAGGAGTAATCACCTGCAGGCCCACCAAATAGGTGAGATGAACTTAAGGCTGCGCTTCGATAGTACTTCCAGAAGCTTCCCGTCACAATTCCCGTGACGTTTTTTAAAAGACTGGGTTGATTCTTTGCAAGATCCGCTAGGATATTGTCAATTCGGACTAAGTAGCTGTAGTAGCGTTTATTAAATTCCGGTGCAAAAAAACTGGGGAGCGTGTAAGTGTTGGGGGGTAAGTTCACCGGGATTAGGCCAGATTGGACATGAATAGCCCGGTTTTCTTTTTTTGAGATCACGTCTTTGGGCAGTCCTGAATTGAGATAATGAATCCCAATTTCGGGGCTGAAGATGAGGTACACCTTCATTCTTCGTTCCGCTGCGGCACCGAGGAAGCGGCTTAAAGTGTGGGAAATGTCGGATTCAATCAGTTGCCAGGGAATGAATGAGCAAATCTGAGAGACTCCCTTGTCCATGAGCTCGTCGAGCTTCGTCTGAAGCAGGGCAGGCTTGAGTTCCCAATAATTTATCATCAATAAAAGCGGGTGTTGATTGACGTGACTCCGTAACATGTTATCAATTATTACACGGACATTTAAAGGAGTCACCTGTATGTGGTTTTTTTCTGAAGAACATCGATTATTACAAGAAACGGTCCGAGAGTTTTCAAAAAAAGAACTCTCCCCGAGAATCGATGAGCTCGATTCTCATGAGAATTTTAATCGCGACGCATTTTTCGAGTTAGGCAAGCTGGGCCTTTTGGGCATCACCGTCTCAGAAGAAGATGGAGGAGCAGGAGGGGATGCTGTCGGTGCCACTTTAATTATGGAAGAAATGGGAGCAGTGGATGCCTCAACCACTCTGTCCTATCTGGCACATGCGATTCTTTGTGTGAATCAAATCGGCTGCAACGGCAGTTTGGCTCAGAAAGAAAGGGTTTTGCCCAAGCTCCTTTCTGGAGAGTGGATCGGGGGCATGGGCATGTCGGAGCCGGATGCTGGATCCGATGCTTTGGGAATGAAAACCAAGGCAGTGCGTCAAGGAGATCACTACCTTTTAAACGGAACAAAAACATGGATCACCAATGGTCCTGTGGGAGATGTGTTTTACTGCTATGCAAAAACGGGGAGCGGGAGAAAAGACGTCTCCTCGTTTTTAATTGAGCGAGGAACGCCTGGGTTCTCCACGGGTAAGAAATTTTCAAAAATGGGCATGAGAGCGTCGCCTACGGGGGAGTTGGTCTTCTCCAATTGCAAAGTCAGCGTTGATAGTCGGGTGGGAGAGGAGGGAGCCAGTATTCGAATGATGATGCGTAACTTAGACTTGGAGCGCATCACGATTTCAGGGATCTCCTTGGGGATTGCAAGAGCTGCAATTGAGGTGTCCACTCAGTATGCTCAGGAGAGAAGGGCTTTTGGTAAGCCCATTGGTGGGTTTCAACAGATTCAAGAGCGTTTGGCTGAGGCCTCGGCATGGTATGAGGCCTGCCGATCGCTGACTTATGAGGCTGCCAAACGGTGGGATCTAGGCCTGCTTCAGGGGCGCAATGCCTCCACCTTAGCGGCTCAGGCAAAGCTTCAAACGGCTCAGATGGCAACCCAGGTGTCGCTGGATGCCATTCAAATCTTAGGAGGCTACGGCTACACGCGCGAGTTTCCCGTGGAGCGATTCATGCGCGACGCCAAACTCATTGAGATTGGCGCAGGGACCAATGAGATCTTAAGAGTGATTATTGCGCGTGGGATGCTGGGCGCAGAGGTGGCAGATTCATAAATCTTCAGTTGAATCATCCGTTTCAGTGGGAGCGAGGGACCTATGAACTTTCAGTTGACTCCAGTACAAGAGGAACTCAAGCAACTCACCTTGCAGTTTGTTCAAAAGGAAATGCTTCCCTGGGTGAATCAAGATGAACAGGAGGAGCGCTTTCGTCCTGAGTGGATTGCTAGGCTGGGAGAGCTCGGTTTGACCGGAATTGCCCTACCGGAAGAGTATGGGGGATCGGCTCTCGGGTACTTGGAGACGATGGTGATGCTGGAGCAGTTGGCGGGCGGCAATCTGGGGTATGCCATTAGCGTGGCCGTCACCGGGCTTACACAGTTGATCTTAAATCAGTTTGGAAGCCCTTGGCAAAAAGAAAAGTGGATCCCCGGACTGGCTCGAGGCCAGAAGATTGGAGCCTTCAGTCTCTCGGAAGCTCAATCGGGCTCAGATGCAGCTAATCTTAAAACGACGGCTCAAAAAAAAGGCGAGTTCTATCTGGTCAACGGCACGAAGCTTTGGACGACTCAAGGAGATTTAGCCGATCAGATCATCTTGTTGGCAAGAACCGGGGGGGCGGGAAGTTCAGGAATTTCAGCGCTTTTGGTGGAGAAGGGCACCCCAGGGTTTCGTACCGGCAAGCGCGAGAAGAAAATGGGGCTTCACACCTCGCATACCATGGAGTTGATTTTTGAAAACGCCAAGATCCCCGCATCTCACCTCATTGGCAAAGAGGGGGATGGATTTAAAATTGCCATGATGGCCTTAGATAGTGGTCGGATTACCATCGGGGCCTGTGCGTTAGGGATTGCCGAGCAGGCCTTGGCTGTGGCACTTCATCATGCTCAAAACCGAGAGCAGTTTGGTCAGCCTATTGCCGAGTTTCAAGGGGTCTCCTTTATGCTTGCGGATATGGCAACTCAGATTGCTGCGTCGCGTCTGCTGGTTCAAAAGGCCGCCTGGTTAAAGGACCAAAACCAGCCGCACTCCTTGGAGGCTGCCATGGCAAAGCTTTATGCCACGGATATGGCCATGAAAGTCACCACAGATGCGGTGCAGATCTTAGGGGGATCTGGATATACTCAAGAGTTTCCTGTTGAAAGATGGATGAGAGAGGCTAAAGTGCTTCAGATTGTCGAAGGCACCAATCAGATTCAAAGATGGGTGATTGGGAAAAAGTTAACTCAGCAATAATAGCTTAATCAATTTGAGGATGGATTATGGCAGTAACAGCAACGCGTCTGGGAAGTTCACCAATGACTTTGGATTGGACTCAAATGAGGATCACTCACAAGTATGATCCCGAGAGTTTTGCTGAAGTGTGGTCTCAGTTAAAAGACCGCTTTGCGTCTCGAGAGGTGGGGTTTTATGATGCCCCCGTCGATTCTGAGCTCTCCGACATTCAGGCTTGTCAGGAGTTAGCCGCTCAGGTCCTTCAAAATCCTCAGATCTCCGATTGCCTGTTTTTAGGAATTGGTGGAAGTGCACTGGGTCCCATCAGTCTTCTTTCAGCTTTGAGAGAAAAATGCTCCACCCGAATCCGATTTCACTTTCTTGAGAACCCCGATCCCCTGGAGTGGAAATCGACTTTGGCCTCTTTACGGCCGGACTCTACGCTCGTGTGCAGTGTGACCAAGTCCGGCACCACGTTTGAGACGATGGCTCAAACCCTTCTGGCACTGCAGTGGCTGGGGCGTGAGCGCTGGAAGACTCACTTTGTGGCCATTACGGATCCTAAGAAAGGGGATTTAAGGCAGTTTGCGTCTGACGAAGGGCTAAAGACCTTAAGCATTCATCCATCCATTGGAGGTCGCTTCAGCGTGTTCTCTTCGGTGGGTCTTTTTCCTGCCGCTTTGGCAGGTCTTTCGTTAGACTCGTTTTTAGCTGGCGCTGCTCAGATTCGAGAGTACATGGATAAGTGCCCGGGTGAGAAAAACCCAATTTTTATCCTAGCCGATGAATTCATCCGTCAATACCCCAAGCGCTCCACGCATGTGTGCATGCCCTATTCTACGCGCTTAAAGAGCCTGGGGGCTTGGTTTGTTCAACTCTGGGGTGAGAGTTTGGGCAAAGACGGAAAAGGGTTTAATCCCCTGGCAGCCCTCGGTGCGACGGATCAGCACAGCATTCTTCAGCTCCTTCGAGATGGTCCAGATGACAAGGTGACCTTTTTTATCACCGTTGACCATGTGGAGGATCCGATCTCGATTCCTAAGGTCTCAGCTGGAGCAGGTCAGTGGAAAACTTATCCTGCGTTTAAAATCTTAGAGGGTCATAGTCTTCATGAACTCATGGGGATTGAACAAAGGTCCATTGCGCTGGTCTTAAGCCGACAAACGCGCCCGAGTCTAACGATCCGTTTGGATCGATTGGATGAAAAGTCCATGGGTGCCGTGTTCTTTTTCTTCTCGGTTCTGACGGCGTTTACGGGTGAAAAGTGGGGCGTGAATCCCTTTGATCAGCCCGGAGTGGAGGAAGGGAAAGTCTACATTCGGGAGGCTTTGAGTCAACAACGCGATTGACCGAGGCTTTACGGTCCTTTAGACTGAAGTCATGGCAGATGACTCGAATCAGTCTTCGAAGAATCCTTCGGGTAACCCTTCGGCTCAGGCTCAAGACGATCGGACGGATAAGACCACCGTGCTTCAGCGGGGAGTCTCCAATACGCTCAGTGTTGAGCTTCAAAAGGCGAAAGAACAGGAAGCTTGCCTCATCATTATTCGGGGAACTCCTCAGGGAAGTCGCTTCTTTCTCACTCAACCAGAAATGATCCTGGGGCGAGATTTGAATGCCGAGATTAGTATTTCGGATCAAAGTGTGTCGCGTAAACATGCGAGGATCACCAAGTCGGCAGGACAGGTGAGGCTTTGTGACCTTGGCTCCTCAAACGGAACGTTTATCAACGACAAAAAGCTCAATCCTCATCAAGATGTGATTTTATCTAAAGAGGATATGATTAAGATCGGAAACTCCATCTTCAAATTCCTTCCTGCAGGGGAGATTGAGATTCTTTTTTATGGAAACTTGGGGTCTGCGGCCCATACCGATTCCATGACCCAAATCTACAATAAGGGGTATTTGCTTGAGGCCTTGGAGGCTGAGTTTAAGCGAGCCAAAGCACTTCATACGGATCTCAGTGTGATCTTTTTTGACCTGGATCATTTCAAAAAGATCAATGACACATACGGGCACGATGGGGGCGATTTTGTTTTAAAAGAGTTAACCCAGCTGATTCGCACGACACAGATCAGGCCTAAGGATGTTTTTGCTCGGTACGGAGGAGAGGAGTTCGTGATTCTCTTAGGCAATACTGCCTTAAAATTTGCCGTTGACTTAGCGGAGAGGATTCGTGCGTCGATTGAAGCTCATGCTTTTATTTATGAAGGCAAGCGAATTCCCGTGACCGTGAGCATGGGCGTGGCCGAGCTTCGGGCCGGTGTTGAGGCATCATCCACTTTGCTGAAAGCGGCAGATCAGGCGCTTTATGTCGCTAAGTCTCAAGGGCGAAATCGTGTGGAGAGCGCTCCCTAGGGTGAAAGCCCCTCGGTTACCGTTTGCTCGTTAGTCTTAGCTTTTGGATTCATCTAACTCTGAAATTGCAGCTTTAAAATCCGCTTGTGCTTTTTGAAACTCAAGAAGGGTATCGATTTGTTTCAGGGCGGCTTCCCAGGTGTTTTGTTCCCGAATATTCACAAAAAGTAAGTTACTGTCCCCATGAAAAAATCGGGTCCGCTCGCCTGCTTCTAAGGATTTAGCCAGGAGCAGCTCTTTTTTGGCAAGCTCCACTCGTTTTAAGGACCATTCGATGGCTTGCTGGGCATCGGTGATGGCTGTGCGGACGCGATCGCGTTGCAGCTGGAGAATGGACTGGAGGCGATCGAGTGAGGCTTGCGTACTTTGTTGCCTGCCGCGGGGGGAGCGGAGTAGTAACGGCATCTCAAAATTTAAGGAGACTTTAAGTTCGCCCGGGTAGTCCGTGGGCACAAGAAACTTAGGCACGTTGGCTACGCCTAGGTCTAATGTGCCTCCTACTTTGAGGTTGAGCTTGGGCAGAACCAGGTTCTCCGATAGCTTGAGCTCCACTTCGGTCTGTGACACCTGACGATCCAATCGTCTGAGTTCAGGGTTACGAGCCACATAAGTGACCATGAGGTCTTCAGTCGTTTTTTGAAGCTCCGCTGTTTGTTCCTTAGAGGGCTCAGGAAGAGCTTCAGGAAGCTGGGCGGGGAGCGGAACCTGGGGGTTACCATCCGACGAGCGATAGAACAAAGAGAGCTCGAGGGCTGCTTTTTGAAGCGCTCGTTGAGAGGCCACCTCAGCACTTTGGCGCTGAAGGATGGTGCGCTCATTGTCAGACTTTTCAAAAACGGGTGCGTCACCCTGTTTGACTCGACTGCCTAGGGCTTGGTCTCGGTCCTGAGCCACCTTCACCATGCTTCGGGCAATCTCGAGTTTTTTTCCTGCAGCTGCCCATTCCCAGTACTTAATTGTGGCTTGACGCTCAATCTCAATTCTCTGACTCAGCAGTGAGGCTTGTGCCATTTGCAGGCCTCGTTCACTGGTTTGGAGCTTCCCGCGGCGCTCATCGATGCTGTTGCCTCGAAGTAAGGGAAGCTCCACGCCTCCGTAGACTTCACCTCCTGAGAATGTGGCAAGCTTCCCATCGTAGCTAGCAAAGTCCCCTTGCCCTAATCGATAGCGGGCAATGAATTTAGTTCCTAGGAAGGGGGTTGGCTGCTCAATGGTCGCATCCAAAAAAGTGTTCTGATAATACCCGTAGGGCGTGTGGGTTGCATCGAGTTTGACCTGAGGATCGAAGCCTCCTTGAGCCGAGAGGAGTTCGGCTGAGGCTTTGGCCACATCTCGAAGTGCTGCTTGGATGAGCGGGTAGTGCTGAGAGGCCGAGTTTTGAACGGCCTCAGGCGTGAGTTTCTCCAGGCGGGCTTCAGGAGTGGGGGCTGGGTTGGCAACACTCAGGGTACATGAAAAAAAAGCTAAGATCCTAAGACTCCAAACCAAAGAAGGGGTTCCGACTAAGATCATGATGATTTTCCTTATTTTCCCTTATCTTTTCCTGTTTTCATCCCATCTGAAGAAGAGTTGGATTTTTCATGACTGGGTTCGGATTTGCTCACGATTGGGGGAAATCCATTGAATTTGCGCCACAGTTCATAGCCTAAGCGCACGCGTCCTAATAAGACCCATCCATGAGCTCGAATTCCTTGCCTTAAGTAGTGGCTCGAGGGCCAGGGCTCATTGTCATTTGGGACCACTAAGACCCGAAAATTTCCATCCCCGCCGTCGGCTGCATCCACCACGGAGATCTTCCCTCCAAATGTTCCCACGGCAACGCTTGGCCATCCTGAGAACTGAATGGCAGGCCAGCCTGCAAATTGGAGACGCACGTGGTTGCCTTCACGGACGAGCGGGATATCGTTACCGTCAATCCAAAGCTCAACTGCGCGTGAGGTCGTGTTGGGAACAATAGCAGCCAGAGTTGAGCCTGATTTCACAAGCACGGAGCTCTCCCCGGAGATACGCCTGAGAATGGTCCCACTCATCGGAGCTTTCACCGATTGCGTGGTCTGACGTGAGAGTCTTACATCAATGCGCGAGATCTCAGCTTTGGCGTTGGCTTCGTCGGTTAAAAACTTCGTGTAATCCAATTTAGCCAATTCATAGGAGCGCTTGGAGCTTAAGCCTTGCTCCACTAAAATGGCTTGACGATCCACGTGGATTTTTGCCGTTTGCGCGGAGACCCTGGCAGCCTCAAGACGTGCTAGGAGTGCTCGTTTTTCCTGTTGGAGGCGATTTAAGATCTCCGGATCATTATCAATGATTTCTACAATTGGGGCTCCTTTTTCCACATGAG
>JBMSSC010000053.1:0-17113 GCA_049424145.1 Bdellovibrionia bacterium
GGTCATTCGAGAGCTTGAAAAACAAGGTGACTTCGTTGCGGCTTCCCAGGAGTATGAGAACGTGGCCTTGCAGATTCAGGAGCAAGACCTCGCGGAGAAGGCCTATGCGAATGCCTTGGCCTCGATCCTAAAATCCAAGTCTCAAGAGGGTGAGGCCCTCACTGAGGCCATGGTTCACCTCGTTGATGTTTGGAAAAAACGGTATCCCAAAAGCACTGCTGCCGTTGAAGCACTGAAGAGCACAGCGACCCAAGCTTTGATCGAGGGGAAAATTCAAACCAGTGCGGATTTATTTGAAAAGTTGAGCTCCAGTTTCATGAGTCCAGAATCTCTGGAGACAGCAGCTCGTTTGAGGCAAGCCTTAGGCAATGAGGCGAAGGCCCAGCGGCTCTGGCAGCATTTTCTGGTAGCCTATCCCAATTCCCCTCGACGGTACTCTGTGGCGTTGCTCTTAGCCCAGTCTCAGGAAAAAGAAGGACTCGATGGGGAGGCTGCTCGTTCCTATCGTCAATGCAGTGAAGGCGGAGCGCTGTTTCAAGCAGAGTGTCTGGCGCGATTGGGAGATCTTTACCTAAAGAATCGAAATGCAGATCAGGCCAAAAGCTACTTCAGGCAGGCGGCTTCTTTGGAGTCATTGTCTTCCGGGTCTCGTTCCTCTAAAAAAGGAAAGCCAAGGGCGCAGCGCAACTTGAAGAGGACTTTGAGCCCCGCTCCCCAGGTTTTATCCCCCTTTGTGGGCTATGCTCGTTTTAAGCTGGCTGAACTGATGAAACAAGAAGCCTCATTCATTCCCCTGAAACACCCACAAGCTCAAATTCAAAAAGGGATGGCTCAGAGGATTCAGTTTTTTCAAAATTTAAGCTCCTCCTATCACTCCGCAGTGGAGGCTGGGGGAGTCTGGTCCGTTGCAGCTTTGGATGAGCTGGCCTCCTGGGAGTTACGCTTTGCCGATGAGATTGATGCCATTGAGCCTGATTCGTCGATGAAGCCCGCGGTAGCTGAAAAATTTAAAAAGAACCTCAAGACCATCAGTGGGCCGTTAAGGGACAAGGCAAAAACAGCTTGGCTTGAGGCTTATCAAAAAGCCGTGGACTTAGATCTTCTCAGTCCGGCTTTGCCTCAGGTAGTGGATCACTTGGCGGATCTCGGTGTTTCTTATCCTGGACGTGCTCAAGGAGCTCGTCATCAGCCCCTTCTGGCCGGAAAGTGGGCCTCTGCCGAGCAAGATCAATCCCGTGAGTCTTCTCAGGCCTCGGTTTCTGAACGCTTGGTGAAGAATGCCAAGGATGCCTCTGCATGGGTCGATTACGGAAACTGGATGATGCAGGAGCAAAAACCTCTTCTTGCGCAGATGTTCTATGAGCGAGCGGTGGCATTAGATCCTCGCCATCCAGGAGCATTAAATAACCTCGGTGTGGTTCAGCTTGAGCTTCAGTCACCTGAGGATTGGATCGCAGCTGGCCAAGCGGTTCAGTTTTTTCAGAGGGCACTCAAAGCGGATGATTTTTTTATTCCAGCTAAGATGAACCTGGGTTTTCTGATGAACTACTATCGACTTTTTCCTCAAGCTAAAACCTTGTGGGAGCAGGTACAGATGAAGCGATCGGATGGATCGGTGTTAGAGGCTTTGGCAGTGGCCTATCAGGGTGTTGGAAAGACCAAAGAAGCCAAACACTTTTTAGAAAAAGCCTCTGAAAAATCATCGACAGCCCCTGGTTTTTCTTCAGATTATTTGAAGGCAGTATGGAGTTACTCTCAGGGAAATCAGGATGCCTCTTCGTGTGAGGCGATCCTTTCGGAGTGGTCGCAAAAAGAGCTCAAGGGCTTTGAAAAGTCATCAGTTGAATCGCTCAGACAAAAGTGTGAGCTGGGAAAGAACGAGAGATGATCAATAGAACACTGGGTTGGATTTTTTGTTTGCTCTGGATTGCTCCATTTTTTGGGCTGGGATCCAGTTACGCTCAGGAGAGTAAAAAAGAGCCTCGTGTCATTTATCCTAAAAAAACAGAGATCGATTTTGATGGGATGTCCATTGAGGGAGAGCTAAGAAAACCCGGAGAATTCTATTTTCAGCATAAGCCTGAGGAGAAAATGGACTCTTTGGTCAAACGGAGAAAAAATTTTCATCGCGAAATGCTACGAGACGCGATGTTGAGTCAATAAGAGGGAGTAACTATGGAAACTGACCCACGGGATTCGGCTCAGACGTCTGGGAAAAAAAAGTTATCTGAAAAAGAGCGTGCGGAAAAGTGGGCTTATCCAGAAGCGCTGAAGTTACCTCAAGTCGTGGTTTTACAAACCCTTCAAGGCACGCAAGGGTCATTAGGAAAAACTTTCAAGATCAACAAGGCACGAGTTGTGATCGGGAGTGTGGTTTCTGCCGATGTGCGTCTGATGGGCGATGGGGTAGCTCCGCTTCATGCCATCCTGGAGGTCACAGAAGACGAGCAGAGTGGAGAGTTTTTCGCCACGGTTTTTGACCTTGCCAGCGATACGGGCGTTTTTGTGAATGATCAAAAAGTCATTACTCAGCGACTCAAAAAAGAGGATGTCTTAGTTATTGGTCGCCATCAACTGAAGTACCGTTTAGATGACTTAAGCGCCCATCAAAAAGAGCGCACTCGGGAGATCGAAGGAAGAACCCTATTTTTAAATCCCAAGGAGGAGTTGGCTCCGCTCCTTCTTTTAGATCAACGAGATGTGGAGGAGATCTTCGATTACAGGCCCACCAGCAAGCAAGCTCTCGAGGGAGTGATGTCCTGGTCCGGTGCGATTCTTGCGGTGGAACACTTTGTGAATCGTAAGAAAATTACCCTAGGTTCTTTGAGGACCAGTGATTTTGGGATTCCTTCGTTTTTAGGTCAGACCTCCTTCGATCTGATTACTGAGCAGGCAGGGAGTCAAGTGCTTCATTTGGATTCTCAAATGAAAGGAGTGATCCAAAAATCAGGAGCCCTTCAGTCCATTGAACAAGTGTATCAGAGTGGGCTTCGTGAAATTCCCCTAGGAAAAAATGATTTTGTTAAGGTTTCCCTTCACGAAATCGATTTCTACTTCAGTTTCACCGCGGCTCCTCCCCGTCTAAAAAGGCGAAAGATCTTTGAGCGCGATGCTTTCTTTTCTCGAATCTTTTCGATCTCAGCATTAATGACTGCTTTGATCCTCTATACGCTCACTCAAGTTCGAGTCAAGCAAACGATTGAGGTCGAGCAGGTCCCTGAGCGCATTGCTACGATTCTGTATCAGCCTGAGAAGTTCATGAGGCCTCAGGTGAAACCGGCACCCAAACCAACGCCCACTCCTACGCCTACGCCCACTAAAAAGGCAGTGGAGCCTCAAAAGCAGCCCAAGCCAAAGCCCACAGTACAGGTGATTGTGAAGCATAATGCAGCTGCGGAAAAAAAGCCGATCCATCAGGTGATGGATGTGGGGCCGGAAGCTCAAAAGCCAAAGCCCAGTCCAAAAGTGAAACCCGTTTCGGCTCAGGCCACTCAGGCTCAGTCTCCTCGTGAGAACGCAAAGTCTGGAGAGGGGGCTAAAGCCAAGGGAGCCTCGGGATCTCGAGGAGACTCAAAGCTGCAAGCATCGGGTGATCCACGTAAAAAAATGAGTCGGCCCTCATCTCGATCGGGTGATTCCGGGGCGTCAGGCTCAAGTCAGGTAGTGGATGAAGCCAATGTGGATTTCCTAAAAGGAGCCGGAGGCCAGTTGCAGAATATTCTGGGCAACAGTGCGGCTCAGATGGGTAAGGGCGGCAAAGTGATCCAGGGGTTTGCCCACTCCAGTAGCGGGGGTACGGATGGGCTTGCCATCTCAGGCTCAGCAAAAGGAGGAGGAGGCGATGCCGATGCGGTGCTAGGGGGGTTAGGCAAGAGGGGTTCCGGCATGGGTCGAGTGGGAACCGGAAAAGGAGCCGCAGGGACAGGAACAGGAACGCTTGGGACAACTGCCCGGGTTTCTATTGAGGATGTAGAAGTGGATGAGACTGTCGTCATGGGATCGGTGGATCGAGATGCAATTGATGCTGCAATTCAAGCTCATCGTGATGAGTTTAGACTTTGTTATGAGCGTGAAATCAACGCCGAACACCCCACCCTCTCGGGGCGGGTCATTGTGAAGATGGAGCTTGGAGCCAGCGGTCGAATCACGCACGCAGGCATCGAGAAGTCCTCAATTCAAAACATCAACTGCGAGCGTTGTATTATTCAGGTCTTAAAGAGAATTGATTTCCCAAAACCTAGAGGGGGTGGAGTGGTGAACTTTACTTATCCCTTTAATTTGAATGAGGTTGCTCACTAATTCAAGTTCGCGTTAAAAATTTGATCCCCAGAGTTGAACTTAGGTTCATCTTAGGTTAACACGGTCAGTGTGTGACTGTTTCCAGTCTTCGATCAACCAACGATGGGGGTCCTCAACTATTACCAATGACCACTTTTTAGGATGGCGTCGCATCGTGGGTCTGCGGTTGATTTTTCTCCGTCTGACAGGGATGCTTTTGTGCTTCTTCGCTCTAAACGGTGTTCTTTATGGGATGCCGCCTCAGGGTGAATCAATGACCTTCGTGGCGCTGAGAAATGCTTTACTAGAAGAAGATAATCTTCCCCTTCGCCAGGTGGCTGCTCAGAGTTTAATGCATTACCGAGGGGAGCAAGCCACCACTCTCATTGGGATTGCGCTGGATGACCCGGATGAATCCGTGGTTCAATTAGCCATTGAGGCCTACTTGAATTATCCAGGTCCAGATCGCTTCGAGCTGGAGGAGATCGTGAGATCCCATCCCAGTGAGATGATTCAAGCCCTGGCTCCTACTCTCAGTCCCTCTCCTCGCAGGCGAGGTCGGACTCTCCCACAGTCGCCTTTTTCTCGCAGCCCTTCGATTCACATTCATTTAGCTCATGATTCTTCTTCGAGCGCAAGTACCCCTTCTTCGCGTGATCTTGTCAGTCCTCTTCGCATTCTCATGGAGTTTCCTGAGTTAGCGCGCTCCTTTGGTTACCCCGACTTGCCGATGCTGCTTGAGAATCAAGGGGTTTCAAGTGCAAGCTCTCATCCGCCTTCGCTGACGGCCTTAGCTGAGTTGGATGAGGTTCAAGAACTTTTAGGATCGAGTTGGGAGGGATTTGAAGACTTTCGAGATGTTATGCTTGGTCTTCTGGTTTCTGATTTCTTCAACCCAGGGGCTTCCAACAAAGAGTTTCCAAAAATCACTCTCGATCCCACGGTCCTCAGGAGAAAGCGATCCAACGTGGCTGGGTTAGATTTTCCAGTGCCCCCGGTGCCTGAGCTTCTGATTTTGAAGAAAACTGCGCTCAGCCGGCTTGAAGATCGTCTGGCTCAGCGCTACGTCGTTTCAGGGATCTTTGATTTAGCCGAAGACTATCATGCTGCACAAGAAGTCCTGGATTTAGTGAAGTCAGCTCCCGTGGGAGAGCCCGGTCAATATCGAGTAAATTGGGATTATCTCGCCATGGATCCCTACTTATCCTTTCATGAAGTGGATATTCATCAGGCTTATCCTGAGAACATTTCGGATCGTGAATGGGCCCAGATGGAATCCCACCTCAAATCCGCTGCTCAGGTCGAGGCAGTGACAGAGGACTTGGATCGTGTCTTTTCTATCCTTGAGTTTCGAGTTCTTGAAACTCAAGCAGCGTTTGAAACAAAGCTGATCCAACGAAAACGCATGAAGCGTCTCTATGATGAAAGGCTTAAGCGAGCAGAAAAAGGTGAAGTGGGACGGTTTGCTCAGACGCCTCTGGGGGATTTGGCCATTGAGCTGGCTCAGAACCGGGATCGATGCATGGATGGCCTCTCTGATGCAATGACGGCCATTGAGCGCAATCTGAGTGCTGAGAAAATCGGGGATTTCAAGGGGAATCCAAATCGTGCAGGGGTTTTTATTAGTCAGGTCTTGACTGATTATAAGATGGATTTTATCGAAAAATTATCCCAACTCAAACCGGAAAGCTCAGAGTTTCAGACCACAGTTCGGCAGATCTTAAGGCAACGGATGCTCTACGCCTTGGGCCTTCGCGGGGCTGAGATGCAAATTGATTATCCTGATTTTGGAAATCCCTACGAGAAGGCTCTTCAGCCTGCTAGTGTCATGGCTCTATTCTTAGCCGGTGGGGAGGTTCACTTAGAGAGTTTGGATTCCTCTCTGCCTACGATTCAGTTTGAACCCTATACGGTTGAAAAAATCCTTCAGCTGCTGCAGGCATCTCGGGAGCGAGCGCTGGTGAGGGCGAGAAAAACAGGAGGAATTGCCAGCTCGGGATTATCCCAGGACCTACAGTCCTATGGACGCGCACTCTCGCATGCCGAGCTCACGGAGATGGCCTTGGGTGATGAGTTTTTGGCTGCAAGGTATCGGAGTTGGATTGAAGTCAGTGGGGGAGCTGCGCATGACTTGTTTTTTATCCCACCGCGTGAAGGAGAAGATCCAGCTGCCTTCAGGCTCACTGATCAGTTTTGGCTCTACCAATTAGAAAAAACAGGTTTCATCGTGCGGACGATGGACTCCCACACAGGGAATTGAAGTAGGTTTGATAAGAGGGATCGGAGATGAGAATGCTCTGTAAGGAAATTCCTCCTTCTTGTTGACCCAAGATTCCTGAACAAAGGAGTGATTTCGGGCCCACACAGGATTTGATCCACTGCTGGTGGAGGCGGATGTGTGAGGGGTCTCCTACGCTGAGACAAGCTAGGGTGGGATCTAAGGTCTGACAGAGGTCTAAAAGAGCGCTGAGCGCTCGACTGCGAACGGAGCGAGAGTGAGGGTTTGAAACGAAAAACGAGGGAAGGACTCGAGAGATTTTTAGGATCTTCAGGTGATCCTGGAAAAGGTTCTTAAAGCTTCGAAATGCCAGGGTCTTTCCAAGTCGATCCGTGAGTTTTAAAAAGTGAAGTCGAGCTTGGTTGCCTTGAATGGGATCTTTGAAATGATCCAAGGTGGTTTTAAGCCGGTTAAAAAACTGGAGGGACTCATAGGTGCGTGCGATTTCTCCAAGCTGAGAGCGGGACCGTCGGATTTGATCATAGTAGTTGGAGATGGCTAGAATATGAAAATAGAGGTCCTCCACTTTGATCTGAAACTCAGAAGGGTGAGATGCGTGCCATTGAAATGCTTGAAGTTCGCGGCTCGTTTTAATTAAGTAGGCAACCGAGAGTCGAATCGGATAAGGATGCTCGTCTTCGTTTTTTAGCTCTTCTGGAATAAAAATAGAGGTCAATTGCCTGAGCATTTTAAAGGATTCCAAGGCCATGGGATGTCCAGCGGTATCAGAGAAAAGCTCAGTGTTCATTTGAACTAAAATACTTTTAAATTGGTTATAGATTTCATAAAGCGTCAGTGTGTCTGAATAAAGATCAGGGAAATTCTTTTTAAACTCATCCAAAGATTCTAGAGTGGTCGCTGCTGGACCACTTTTAAATGTTAAATCTAGTCCTCCGATGGTTTGCTCCTCAGGCCGAGCAAAAAGAGAGCAGGACGTTTTTTGCATCTCGCGATACAGACAGAGAAAACTACTTTTTTCAATTTTTGAATCGTAATCCTGAAAGATCTTCAGTGCACGATCCACTTCGCTTTGAAAAATCGGAACACTCCCAATGAATTGTCCTCCCAAAGCAATGAGCATTCCCTGCCAGCCTCCCCAGAACAGACCTCCTAAGGTGATAATCTGGCCCGTGAGACGTTGAATCACAATGCGATCATCAATGGAGTTCACGCAGTCGGCTTCAATGAGATCCGCTACGGTCATGAGGATGGATTGTGTGGCA
The DNA here is from genome assembly GCA_049424145.1 of Bdellovibrionia bacterium. Lineage (GTDB taxonomy): Bacteria > Bdellovibrionota > UBA1018 > UBA1018 > UBA1018 > JBMSSC01. The sequence goes on from JBMSSC010000053.1 coordinate 7,780, forward strand.
ATAGCCCGCTGGGTTTCAGCATTGATTACACTTTGGGGATAGGGCAATTGAGAGGCAATATTAGCCATCGTGATGAATTGGTTCTGAGCAGGGTCGGTCAGTTGAGCTTGGCTTGCTTTGAGGTGGTTTACGTAAGACGTGCACCGGGACCCTTGAGTCGATTTGAGTTTAGAGACCGAGGCTCGTACTTTTTGCGTGAGCTGGTTGACGAGATCCGTAATATCGGAGGAAAGACGATCTAAAGGGCAGCGATCCAGGGGATCTGCGTTGGCGAGGTTAGCTAGGATCGGGAAGGCTTCTCCTTTTTCATTGAAGCGAATGTTGGATCGAATTTCAGGTTGAATTCGAAACCCTTCGGTCTCTGCCAGCTCCAAAAAACGATGGAGATTGGGGGGAGAGTCAGTTTTGGAACCCTGTTGAAAGGAGGGCTGAGAGGGGCCTAATCCATAGGCCCAGTTGGGCTGGAGGAGGCAAATCAGCAGGGATTGCAAAATCAGGTTGATTGCTAAACACGCTTGTGTGAGTCCCATGATCCTTCCTCTGGATTTACCAGATCCATCCGTGAGGCGGTAGTTGGAACTTACAGTTCCATCCAATTTTTACCCACGCACGCCTCCACTCGGAGGGGTACGCTCAGTTGCATGGCATTTTCTAGCGTGGAGATGACCAGCTCTTGCACGGCAGACACTTCACGCTCCGGGCAATCCAAGACCACTTCGTCATGGACCTGAAGAATGAGAGCAGATTGAAGCCCTCGCTGCTTGAGTTGAGCGTGAAGTTCAATCATCGCTAGTTTCATTAAATCCGCAGCGGTTCCTTGGATCGGGGTGTTCATCGCCATGCGTTCGGCGTTTGCTCGGATCATGGGATTTTTTGAGCTGAGGTCGGGAAGTTTTCGTTTTCGACCTAAAAGAGTGATCGCATAGCCTCGTTCTCGTGCCCCAGTGATGAGGGAGTCAAGGTAAGTTTTCACTCCCCTGTAGCGCTCAAAGTACTTTTCAATCATCTGCTGCGCTTCTTTTTTGGGGATCTTCAGTTCCTGCGAAAGACCAAAGGCCGTTTTGCCGTACATCAGTCCAAAGTTAATGGCCTTAGCAACAGCCCGTTGAGAGTCAACGATCTGCTCGACGGGGAGATCAAAAATTTCAGAGGCTGTTTTGCGATGAACATCCTCTCCTTTTTGAAAGGAGGCCATGAGCTCCGGATCTCCGCTCATATGGGCCAGCAGTCGGAGTTCAATCTGATTGTAATCGGCTGAGAGCAAGAGGTTGCCAGGGCTAGGGATGAAGGCCTTTCTGATGCGATTGCCTCGCTCCGAGCGGATGGGAATGTTTTGCAGGTTGGGCTCTGAGCTGGAGAGTCGACCTGTGGCGGCAATGGTTTGGTTGAAGCTGGTGTGGATTTTACGCGATCGATGGTCTTTGAGAAGAGGTAAGGGATCAACGTAGGTGCCTTTGAGCTTGGAGATTTCTCGATACTCCAGCAGAAGTCTGGGAACGTCATGAAGTGGCGCTAGTTTTTCTAAAACTTCAGCATCGGTGGAGAGCCCGGTTTTGGTCTTACCCTGGGGGGGGAGTGCTAGGTCCTCAAACAGAAGTTTGGCAATCTGTTTGGGCGAGTTGAGATTGATGGGGCCCGTGGTGAACGCATGAATTCGGGCTTCAATGGACTGCATCTCCTGAGCAAACTCTTGGGAGAGGTGATCGACCCAAGCCTCGTCGATGCAGATCCCCTGAAGCTCCATGTCCGCTAAGACTTCGACCAGCGGCAGGTCCACTTTTTGATACAACTCCATGAGTCCCTGTGATTCGAGGAGCGGTTTGAGGTGATTCCAAAGTCGGAACGCAATCCAAGCGTCTTCGGCTGAGTACCGGGTGGCTTGCGGAATATCGACTTGATCAAAGCGGATTTCGTTTTTTCCTTTTCCACAGACTTGCTCGTAGGTGAGAACGGTGTAACCTAAGTACTGCTGGGCCAACTTCTCCAGATTGTGTCGTCCTTCCGGTTCAAGGAGGTAGCCTGCAATTCTTGTGTCAGCTCCAATTCCTGAGGGGTGAACCCCGCGCTCTTTTAAAACACTCCAGTCGTATTTGAGGTTTTGTCCGATTTTCTTATATTTTGAGCTCTCTAAAAAGGGTCGCAGCTTCTGGATCACCCATTCGGAGGGAAGTTGGGTAGAAGAAGAATTTTGGTGGAGCAGGGGGATGTAGCAAGCAAACTCAGGATCATAGCACAGGGCAATGCCCACGATTTGTGCTTCACGTGGATTAAGGGAGGTGGTTTCTAAATCAAAACCAAACTGACCTGCACTCTGGATTCCTTCGAGCACCTGATTGAAGCTTTCTTCCGTTTGAATGGTGCGAAACCGATTTTCCTCTTCCTTTTGCTTTTGGGAGAGCTCTTGAGCCCCTGCGCTGGGTGTTTGGCTCCAGCGCGTGATGAGGGTGTGAAAATCGAGTTCTTGCAGAAGACTGATGGCTTTTTCAGTGAGTTGAAATGAGTAGCGAAGGGATTCAATGGGGGTGTCCAGAGGGAGGTCTTCTTTGACGGTGGCGAGTTCTGCCGAGAGGCGGGCGACGTCTTGGTTGTCACAGAGACTTTGGCCTTTTTTCCCAGGGATGAGGCCGTCTTGTGCGGCCTGTAGGATGCTGGGCAGGTCTTGAAACTCTCGGAGGAGGTCTGAGGCCCCTTTGGGGCCAATGCCAGGAACACCGGGGATGTGATCCGAACTATCGCCTACGAGTCCTAAGTAATCGCGAATTTGAGAGGGCTTGACGTGAAATTTGGCCTCCACCTCGGGCGGGCCATAGAGTTGGTTGGATAAGGTGTCCCAAAGTTTCACTCGGTCATTGACCAGCTGCATGAGGTCTTTGTCACTGGAGAGAATGATGACACGGTTTTCAGACGAGAGATCAAGCCACTTTTTGCAAAGCGAGGCAATCAGATCATCGGCCTCCACCCCTGGGATGCGGTAGGAGTGGATTTCAAAGGCTTCAATGAGTTGTTCAATCCTTCGGAACTGAGGAACCAGGTCATCCGGGGCTTCAGTCCGATTGGCTTTGTACTCGGGGTAGATTTGTTTTCGAAACGAGGGTTCCTTCGAATCGTAAGTAACGGCGAAGAACTGAGGTTGGGCCTCCTGAGCCACTCGGGCCAGCATGGTGGCCACCCCATAGACGGCATTGGTAGGTTCCCCAGACTGGGTCTTTAATCCGCGAATTGCAAAGAAAGCACGAAAAATAAACGAGCTAATGTCTAAGAGATAAAGGGTATGCTTTGGATCCGGAAGCTGATGTTCCACAGGTTTTGCCATGAAGGGGGTATATCACTGCCAGCTTCCCTTCTCAATCACCTCTGTTTCGCCCATCACATCTCCTAATCGATGGCCCGTATCCACTCGGATCATGAGATAGATCTCCATGAACATTAAAGGGACTCCAATCAGGAGGAGAATTAACCATCCCCAAATCGGAATCATGCCAAAGAAAGTGGCGACTCCAATCGGAGCATTTCTCAGAACGGATTCCTTCCAATTGGCAGGTGCTCGGGTGATTTGATTGACCACTTGAAGGTGCATGATTTTTTTTCCAATGCTCTGTCCTTCGAAGCCAACCTGTTGGATGCCATCGGCAAACAGACTGTAGAGAAATCCGAGGAGGGGGCCCACTCGAAAGGGCACGGCCAGAGCAATGGCAAAGATGAGAGCCAGATCGATTCCTTTGGCCACGATTCGGTTGATCGCCTTGACTTTCACCCGGGGAGGCGTCTGAACAGCGACTGAGGAATCATGAGAAGAAAGTGGCATCAGGCCTCTTGGGAGAGCGAAAGCGGGCGACTCTCAGATGGACCGTGGGTAGCTGAAGATGCGCTTAGGCTCGGAAAATAAGATTCATCTAAAAAATAGCGATCCAATAAATCCACCAGACTATGAATCGCAAAAATGTGCGTTTCTTGGGTTCGACTCGAGTTCTTGGCCAGTTCGGCGTTGAGGTGAAGATCGCACAGCGGGAGGAGCGCTCCTCCGGTGCCTCCGGTAAGTCCAATGACGGAGCAACCCAAGGTTTTTGCTGCTTTGACGGCTTCAATCACATTCACGCTGTTGCCTGAGGTGGAGATGGCAATCACAACATCTCCAGGTTTTGCGAGTCCTTGGATTTGCTTTAAAAAGACTTGGTGATAACCGAAGTCGTTTCCAATGGCGGTCAAGTTGGAGGTGTCCGTGGTGAGGGCCAGTGCTGGAAGCGGTTTGCGATCAATCAGCATTTTTCCAATCATCTCGGCAGCCATGTGCTGGGCATCTGCTGCAGATCCTCCGTTGCCTAAGATGAGGATTTTGCCCCCTTTTTGAATGGTTTCTCCCATGAGTCTTGAGGCCTGAACGAGGGTTTGACTATAGGTTTCAATAAAAGCTTGCTGAGAAGCCATGGACTCTTTTAGCGTTTTTTTCAAATACTCGACGGGTTCCACTTAACCTTCTCCTTTTGGCTCGGTGCTTTCATCTGTCCTATCGCCTGCTCGACTGTGGAGCGAATTCGTGTTAAAGCTCAGCCAATCAGGAGGCTTGGAAAGCAGAGGCTTTCAATCCGAGACTACTGAGTTTTAAACGAAAAGCAACGTGAAATGCAAAGCTCATCTTTAAAGTTCGAGCTTTTAAGTCGAGTTTTGAAGATGACTCCAGGGGAGTCGAGCGAGTTTCAACCTGACTCTTGAGGAAAGAGTCTTAGGGGGGGCTCTGAAAGAAACGCTCAGATGGCAAGAACTGGCATTGAGTTCGATCCATCGGCGGAAAGAAGCCCCGAACCCCACCCGACCACCTGATTTCATAAATCTCAATTCTAGGGAAAGTGAACTCCCAGAGAGGAATCTGAAGTGTCTGACTCAAAAAACGTATTTGTAGCAACTGATCAAAATTTTGACTCCGAGGTGTTGCCGTCATCACAGCTCACGTTGGTTGATTTTTGGGCCGAGTGGTGCGGACCCTGCCGATCGTTGGGCCCCACTTTGGAGAAGATTGCCGATGAGCAGGCTGGAAAAGTCAAAGTCTACAAAATGAATGTGGATGAAAACCAGATGACTCCCTCTAAGTTTCAGGTTCGAGGTATTCCTACCATCATCTTTCTCAAAGGCGGCCAGTTAGTGGATCAATTGGTTGGCAATCAGCCGAAAGAAGTGATCTTAAACACGATTTCAAAGCACTCCTAGCTCCAGCGCTGAGAAATAAGCCTTGGGGCCTCAGCTTCAAAGGCTTCCTCGAACGTAAAAGCCGAGATGGGGAAGGGGTCGAGATCGAAGCATTTTTAACAAAAAAAGCTTTTGTTGACCCTTTCCATAAATCTTGTATCATAAAACCTTGGATCCCAGACTCATGATTCTTGAAAGAGAGTCGTTTGAAGGAAGGGTTAAAACGGATTTGAAGGACCTTTTGACACGGACTAGTTTAAGGAGCAAGCCATGGAATCTGGAGGCTTTGTACAGGGGTTTCTTATTGCGCTTCAAGGGGGAGATCCCGCAATCATCATGATTGCGATCTCATTAGCCCTCTCTCTTACGTTTACACTGGAGCGTGCGATTCGATTATTTTTCCTCTACAACGTGGATGGGGCCTCATTCATGTTTGAGATTCAAAAGTACATTCTGGCGAACGACTTAGATGGAGCGATTCGGATCTGCAATGGAGCAGGTCAAGCGGTTCTGCCAAAGGTCATCAAAGCAGGTTTGCAAAGAGCTTCACGCGATCAAGAGCAAATTCAAAACGCGATTGATGCTACGAGTCTTGAGGTGATTCCTCGACTCGAAAGAAGGCTTTCGTATCTTGCACTGATTGCCAATGTGGCCACTCTTTTTGGACTGTTAGGGACGATTACGGGTCTGATCCGATCGTTCGGTGCTATTTCGATGGCGGATCCGGCTCAGAGGCAGGCGATCTTGGGTAAAGGCATTAGTGAAGCCATGAATGCAACGGCTTTTGGTTTAGTAGTGGCTATTTTTACCATGATTGCTCACAGTATTTTGTCCAATAAGGCCACTCATATTCTTGCCGATATTGATGAGTTTGGAGTGAAGCTCTTAGACCTCCTTTCGGCTAGAAAATTCCGTCATTCGTCTCAAAAAGAAGAGTAGGGCTTTGTGCTGAAGCGTCCTTGTTCGAGACGAAAATCTCATCAGGAGCCACTGGAGTTAAACCTGGTACCGATTTTAGATGCCATGGTGACGCTGATTGGATTCCTCCTGTTCACCACGTCGTTTCTTGCTATTGTGAGCATTGAGTCTCCTCTTCCAGTTGCAAGCCTGGAGAGTCCTCCACTGACGGAAAAACCCCTTCAATTGACCCTGGCGATGCAGGACTCAGCAGTTGAAATCTCCAGTGCCTTTGGAAAGGTCGAGCCTAGGACTATTCCCAATACTTCGGAGAATCAACTTGATTTAAAAAAAATTCATGATGCACTCGTTGAGATCAAAAAACGTTATCCCCAAGAAGTCAATGCTGTGATCCTGCCACTGGCAGGAACTTCATATGATGATTTAATTGGGCTAATGGATGCAATTCGGATGATGGAGCCCTCCGATGCATCCATCTATGTCAAAAATGAAAAAACAGGAATGGACGAGCCCATTCGTGAGCTTTTCCCCAAGGTTGTGTTTGGGGATCTAGGAGCCACCTAAGATGCGTAGCATTCGCTCTCGTAGGCAGAGAAGAAAGTTCAATAAAGGGTTTGAGCTACAGCTCACCAGTATGATGGACGCACTGGTGATCATCGTCGTCTTTCTTCTGAAAAACTACAACGTGAGTGAAAACTCCTTTACGAGCCCTCCGGGATTAAAACTCCCGATCTCAGGCTCGGTGGATGTGCCCAACGATAGTGTGCAAGTGATCATCACGCCTGAGTCAGTCACTGTTGAGAAGGATCGTGTCTTGGATTTTGTGCAAACGGCGCTGAGTGCAGGCTCCACAGCTGCTGAGTATCGATTTAAGCCTCAAGATCTCTCTTCAGACGGCCATCAAGTCATTCCCGTTTACGATGCTCTGATTCAAGCCAGACAAAAAACAGAGCTCCTGCTCGCTAAATCCAAGGCCCGAGTGAATGGGAAACCTCTCGAATTTGAAGGGGTTCTTGCCATCCAGGCTGACAAGAAGGTTCAATACAAGACTCTGCGTCGAATTATGGAGACTGCAGGTCAAGCAGGATATAAATACGTCCGATTTTTGGCCATGAAGCGCGATACCTAGAGGAATCTTTGCTCGAGGCTTCTTGAAAAAGAAGCGAAGGGTTATTGCTCCGTTTCAAAATCAATCTAATTGTTCTAAAAAAAAAGCTAAGCACTTACCTGTCTCTAATAATTTCTTGAGGTTTTGTTTAATCGTTATTATTCTTTTTTAAGAAAATTTGGAGGGCGGGGAAGATGAGGAAAGTAGTTCCAATTCAGAGGCTTTGTTTTTTTCTTCTCGTAGGAGTGACGATCCTGAAAACAATAGCGGTAGCCTCTGCACAGGATGTTTTTGAATTTCCTCAGGATTTTAAATGGTGCACAGCAACAGCCGCGTTTCAAGTGGAAGGTGGAATCCGTCATAGCGATTGGTCCGAATGGGAGCAGCAGGAGGGGAAGCCTAGATCGGGTTTGTCCTGTGATCACTGGAATCGCGTCGGTGAAGATATTGCGCTGATGCAGGGAATTCATGCCAATGCCTATCGATTTTCCATCGAGTGGAGCCGAATTGAGCCCTCAGAAGGAGTTTACGATCCGGGTGCAATTGCGCACTACCGGGCTGAAGTGGAGTCCTTGGTTGCCTCTGGAATTACGCCTCTGATCACGCTTCAGCATTTTACGCTTCCGATCTGGGTTAAAAACAAAGGAGGCTGGGAGTGGTCCGGTCTTCCTGAGGCGTTCACTCGGTTCGTGGAGTTGGTCTACCGTCAGATTGCTCCCCAAGTGGACCTTTGGATCACCATGAATGAGCCCATGAACTATATTCTCGGATCCTTCTTTACCGGTGAGTTTCCTCCTGGCGAGAAACGAGAGCTGCAAGGAATTGTTGGACCTCTGCGCGGTCTCTTAAAGGCCCATGCGCTGGCGTATCACAAATTGCATGAGCTTGCGGATCAAGGAGATCGAAAGATTCTAGTGGGGATGGCCCTTCATCTCAGGGAGATGGTTCCGTTGAACTCTTGGAACATCCTGGATCGGATGGTGGCTGGCTCAGCAAAGCAGACGTTCAATTGGACGATTCCGGATGCATTAAACTCGGGTCGCTTTTACATGAATATCCTACGCCGACTGAGTGTCGATGAAGTGATTCCGGGCCTAGCGGGCACGCAGGATTTTATGGGTGTGAATTACTACGCAGGCGACTCGGTGCGTTTTTCTATGAAGAAAGGCCTTGAACCGATTCACTGGGATTATAAAAACCCTGCCGATCGCCCTCTCATTGCTCGTGGGTTTTATTCGATTCTCAAAGAGGTCACCAAACGCTATCCTGGAAAGCCCCTCTATGTGACCGAGAATGGGACCACCTTTGAGTCGCAAGATCCTGAGCTTCAGCCGAAACACCTCTCGGATCACATTCAGCAGTTGGCTCAAGCTATGGCGGAAGGTGTTCCTGTGAAGAGCTACTGCTACTGGTCGCTTCTGGATAACTTTGAGTGGAACTGTGGGACGGAGTGCAGGTTTGGGCTTTATGAGACCAACTTCTCGACCTTTCAGCGAACGCCACGAAAAGCAGCCGAGTTGTTTCGCGCAGTCGCCTCTGAGAATCGCGTTGAGAAGCTGAAGCCGTAACCAAAGATCAAGGCTCTAACAGTAGAGCTTGCAGGGCTGTCTGCCGTTTGCGGCTATCGATCTGACGAATGGCCATGGCAAGAGCTTTTCTCTGGCCGACAAAAACGCAGAGCTTTTTAGCTCGAGTTAATCCCGTGTAGATCAGGTTTCGAAAGAGCATTTTAAAGTGTTGAGTGGCAACGGGAATGATGACGGCATCAAACTCGCTGCCTTGGGATTTATGAATCGTGATCCCGTAAGCGAGAGAGATTTCCATGAGGTCTTCTTTTTCATAGAGCACAGGTTCTTGTTTTCCAAACTGAATCCAGCACTGAAAGGAGTCGAGGTCAATTTCAGTGATTCTTCCAATATCTCCGTTGTAAACGCCTAGGTCATAATTGTTGCGAGTCTGAATCACGCGGTCGTTTTCCCGAAAGATTCGATCCCCGATCTTCAGTTGCTTCACTCCTGGGCGCTCGGGATTCAATTCTTGTTGCAGGGCTAAGTTCAAGTTCAGCGTGCCTAGAGTGCCACGAATCTGAGGACTTAAGATCTGAATTTCGACGTCTCGACCCAACTA
>JBMSSC010000054.1:0-16935 GCA_049424145.1 Bdellovibrionia bacterium
TGAAGCTTCAACGGCAGACTCTTGCCGCCTCTGACTTCGAGCCCGAAGGCTTAAACTCACCATCACAACTGAAAACCCACCCATCAAAGCACACGAAAATAGGTTTAAATTCGTTTGAGTCACAGGGTCCACACGACTGAAGATGCCCGCGCCCAGTAAGATCAGACTCACGGACCCAAAGAACACGCCGATCACAAACCGGAGGTCGTCAAAAAGGTCCGAGAAAATTTCAGCAATCAGTTTCAGGCTCATGATTCTCACCTCAGTACATAGTTCAGAGTAACCGTAGATGCGACCAGAAGTAAAGCTAAAGGAACGGGCCTTAAGTACCAACTCTCCTGAGTTTTGGGGGGACGCGGAGTGAGACTGTACACCAGGCCCTGCATTTGTTCATCCGTCTTAGGCTCGGTGACCAAACTCAAAAGCAGAGTCACCACAAAACAAGTAACCCACGCCACAATGGCAATTCCAAAAGCCTGGCCCATGCTTGAGGCGAATTGATGAACGGGGGCACTGAGAAGCCACCCTCCTTTTCCCTCAGCCTCAGTCACTCCATGAAACGCGGCAGCAGCCAGTGTGCCACACACCAATCCATAGAAGGCTCCATTGGCGGTCGTGCGCTTCCAAAACATTCCTAGCAAAAAGGTAGCAAATAACGGGGCATTGACAAATCCAAAGACCAGTTGCAGCAGATCCATGATGTTATTGAAACTTCGGGCCAAGTAGGCCGTAGCAATGGACACTAAAATCCCTACAATCGTGGTGAGTTTACCAACGAACAGGTAATGAGAGTCTGAGGCGTCTTTTTTGACATAGGCTTGATAGATATCAAACGTGAACACGGAATTAAACGCCGTGACGTTTCCAGCCATGCCCGACATAAAAGAGGCCATCAAAGCCGTCAGTCCCACACCCAAAAGCCCAGGGGGATAAAAATGACTCAAGAGCATGGGTAGCGTCATATCGTAATCCACTCGCCCATCGACCTTCAGTGGCAATTGAAACGAACTTCCCGCTTGAGCAAGCGAGATGGCAATTAAGCCCGGGATGATCACCACAAAGGGCAGTAAGATTTTTGGCATGGCCGCAATCAGAGGGGTCTTTTGAGCGGCAGAGAGGTTTCGTGCCACCATGGCCCGCTGGACCACCAAAAAATCCGTGCACCAATACCCAAAGGAGAGCACAAAGCCTAGGCCCATGGCCATGCTCCATAAATCAACACCCATGGGATTCTCAGAGGCAGATCCCATGTACTGCCAGAGGTGAGTCATGACAGGCGGCAGCGACTCTCTCATCTGGGACCACCCGCCGGCATGATGCAAGCCCACATAGACTAGGGGAATTACGCCTAATACGATGAGAAAAAACTGAAGCACCTCATTGTAGATGGCACTCGTAAGCCCACCCAAAAGCGTATAAACCAAGACGATCCCTGCTGAGAGGAGAACGGACACTTCAAAACTCCAACCCAAAAGGGTTTGAAGCAAGATGGCGAGCGCATAAAGGGAGATCCCCGAGGAAAAAACCGTCATTGTCGCAAAGGAGAACGCATTAAACGCTCGGGTTTTTTCATCAAACCTGAGCACAAGGTACTCAGGCACGGAGCGCGCTTTACTTCCGTAGTAAAAGGGCATCATAAAAACACCCAGAAAGATCATGGCAGGAATGGCTCCTAACCAGTAAAAATGACTGGTCATGATGCCGTACTTGGCGCCTGAGGCAGTCATTCCGATAAACTCTTGAGCCCCGAGGTTAGCCGAGATGAAGGCGAGGCTAGTGATCCAAAGAGGAATCGAGCGATTGCTCATCAAATAATCATTACTGTTTTTGATCTTCTTCTTAAGCACAGCGCCGATGGAGATCACAAACACAAAATATAAGCCAATAATGGAGTAATCAATCCAAGTGAGTTTCATAAGGTTCAAATCCTAGTCAGTGTTGATCGTTGAGCGGGAACCAAGATGCGAGGCTCAATGCCCGTGCGCTTTTGATACTCGGAGCCAATCTGAAGGGCGGTTGCAGGACCTTGATGAGGATGAACTAAGGCCACGATGGATCCGCCAAAGCCTCCTCCAGTGAGCCGCGCTCCGTAGACGCTGGGCTGCTGACAGGTCAACTCCACCAAAAGATCAATCTCGGGAATTGAAACTTCATAATCATCACGCATCGATGCGTGGGACTCCCGAAAGAGCTCGCCTAACCGAGAGAGATCCTGAGAGCGAATCGCCTGAACGGCTGCCAAGACACGATCGTTTTCTTGAATCACATGACGAGCGCGCTTTTGGAGCAAAGGGGAAATCACCTTGAGCCTAGGCAAATCCGAGACCCCCAAATCTCTAAGCTCTGAGACGCCGAGTTGTTCACAGGCTTGCTCACACTCCGAGCGGCGCGTGTTATAGCCTCCCCCGCAGTTGCGATGCGAGACGCCTGAGTGAATCACCATCAGCTCTACATTCTTGGGGAGAGCGACTTTTTGATACTCCATGGAGCGTGTGTCTAGGAACAGGGCAATCCCGGGCTCAGCCAAGCTGCAAGCCATGGGATCCATGACTCCCACGCGTGCACCCACAAAATCGTTCTCCACTTTCTGGCTCAACCGAGCAATCTCCACATCTCCTAACGAAAGAGAAAACCCCTGGCGCAGGGCTCGCATGAGGGCCACTTCTAGAGCAGCCGAAGAGGATAATCCCCCTCCCATCGGAATCTCTGAATGAATCACGGCATCAAAGCCTGAGATCGAAAACCCCTGACGCTTGAGCACGTGGGTGACCCCTTGAACATAATCCAGCCATCCAGAGGATCTCTGCTCATGACCTAGGGAATACTCAAGAACCTGGCCTGCGTCCTCCACACTGGTGCTGGACACGCGAACCCGATCGGTGCCGTTGGGCCTCATCTCAATGCTTGTTTGCTGCGGGATCAGCGTTGGCAGAACAAAGCCCCCGTTATAATCCGTATGCTCGCCAATGAGATTCACTCGGCCTGAGCTTTGCACCCGGATCGTGGGCTCCACCCCCAAAATTGACTTCAAACTTTTCATAGTCTCACCCACAAATCCGGTCGCCACCGGCCTGCCACTTGGGTCATGGGCCAGTGAGGATCCCGGGTTAAAAACTCCAATTGTCCATCGACGACCACCACGGTGTCCTCGATCTTTGCTCCCGGCAGACTGGGATTCCAGGCCAGCGCCATGTGATCCTCGATCTGCACTTCAGAACCCGGCAGGGCCACCACCTCACGAGAGAGGTAGCCTGTGGTGCCGCCTTGATGGTGATTGAGCTCCTCTTGAGGAAATCCTCGCTCGGTATAGGCAGAGGCGAGTGCTTGATAGGCTTGGCCGAGCGTGACGTTTGGTCTCGTCTTTTCAAAAACGCAGGCTTCAATTTCAGCCAAAAGACGAAACTGATGGATCTCTTGCTCGGTTGGAGGCTCAAAGAAGACAAAGCGAGTCAAATTGGCATAGAGTCCGTGACGACGAGCACAGAAAACCAGCATGGCCGAGCGCCCGAGCTTTTCTGAAGTCGGAACGGGATGACGATAGCGCACCCGCCGTCGCTCTCCCCCGACCAGCGTCAGCGTGGGGTGAATGCCGCGTTTCCAAAGAGCACTTGAACCTGCGGCCGCAAGCTGAAACTCACTCCAAGAGGGCTCGGCCGCATGTAAGGCCTCACGCATGGCTTGAGCAGCCTCTTCCCCCAGTTTTCGGTAGCGGGGCAATTCTTCTGGCAAAAGTCGGCGCTTAGCGTCCATCACCCTCTGCGGCAACGGCTGTTCCCCTGCCTCCGGACGATCGGATGCCAGCACTCCTCCACCGAGCTGAGCGTGAATCCAACGAGTCATGGATGGAGCATCATTCCATGCTCCGGCCCAGAACTGAAAGCCCGGGGGAATTTCCTCAGCCTCCAGGCGCTCACGCTCAATGGTGTTGGTCACAATCGTTGCGTCTTTTAAGGTGATCAGAACTTGAGCCACGCCCGTTTCAGTGGTGAGGATGACCACACTGGATCCTCCACCCGTCACCCAACTCACCCAATCCACGCCTCTGAGTAAAACGGCAGACACGCCATGAGCCGACATGGCGCTTCGGATCAGGCTGAGCTTCTTATCCGTTTCACTCAAGCTTCACCTCAACCGCTCGGAGTTCAGCTGCTTTGGCCTCAGGCAAGCTATCACTGGCAAACAAACCGGCACCGAGTTCAGTTCCTGCCAAAAACTTCAATCGACTCTCCGTTCGGTAGGGTGGATAAAACTCAAAATGAACATGGGAGTACTGGCGATCCTCCCCTTGAGTGGGGGCTTGATGAATCACCATCAAGTAGGGAAAAGGCCTTCGCCAGAGCCCATCATATTTCAGGAGAACTGTTTTTAAAGCACGAGCCAGGTCCCGAATCTCGAGATCCGTGAGCTCTGCCAGCGAAGGAGCGGCGCGATGGGGAGCGATCCAAACTTCATAAGGATAGCGTGCACAGATGGGAACAAAGGCTGAGACGGATTCTCCGGCAAACACCATTCGCTCCTGCTCTTTTCTTTCCATTTGAATCAGATCTTCTAATAGTCCACGGCCCGTTTTCTCGGCATGGGCCTTCAACTGTGCGATTTGCTGAGCCGGCAGAGGGGGAACCACTGGGTAGGAATAAATCTGGCCATGCGGGTGATGAAGGGTCACACCGACTTCCACTCCTCGATTTTCAAACGGCATGACGTAGTGAATGGCTGGATTCTGAGACAGCACTTGGTAGCGCTCCCCCCAGACGCGAATTAAAAGCTCGAGGTGATCGAGCGGGAGCTGCCCCAGACTAGAGGAGGGATCCTGAGTGAAGACGACCACCTCGCAGGCCCCCAAAGCAGGACGCGTGGGCACACTGAGCGCAGGAGCTTCCCCGCAATTCATGGTGAGCGTCGGGAATAAGTTTTCAAATACGGCAACATCATAGTTTCCAACGGGTAGTTCCGTGGGAAACTCCTCGGATCGGGAGGGTTTGAGGGGATTGTATTCAGGAGGAGGAAGAAACGTTCGCCCCTGGCGATGACTCGCATAGGCAACCCACTCGGCACGCAGAGGGTGCCACCGAAGATGAGGCTTAGCCACCACGGGCTCAGACTGGGGACTGGGAGCGGAGGAAACGCCCTCAATCGCAGACCGTGAGTAGAGATGCAGGTTCCGACCGTCGGTTTTCTGAAGATGAAGCTTATGCATTGTTTCGAACCTAAGTGCTTCATATCTGAGATAAAAACTGAAAGCAAGCAGCTTGGTGGAGAGGGATTCTAAGCAAGACCCCGCCGAAACAAGGGACAAAGGACCAAGGGGAGAGAGAAAGAGAAAAAAAATTTATTTCGATGAGGAGAAAGCAGGAGAAAACGTACTCTCCTTTTTTCTGCTGCTTTCTCCTCATCAAGCAGAAAATCTTAGGCTTTGACTTCGCTACCCTGATTCATCTGACTGAACTTGGAGCCGTAGACCCAATAGACTACGGCGCCCACGAGCAGACTCATGAGATAAGGCTTCCAGTTTTCAGGCAAAAGCTGGGTGAACAAGAAGAAGCAGAGAGCGCTTGAAGTCGAGGCCACCAAATACACAGCCGGACAACGAAAGGAGCGGGCTTCATGGGGGTTTTTGTAGCGCAGTACCATCACCCCGATGGAGACGAATGTAAATACGGAGAGGGTGGCCATGCTACTCAACTGACCTAAAGTCGATACAGGCACCAAACCCGCCACAAGAGCCACCAATGCGCCGCCCAAGAAGATCCCAAAATGAGGTGTAGAAAAGCGTTTATTGAGCTTTGAAAAACACGCAGGCAACATCCCATCACGAGACATCACCATGGTGATTCGGGAGAAGCCGTAGATCTGAGAGAGAATCACGGTTGTCATCCCAGCAATGGCGCCGGTTGCCACTAATTTCGCACCAAAATTCACACCATTGAGTCTTAAAGCATGAGCAATTGGCTCCGCATTATCCAAAGACGGATAGGGGGCGATGGCTGTCAAAAGCCCTGAGACGATGATGTACAGAATAGCAGAACCCACTAAGGAACCAATGATTCCAATGGGCAGATCGCGGTTGGGATTGCGACACTCTTCAGCCGAAGAAGCTAAGGTGTCAAACCCGGTGTAGGCCATAAAAATAAACCCTGCACCAGCCGTGATTCCAAACATGCCATTCGGAGCAAACACTTCCCAATTGGCCATATCAATATAAGGAACGGCGGCGATAATGAAGCCTACAATGGCTGCCAACTTCACAACAACTAAAATTGCATTTAACTTGGCGGCTTCACTCGTTCCTCGGATCAAAAAGAAACTTAAAAACGCCACAATTAAAACGGCGGGAAGATTGATGATCCCTCCCTCGGAGGGGATCTTCACCAAAGCATCAGGAAGCACGACCCCGAGGTTTGCTAAAACGCCCGTAAAATACCCCGACCACCCTGCAGCCACCGTGGCCGCACCAAACGTGCAGAGCATCAGAACAGACCAGCCCACCAGTGCGGCAGGACCTTCCCCAAGCGTCACATAAGCGTAGGAGTAAGCCCCACCCGAGACAGGAAGCATAGAGGCCAGCTCCGCATACGCTAGAGCCGTAAAAATACAAGCCACCGCACTCAGAAGAAAGCTCACAGTAATCGAAGGACCGGCGTACTTCGCCGCAGCAAGACCGGTGAGAACAAAGATCCCGGTTCCAATGATGGAGCCTAAGCCTAACAAGACCAGGTCCATGGCGCCCAAGTTTTTCTTTAATTCGGTCTTTTGGGCTTCAGCTTGCACTTCTTTTAGGGTTTTGATGCGAAAAAATTTCATCGCCATGAATTACAGCAACGATCCCCCAAAATCAAGGCGTATTCATTTTTTATTTTTTTTATTTAGAAAATAAAAATTCACTAATTCATAAAATGATTTATTTTCTCTTAAAAAACAGTAAGTTAATCTGAGAAGAGAAAAAACAAAACAAGTAACGCAACGCATTAAGTTGAATTCAAATTCGACTCAAAAGACAGTCACTCCCCGATGGGTGGATTTTTAGGCCCGCTCTGAAGCGTTCATGGGTTTTTCTCTATGAGTTCAACCCTTTGGCTCGAAAATCCTGTTGTGTATTCTGGAATGATTTGAGTATGGTTTCTCCAAACGCGAACGAAAACGCGGTTACTAATGAGTCGATTAAAATGAGGGCACGAATGAATCAACCCAACGACTTTTCCATCCATCCATGCTTCAAATACGAGGTGTTCCCATGAACTACACAGGTCAGGCCATTCAGTGCATCCCCTTAGAAGAGGGGATTGTTGAACTTCAATTCAATTTAGAGGGCGACTCGGTGAATAAATTCAACGCCCTGACGCTCCGAGAACTCGAGGAGGCGGTTGAAAAAATCAAAGCCGATCCGAGCATTCGAGGACTGATGCTCACGAGTGCTAAGGACTGCTTCATCGTCGGAGCCGATGTCACGGAGTTTTTAGACCACTTTAAAAAAACCGATGAAGAACTCAAACAATGGCTCACTCGGGTCAACCGAATTTTCTCGGATATTGAAGATCTGAACTACCCAACACTGACGGCGATCAATGGATTTGCCCTAGGCGGTGGATTTGAACTCGCCCTCACCACGAGCTTTCGGGTGATGTCGATGGATACCAAAGTAGGTCTACCTGAGACCAAGTTAGGCATCTATCCGGGATGGGGCGGAACCGTACGCCTCTCTCGCCTCTGCGGTGCGGATCACGCCATTGAGTGGATTGCCTCAGGAGAGCAGTGGAAAAGTGATGCGGCACTGAAGATTGGAGCCGTGGACGCTGTGACGGCCCCCAATCAGGTTCGTGCGGTGGGGTTACAGATGCTCAAGGACGCACAGGCAGGAAAGCTCAACTGGAAGGCGCGTCAAAAAGAGAAGAAATCACCTCTTCTACTTAATCCAGTTGAATCCACGATGGTCTTTGAGACGTCGTATGCCTTTGTTGCAGCCCAAGCGGGGCCCCACTACCCTGCCCCTTTAATGGCCATTGAAGTCATGAAAAAGGGAGCCACTTTAGCTCGCAATGAAGCTTTAGTGATCGAGACCGAAGGTTTTGTGAAGATGGCAAAAACCTCGGTGGCTCATTCATTAGTGAGCCTCTTCTTAGGGGATCAAATGGTGAAAAAGCTCACCAAAAAAATCAGCAAAGAAGCCACGCCCGTGAAATCAGCAGCCGTTTTGGGCGCAGGGATCATGGGTGGGGGCATTGCTTACCAATCCGCCTCTCGCGGAGTCCCCATCTTCATGAAAGACATCCAGCCTAAGGCGCTGGAGTTAGGCATGAAGGAGGCCTCTAAACTCTTGGATAAGTCCGTGAGCAAAAAGAAGATCACCCCGCTTCAAATGGCTGAAACGATCAGTCAGATTCGTCCCACGCTCTCTTATGGGGAGTTTAGCGCGGTGGATTTTGTTGTAGAAGCCGTAGTGGAAAACGAGGGAGTAAAAAAATCGGTTTTAGCTGAAGTGGAAAGTGCGGTGAAACCCGGTAGCATCCTAGCAAGTAACACATCGACCATTTCCATCTCACGATTGGCCGAGGGACTGAAGCATCCAGAGAGTTTCTGCGGGATGCACTTTTTTAATCCAGTCCCCAGGATGCCTCTGGTGGAGATTATCCGAGGCAAGAAAACCAGTGAAAAGACCATTGCAACAGCCGTGGCCTATGCGGCTCAGATGGGAAAAACTCCGATTGTGGTCAATGATTGCGCGGGCTTTTTGGTCAACCGCGTCTTATTCCCCTACTTTGCGGGCTTCATGCGCTTAGTCAATGACGGCGTGGACTTCCAAAGGATCGACAAGGTGATGGAAAAGTTTGGTTGGCCGATGGGACCTGCCTACTTACTTGACGTGGTCGGGATCGACACGGCTCACCATGCCCATGCCGTGATGGCATCTGAGTTTCCCGACCGAATGAAATCATCCGAGAAGAACATCTTAGAGGCCATGTACCAGAGTAAACGCCTTGGGCAGAAAAACTCCTTAGGCTTCTACAAGTATGAGAACGACAAAAAGGGTCGACCCAAGAAGGAAGCCGATAGCCAGGTGAAATCCATTCTTGCGCCGTTGATGGCATCCTCACCCAAGGACGTCTCCGATGCAGAGATCATTGAGCGCATGATGCTTCCTATGATCTTTGAGGCCTCCCGATGCTTGGAGGAAAACATCGTCTCCTCCCCTGTTGAAGTGGACTTAGGAGTGATCTACGGCCTGGGATTCCCTCCCTTCCGAGGAGGAGTGCTGCGGTATGCCGACTCCTTAGGGATGAAAGCCCTGTGTCAGGCCTCGGAGAAATACCAAGGCTTAGGTCGTCTCTATGAAGCAACTTCTCAAGTTCTGGCTTTTGAAAAAAGCGGAAAATCTTTTTACTAACCGGAGAGTGAAATGAAAGACGTCGTAATTGTTGATGCCGTACGCACCCCGATGGGGCGATCGAAGGGTGGAATGTTTCGAAACGTTCGAGCTGAAAATCTCTCAGCCCATGTGATTCAATCGCTCTTGGATCGAAACCCAAATGTGCCTCCGGCTGAAGTAGAGGATGTGATTTGGGGCTGTGTGCAACAGACCTTAGAACAAGGATTTAACATTGCTCGATTTGCTGCTTTAATGACGAGCCTCCCGCATTCAGTCTCTGCGCAAACGATCAATCGGTTGTGTGGGTCATCCATGAGTGCGCTGCACACGGCAGCGCTTTCGATCATGGGCGGCATGGGGGACATCTTCATCGTCGGTGGTGTAGAACACATGGGCCATGTCCCCATGACTCATGGAATTGATCCTGATCCCACCTCCAGCAAATACAGCGCAAAAGCAGCTGGAATGATGGGACTTACGGCCGAGTTACTCGGTAAAATGCATGGAATCACCCGACAGGCTCAGGATGAGTTTGCCTACCGCTCCCACCACAAGGCCCATCAAGCCACCCTCGAGGGGCGCTTTAGCTCGGAGATTGTTCCGACTCTAGGTCACGATGAGGCTGGCGCCTTAAGGAGCTTCGATTCAGACGAAGTCATTCGCGCCGATGCAAGCCTCGAGGCGCTCGCTCAGCTAAAACCAGTATTTGACCCTAAAAACGGGACCGTAACGGCGGGAAACTCTTCGGCCATTTCCGATGGAGCGTCAGCCCTGTTGGTGCTCTCCAGTGAACGAGCCAAATCCCTAGGGCTTCAGCCTTTGGCAAGAATTAAAGCCATGGCCACAGCCGGCTGCGATCCTTCTACCATGGGCTATGGACCGGTACCGGCTGTTAAAAAGGCTTTAAAACGGGCCCAAATGAAGATCGAGGATATTGATCTATTTGAGCTCAACGAGGCCTTTGCAGCTCAATCCTTGCCCGTGCTCAAGGACTTAAAGTTGCTTGAAGTGATGGACCAAAAGGTGAACTTAAATGGTGGTGCGATTGCACTGGGGCACCCACTGGGATGCTCAGGATCCAGGATCACAGGCACCTTGCTTCACTTAATGAAGTCCAAAAACCAAAGCACAGGGGTTGCAACCATGTGCATTGGCCTGGGCCAAGGGATTGCAACGGTATTTGAGCGAGTCTAAAGGCGCCTTTTGGCTTTAAAATCGCTGGAGCAGGGGGACCACCTCCTGCTCCTTTTTTGTTTGTGATTGGAGGGTCTGATACTCCTGTTGCATTTGAGTGCGCACTTGGTTCATCAAGGTCTCCACATCGTGAGAACTTAAGCCTACGGTTGGGACTGGGGGTAAAAAGCGAATCCAAATCTTCCCGGGTTTTGGAAAAAACCCTGCTTTTCCCAAAAGCTCTCCGCTGCCAGAAAGCACGACCGGATAAATGGGCACTTGCGCTTGGATGGCCAGGTGGAAGGCTCCTTTTTTAAAAGGGCCAATTTCTCCTGCGGGGTACCTCGTCCCCTCTGGCATGATCCAGATACTTCGTTGGTCCTGAACAATGAACCGAGAGAGCTCCAAAAGACTATTAATGGCTCGCGTAGGATTGGACCGATCCAAGCGCGTGAAGCCCAAAGCCCACCAGGACAGATTAATGAATGGGATCCAAATGATTTCCTTCTTTGCGACCACTAAGCAACCTTCTGAGGATAAGGCGGCCCCGACCATGAGATCTAAGGCACTCTGATGATTGGCAATCATGACGCGAGCCCCCCGGTTTTTTGCCGGATGCGGGTTAGTCTCAATCATTTGAACCCCGAGGACCGCAAGGACGGAGCGCGACCACACGTGAAGGGAGCGCGCAATCCAAAGGGGCGGAACGTTCTCAAAGTCAGCAACTGAAACAGGGCCAGCCCGGAGCAATAAACGGCCGTTAGAATCCAAGCAAAAAAAACGCGAAGCAGTGAGATCATGAGCTGAAGAATAAAGGCCCCTGCTCCCGCTTGCAATGAAAACTAGGTCGGATGAGTTAGCCAGGAGGTTTCGTTTTTTGAAAACTGGGTCGCGACTCAAGGTTCTGCAAATAGGCGTGAATCCGAGGATACGAGGTGATGAAAACCTCCGGAACTCTCAGCCCCAAGTAACTGAGCGCCGCACCCCAGTCCAAATCGGCCTGAGTGAGGTGATTCCCGACCAGAATCCCGGGATCAAGGTTTTCCCTCAGCCTGTGCTCCAGCCTAGGCAGAAGCCGGCTTATGGCCGAGTGAAGTTCGGCTTGTACTTCTGGGTCACGCAAAGGTTCCGACCTCTGAGAGTCGAGAAAGTACTCCACAATTTTTTCTGAAAATCCCACGGCCAATGCCTGCCAGTAGCAAACTTGAGCGCGAGCCGAAACGTCCTGCGGCATCCAAAGACTGGTGCGATTCTCGTAAAACTCTTGCAAGATGAGATGGGAATCCACCAAGATCTCACCTGAGGCGAGGCGCAAGGCGGGAACTCGAGCTAAGGGATTCACTTCGATCAGCTCTGCGGATGGGCGAAACACGTCACACAGGACTTCTTGAAATGGGATCTGATGCTCAAAAAAAGCCAGTCTCACTCGTCTTGCAAATGGGGAACGGAGCGAAGTAAACAGCTCTGAATCCTGAAATCGATCCATTTTCATCACCTCGGCCATCGATGTTGATAACTCAATGCAATCATTCTGGAAAGGTTTGAATTCTGCGCTGGTCCCAGGAGGGTTTGGTCCGTAAACGAAAGCATCAGCGTGTCGGAGGAGCCCAGAAGGTAGCTTGCATCCACGCCCCAGTCCACACTCACCATCCAGGGGTCCTCAGTGCGATTGACTCCAAAAGCAGATTCGACCTTGCGGAGGACTCCTTGATCGGCACGGGGCATGAGACGCATTCCGAATCGGAGATTCCCACCGCCTGGACTGTACCCTGCGCCTAAGCCCAGACTGCCGCCCCAGCCTGGAAAAAAACTCATGGATTCATCCGTCATCAACTGGGTGCGAGGGAAGGAATAATGAACTTCCTGAAGCAAAAAAGCATCCCAGAAATGCCAGCGTTTGAGGAACAATCCCCCGAATGCAACGCTCACCACACCCGTTCCTGCCACATCGGCAGCCACCGGGCTTTGAGACTCGTAGGCCGACCGGCCCGTGGGAAGACTGACGGAAGTAAACAAAAACCCCTGAGGCTTCCAACTGGAGTAACTCCACAACGGAAGGACCTCAAAACCTAAACTCACCTTCAGATCCCCTAAACCTGAGAACGAATCCCATTTTGTGGTCCGCTCCACGGAGGATCTCACCCAAGGAAGAGTAAGGCCCATCTGCCATCGGTCTGAAAGCAAAAAAGAAACATCGAGGCGAGAGTTTTGAATGCGGTCAACATAGCCTGGGCGCTGTGAGATCCTTCGACCATCGGGCCTAACGCGCGTGACCAGTTCCGATTGAGAAACTCCCCAGCTCACTTGCGCCTGATCCTCACCTAAGAGCAGAAACGGGGCTGCTGCTGCCCGGGCGCAACAAGCCGACGCCCATGCAAGAGACGGGGCTTGAGCCAAGATCAGCAGAACTAAAACCCCTTTGTTTCTCATGATTCTACCGACGAATCTCACAACCTAAGACCCTCACTTCTTTGGGATCGGGCTTTTTGCCACTGATGACTGCGGTTAAAGCCTCTTTTAAGTAAAACCGAGTGGCGGCTTTAGCTACGTGACTGTTGTCGACTCCCCCTTGAAAAAGAATTTCATGCTTGGAATTGAGAAGATAGACGTGAGGAGTCTTGTAGGCTCCGAGCTCAGTTGCGATGGCAGCCCCGGAGTCCTGAAGCACAGGAAAGCTGAGACCTGCGATCTTAAAGTGCTCGTGAGCCACGTCCGAGGGCTCATCCGCATTAGAATGAATCCCCAGAAACCTCACACCCTGAGGTGAAAACTCGTGATAAAGAGCCTCCAGAGCAGGCTCATGACTGGCTGAACAAGGACACTTGGACGATAAAAAAATTAAAACCGTGGCTCGATGAGGGGAGCTCCAGGGAAGATCCAGAGTTTGTCCTTGCACCAGATCGAACCCCACGAGCCTTTCCGGCAGAGCAAAGCTGACTTGACTGACGAGGGCCGTCCAAAAAAGAAGAACCAGAACAAAAAAATCTTTATTTTTTAAATTGAAAACGCACCCACTCACCCGGGTGAGCCTGTGAATGGGAACAAAACTCGCAGCCCGGGCAAAAAAAACTCTGCCCGCCTGTTTTATGTCTGCTTGAAAGGGGAAGAATGAAACGGGTGGGGGGCTAAACTGTTTTCTTGACTCTGACATGTCCATGGTCGCTTATAGCCTGAAATGGGCTCAAAAGGAGGATCTCCTGGCCTCTTGTTTTCCTCTGATGGTTTTATTTGCGTTGACTTTGCACTTGCTTTGCAATCACCCCTAGCACGACCCACGGGTTTTTCCCAGCTCTAAGAATCGCGAGGGCACTGGCAGCGGAAGACCTGGTCTATTTCTTGCTCTAATTTAGAACTCAAAAATCAGGCCAAACTCCTTTCCCCCCCTTCTGACCCTTTTGTTGAGCAGGAAGAAAAAACAATCCACTCACTCAACAACGAGAACCTTCGACGAAAATCCCGCTGAGAAAAAAGCGTTCGAGCTTTTTCTTCAGGCACCCCAAGCGGAGGGAAAGCGACAGAGACCCGTTTCTAACCCAGAGGAGCCCACTTCTCTTCCTACAAGAAATAGATCTCCCGACGAGCTCCCTCTTTTTTTCTGTTTTTTCCTCCAAGGCACTTGAATTTTAGTGAGGATCGCGACAGAACTAGCGCAGGCATGTTTGTTCGCCTAAATCGTCTGAACAACACGCATCAAACCGACTGCCCTCAGGCGATAGGTCGAAAGATTTTTCGGTGAATTGGTGAGGATTCAAGATCTCATGAGAGGATCTCATTCAAATGCCCTGATCCCTCACCCACTCACACGGCTGAAAAACTGGTTCAAAAGTGATCAAGAACCCTTGGAAAGGATCCCCCCATGAACTCTTTAAAGTCCCCTTTTAAAGTCCTTCTTTTTGCCGATGGTGCCAATAAAGATCAAATGCTCAAGCGCTATCATGAAGGTTTAGCCAAGGGCTTCACCACCAATCCATCCTTGATGGCCAAAGCTGGAATTCGAGACTACGCAGGCTTTGCTCGAGACATTCTCAAAACCATTCATGATCTTCCGATTTCTTTTGAAGTCTTCTCAGATGAATTTTCTGAGATGGAAAAACAGGCCCAGCAGATTAATTCCTGGGGTGCGAACGTCAATGTGAAGGTCCCGATCACCAACACGAAGTCTGAGCCGAGCCTCAAACTCATTCGCAACCTCTTTGACCAGGGAATGAAACTCAATATCACGGCGATTTTCACACCTGAGCAGCTCAAGGGACTCAAAGAAGTCATGAAACCAGAAGATGATGCGATTATTTCTATCTTTGCAGGGCGCATTGCCGATACGGGCATCGATCCAATGCCGCTCATGAGAAAAGCCGTGGCTGATTTTGCTTCATTTCCGAAGGCAAAAATCCTCTGGGCAAGTCCCCGAGAGGCGCTCAATATTTATCAAGCCGATGAGGTGGGCTGTCACATCATCACCTTAACGGACGAGCTTTTAGGAAAAGTGAGCCTCAAAGGGAAAAATTTAATGGAGTACTCTTTAGAAACCGTAAAAACGTTCTACAAAGACGCCACTCAAGCAGGATTTCAACTCTGAACCACTCACGAGACTTCATGTTACTGGACCGCGACGGAGTGCTCAACTCCAGGGTGATTGATGCGGAGCACGGAACGATGGATCGTCCTTTGCATTCCTCCCGGATGGAGGTTTACCCCTGGGTTCCCCGAGCACTCCTCCAACTGCAAGCCCAAGGCTACGGCTTGGCCATTGCAACCAACCCGCCTGCTGCAGCCAACGGTAAGACCACCCACGAGCGCTTCGTTCAGACCCATGAGAGGGTGTTAAACATGGCGCAAAACGAGGGAGCCCAGATTTTAAGCTCCCACCTTTGCTTTCATCGCAGTAAGGGGTACCGAGCGAGTGTTTGAGGAGAGTCATTTGAGAGCCAGGCTTTGGTTTGAGAATCTTCGGGAACTAGCCCAGCACCCGTCATCGGTGAGTCTGAAAGGCATGCTTCAACCAGAAGGCTCGCCCATCAGTTGATCCACGAGAGGATAAAAAATGGAAAGTTTCACAAAACTCTTTTTGAAAGAAAGCATCCAACTCATTGAAAAGCTCGATGAGCAGTCGATTGAACAAATGGCCCAAGGGCTAGCCCAGGTGAGGCGAGCTGGGGGACGACTGTTTATCCTAGGAGTCGGAGGATCGGCTGGACATGCAGGTCACGCCGTCAATGATTTTAGAAAGATTTGTGATTTTGAGGCCTATGCACCCACAGACAACGTATCGGAGTTAACAGCACGCATCAACGATGAAGGCTGGGATGGGTGCTACGCCGAGTGGCTTAAGGGTTCTCGACTCAAGCCTGCCGATGCACTCCTGGTTTTTTCAGTCGGTGGAGGAAGTCTTCAAAAAAGCGTCTCAAACAATCTGGTGAAGGCCATGACCCTTGCCAAGGAAACCGGGAGCAGAATTTTCTCGATCGTCGGAAAAGATGAAGGATATGCGAAACAGATTTCTGATGCATGTGTTCTGATCCCCGTTGTGTCTGCAGAACGGATCACCCCGCATACGAAAGGGTTTTGTGCTGTAATTTGGCACCTCCTCGTCAGCCATCCTGCGCTGAAGATCAAGCAAACCATGTGGGAATCCGTAACCACCCCCCCGCCTCAGATGAATCTCTAAGGCGTGGATCTCCCATTGAGATCAAGTTAAGAAATCGAAGAGGGAAAGGAAGAGCCCCTCTCCGATTTCATTTTGCTCCTGAGCTCCTCCCAATTCGTTTGATCTGTGGTTCGTCTTGGTTTTTTTCAAATGCTGCTTTTCAAGTCCTGCTTTTTCTCCTTTTTGTTTCTCCTGAGTTTTCTTTTGAGCCAACCAGCGCTTGCCTGGTTTAGGATTGAAACCCGTTGTTTTCAGGGAAAGGAGCGAAAAGAAAAACAACCCCTAGTTAAGAAATTAGAAAAAAAGCGCAGATCCGAATCCCTTTCAAGCGACTCCACCCCTTCACTCCGAAGGACCTCAAGCTCACAAAGCCTCTACAAGCCATCGACCCCCTCCACGGGGACGCCGCCTTCCTTACGAGTCGATCTCTCGCGCTTTCCTTTCTTTTTTCCTGAACCGCTCTCCTCGGTCACTTCGTCAGCAACTCCTGAGCATCGCTCGAGTGCCTTACTTCGAGCTCTGCCCCTTCTTGAGCTCTTACCCAAAGACCGAGCCGATTTTTGGGATGATCGCATCACTGATGAACTCATCGAGGAACTTAACTCCTGGCCTGACAATCTCTCCCTCACTCAACAGCAGGTCCTTGACGCACTGGAGAGCTTTGAAAGCCCTGTATTGATCTTTAAAAAGGCCATCGATGAAGGCGAACACTCAACGGAATTTCAAATCAAGGCCCGCATCTTTGCTCAGATTGCCC
>JBMSSC010000055.1:0-16887 GCA_049424145.1 Bdellovibrionia bacterium
GATAAATCGATCACCTTTGGGGTGATTTGATTCAAGGTACTGCGATTGCCCACTTGACCGTTTGAATTTCCTCCCCAGCAAAGAAGAGATCCCCCACTCGTCATGCCACAAGTATGGTACCCGCCTGCACTCAGGGAGACGAAAGAAGTGGTGGAGCTCACCTGAACCGGCGAGTTTCTTTGTGTGGTGGTTCCATCTCCCAATTGCCCAGCGCTATTATCACCCCAGCAGACCATAGATCCAGAGCCAGTTATTGCGCAGGTATGGGCAGAACCTGCGGCAAGGGAGATAAAAGAAGTGGTGGAGCTCACCTGAACCGGCGAGTTTCTTTGTGTGGTTGTACCGTCTCCGAGTTGGCCAGTTCTATTACGCCCCCAACACTCAATCGATCCAGAGATTGTGATTCCGCAGGAATGTGAGGATCCTGCCGCAAGAGCGATGTAGGGTGTTGTGGAGTTGACCTGGACGGGCGAGATCTGAAATGGAGTACTGCTCCCCATGCCGAGTTGCCCATACGTGTTATCACCCCAACACTCGATTGGACCCGAACTTCTGATCCCGCAGCTGTGAGAAGCCCCTGCTACAACAGCGACATAGGTGCTAGTGGAATTGATTTGTACAGGGGAGCTTTGAGACGGTGTACTGCTCCCAACTCCGAGTTGCCCAGATGTGTTATTTCCCCAACATTGTATCAAACCAGAGCCTGTGATTCCACAGGTATGCGAACCTCCTGCCGAAACAGCAATAAACGCACTCGTGGAATTGACCTGGACAGGGGAGCTTTGAGACGGAGTACTGCTCCCCAAACCGAGTTGCCCATACGTGTTATCACCCCAACACCGGAGTATTCCTGAGTTTGCGATCCCGCAGGAATGAGAGTTCCCTGTTGCAACTGATAAGTAGGCAGTCGTTGAATTGATAGCGACTGGAAAAGTCTGATCTCCACTAAGAGAACCATTACCCACCTGTCCAGAGGAATTGCTACCCCAACATTTAAGAACTCCACGATTTGTAATTCCGCAAGAATGGTATGCTCCCCCAGACACTTTTGAGTAAGGGGTACCAGTCCTTTGAGCCTTAAGAAACATTCCGATATTAAATCCGGCAGAAGTTTTCCCTGGAAAGATCACAATCACTAAAATAGAGACCCACCCAAGCCGCTTTAAGACTCGCTGAGACTCCGCTACCCGACTCACGAAATCTAAAAACACTTGCAGGCTCTTCTCCAGTAAGCTCTTCTGAAAAGGAACACCATAAAGGGGTTTTGACCTTCCATTAAGACTCATGAAAATTCATCCAAAAAAAAAGAAAAAAGTACAAATTAATACATTTATATTGTACCTATTATCCATAAATTTTTATAGCAATTTTAAATATAAATATAACAATAATTAAAACACCCTAGATACCCTAAGATAACCAAATAAAAACAAGATCTTACTCGGCAAGACACATTCTAATCTTCAATCATTCAAACAAGACCGTTGCGATCCCTACGACTCTGCTTGGCGTCCAAATTTTCTAAGCCTCCCTAGTGACAAGAGACGGCTCATGCCTTCCGACTCGTCGGATGCTCTGGATTCCTTAAAAGTGAAAAAAAAGGAAGCAGACTATCGCAGTCTGGAGAGATCGGTTTTTTTGTCACGTTATTCATGGTGACTTCTGACCCTCAGTCGATCCGCCCCTGATCAGCGAATTCAAAATTTTTACCCAAGATGCGTCCACGACTCTCAGGCAGCCTAGGTTCTCACAAAGATGATTAACCATCAAAGACTGACCCAGCAGCTTCTATCCCCTCACGGGCCCAGGCTCATTTTGCGGTATTCACTCAGGGTCCAGCTGAGGCTTGGCCTTCGTCACCATGTCTGTGTGGACTCAGCTTTAACCCTAGATTGAGCCCAGGTCTAAGACATTTTATGACCCCTCAGTAGACTCAAAATTTTCCTGCGCTTCTCACAAACGTATTTTAAACAATAGTCCCCCATCTGCAGATGAGATTAAGCGCAGCCCTTGCGCTTTTTGAGTAAAAAGGTAAAACAACGAGAAGTCCTTGCGATCCAAAAACCAGGCATACTCAGTTGAACCAAAGGGCAGACAACCAAAAAACCGAAAGGGCAGAATTTTGAAACACTCTCTTCAGATCTCTCATTTTGGCGGCCCCGAATGTTTAAAACTCATCTCCAGTGAGTCGAATCCGCTTTCCCCTCACACCGTGCGCGTGAAGGTCAAGGCCTCAGGGGTCAATTTTGCAGACATTATGATGAGAATGGGACTTTACCCGGAAGCACCGAAGCCCCCCTTTGTGCCGGGCTATGAGATCTCAGGGACAATTACGGAGATTGGTCCCCAGGTCAAATCCCTTCAGGTGGGAGACCGAGTGTTCGGGGGCTGCCGATTTGGAGGCTACACCACTGAGATCGTTCTTCCGGAGTCTCAACTCAGAAGAATTCCCGAAAGATTATCAGACCAAGAAGCAGCCGGGATCCCGGTGAATTTTCTCACCGCCTGGTTTGCACTGATGGAGATGGCCCGCGTCAGAAAAAATGACCGTGTCCTGATTCACAGTGCCGCTGGGGGAGTGGGAACTGCTGCCGTTCAAATGGCCGCGCAGGTGGGAGCTCAGGTGGTGGGCTTAGTGGGCTCTGAGGGAAAGAAGGCCATTGTCCGCTCCCTGGGGGCTCAAGAGGTCATCCTCAATTCGGAGTGGGAGGGCTGCAGTGATTCTGAGGCCGGGGGATTTGATCTCATCTTAGATCCCACAGGAGGAGCGAGCTTAAAAAGGAGCCTACGGCGTCTTTTACCCTCCGGGCGCTTGGTCAATTACGGAGCCTCAAGCTTAGTGGGAGGAGAAAGAAGGTCTCTTTTTCGTCTCTTACGCTTTGCCACACAAACGACGTTTTTCACTCCCTTTGGCCTCATGATGGGAAATCAAGGCGTCTTTGGGCTGAATCTTCTCCAACTCTTCTCCGAGGCGGAACACCCAGAGCATCCAAGTCGGTTAGAGGCGGCTTTGGACCTGCTACTTGAAAAATTTAAAGACGGGAGTTACAAAGTCATTCTAGGACAAACGTTTCCGCTGACGGAGGGAGGAGCAGCACATCAGACCCTGCAAAGTCGATCCAATATCGGCAAAATTATTTTGACGGCAGATGAAGCGTTACCTTGACAAAGTTCAACTTAAAATTAACTTTAGATTCAATTCATGAATCGGCACTTAATTGAGGTCATCTTATGATCGAGGTTTCACACCTGACTAAGCTTTACGGGCCTAGGCCTGCTATTTCTGATCTGAATTTTAAAATTGGAAAAGGTGAAATTGTCGGATTTCTAGGTCCAAACGGCGCCGGAAAAAGTACGACAATGAAAATTCTCACTGGATTTATGCCCGCAACAGAGGGCAAAGCTCAAGTAGCGGGTTTTGATGTTTTTGAAAACCCCATTGAGGTGAAAAGAAACATTGGATTTCTCCCTGAGAACCCGCCTGTTTACCCGGAAATGGCTGTAAAAGACTACCTCACTTTTGCGGCGCGTCTTCACCAGGTACCCCACGCTAAAATCACACAAGCCGTGGATAGTGCTCTGGAGAGAACAGGCTTAGGCGAAGTCAAAAAACGCCTCATTGGTAATCTCTCCAAAGGGTACCGTCAACGCGTGGGACTTGCCCAAGCTTTGGTTCACAACCCCCAGGTTTTAATCTTAGATGAACCCACAGTGGGATTAGACCCCAAACA
Source organism: Bdellovibrionia bacterium (assembly GCA_049424145.1). Taxonomy (GTDB): domain Bacteria; phylum Bdellovibrionota; class UBA1018; order UBA1018; family UBA1018; genus JBMSSC01. The sequence goes on from JBMSSC010000055.1 coordinate 3,732, forward strand.
GATCATTGAAATCCGTGAACTCATCAAGAGCTTAAGCGGGGATCACACGGTGGTTTTAAGCTCTCACATCCTTCCTGAAGTCACCGCCACCTGTCAGCGCATCATCGTCATTAACCGAGGAAAGATTGTTGCTGAGGACAGCATTGAGAAGCTCACCGCCCACGCCAACCGAGGGGTTCTCTATGGACTGCTCGTAAGAAACCCCCACGCTGCAGGCATCGAGGCGCTAAAGAAGATCCCCGGAGTCACGACCATCACCGCATCGGGCCCCAAGCTTTTAATTGAACTCCAATCGGGGTCCAAGGACGTCCGCGAGCAAATGGTTGAAACGGCCATGAATGAGAAAATGGGGGTATTAGAATTCAGCGCAGAAAAACTCAGCCTCGAGGAGGTTTTCCTGCAACTGACCACGAATGAAAGCTCAAGCCATTCTCAAGGAGGCTGATCATGAGAAACACTTGGACGATTGCTAGAAAAGATTTTCATACGTACTTTACTTCCCCCATTGCCTACATTGTCATTGCAGGCTTCTTGGGACTCATGGGGTGGTTTTTCTTTTTCATCCTCTCTCATTTTGCGCTTGAGAATTTGAAATACCAGCAATTCAACTTAGGCAAAGGCCTCTCGATTACCGAGGGAATCATTCATCCGCTATTTGGAAACATGAATGTGATTTTTCTTTTCCTCGTCCCTTTTATTACGATGAGGCTTTTTGCCGAGGAAAAGAAGCTCCATACCATTGAGCTACTCATGACTTCACCGGTGAGCTTACTTGAGGTGATTTTAGGCAAGTTCCTCTCTTCACTCATGCTGATTTCCGTCATGCTGCTTTTAACCACGGTCTACCCCATCATCTTATGGGCGACAGGAAACCCTGAACTCGGCCCGATTTGTACGAGCTACTTAGGCACTTTCCTTCTTTGCTGTTGCTATCTTTCGACCGGGATCTTGTTTTCTGCCTTAACCGAGAATCAAATCGTTGCCGGGATCCTCACCTTTTCTGCGGGTCTATTCTTTTGGATCATCAGCTGGGCCTCTCAATCGGCCGGGGCGGTCTGGGGTGACTTTTTCAACTACTTGTCATTAATTGGGCATTATTCGAACTTTGGGAAAGGCTTGCTCGATTCTAGTGATGCGATCTTTTACCTCTCGTTCACTGGGATTGGACTTTTCCTAACGCATCGAGTTTTAGACTCCTACCGTTGGAGGTAAAAAATCATGTTAAAAGAGAATCAAAAACACTTTACGCCTCTTTTAGGTCTGGCTGCAGTGATCTGTTTCATCGGTCTGCTCATGAGCCGAGCGCTCTACCCCGAGCTTTTAGCACCTACGTTGATTTCTACGGCTCTGCTCTTGGCAGCCCTGGCGGGTTTGTTCTGGGAGAATCAAAAGGCATTAAGAAGTCGAAGCGCCACTTACGGACTCAACTCAGCCATCACCATCCTTCTTGTGATCAGCATTGTGGGGGTCCTGAACTTCTTAAGCTCTCGCTACCCTTATAAACTGGATCTGACCAAAAATCAGGTCCACACTTTGTCGAGCCAAACCACTCAGCTGGTGCGCGGTTTAAAACAGCCCGTTAAAGCCACCTTGTTTTCTAAGCTCCAGCAGAAGGAGCAATTTTGGCCGCTTTTGAAAAACTACCAAAGCTTAAACCCCAAATTTGAGCTCGAATTTGTGAACCTCGACACGGAGCCTTCACGCGTCAGACAAGCGGGCATTAAGCGCTACGACACACTGCAACTCACCTTCGGAAGCAAAGAAAGCAAGATTGAAGAACCCAACGAAGAAAAAATCACCAATGCCTTAATTAAGCTCTTCAAGGACAAAGTGCCCACGCTCTGCGCAGTGACTGGACATGGAGAAAAAAGCTTCGCTTCATCTGAGGCCGAAGGATACCAGTCCATTAAGAACTACCTCACCGACCAGTCTTACCAGGTGAAGGACTTAAACCTGCTGGAATCCAACCAGGTGCCTGAGAGCTGCGATGCCGTGGCGATTATCGGCCCCACGAAGGCTTTCTTTGAGGCCGAGGCTCGAATCCTCAGGGACTACTTTGCGCAAGGCGGTCGAGGCGTCATGGCCCTCGATGTCAATATCCGAGGCCAAGAGTACGCCCCTGAGCTGCTCCCTCTATTATCGGACTGGTCCGTCCAACCGCTGCATGCTCTCATTGTGGACCCAAGCTCCAGGCTCTTAGGCGTGGATGCTTCGGTCGCCTTAGTGAAGGCTTTCTCCAAAGCTAGCCCCATCACCCGTGACATTCAAGGCGGCAGTGCATTTCCTTTAGCTCGTCCGCTGAAGATTCTCGCAAATGCACCGGCTAGCGTCAAAGTAGAATGGCTTGCTCAGACTTCCACTGCTAGCTGGGGAGTGACCGATCTGAAGCTCATTCAAAAGGGCGAAGCACGCTTTGATCCCGCACGCGATGAAAAGGGCCCCTTAAACACGGCCTTGGCAATTGAGGGAAAACTCAAAGATTCCAAAGCTTCAAAAAACACTCGACTCGTCGTTTTTGGAACCTCCTCGTTAGCCACCAATAACTACTCCCGCTTTGCAGGGAATTTAGATTTCTTCCTCAACTCCGTTTCCTGGGTTTTAGAGGACGAAAGCTTAATCTCCATTCGAAGCAAAGAGGATGGACCGGGAAAAGTGGAGCTCTCAGAAAAAGCCGGGCACTTCATCGCCCTGCTGACGATCCTCATTCTCCCTTTTGTGATCTCCATTGGAGGAGTCACCCTCTGGGCAATTCGGCGTAAACTTTAGGCAAAAAAAATTCACTCATCACCGAGGAGTTCACTTCATATGAGTCAAGTCAGTTGGAATCGTCAACTTGGTCTGGCCATCAGTCTTTTTGCTCTCAGTACGTTTGCCTATTGGCTCGAGTTCAAGCACAAGCCAGAAAAAGAGGCAAGCGAGGAGCGTTCCAAGCGCCTGTTTACTCTGAAAGAAGATCCTGTTCACGGGATTTCCATTTCCTCGGGCGCCTTGAATCTTTCTCTGAGCTGCGTGGATTTGAAATCAAAACTCTGTAAACCCGGGGATCAATCCAAGTGGGAGATCACCTCTCCACTGAAAACAAAAGCAGACGATGGAAACGTCAATTCTCTGCTTTCAACGCTTCATCACCTCACCCCCACGGACGTGATTGACTTAAAGGACGAGGGAAACGAGAAAAAACAACTCCTCTTAAAAGACTACGGACTCGATCCGGCTTCTCTTCCAACCGCTAAAAAAATCTCCGTAACGACGGAGAAGGGAATGAAGGTCCTCTACTTGGGCCAAGCCCACCCCTTGGGAGAAAGCCTTTTTGCCGCCGAAGAACTCGCACCGGCTGGCACCTCAAGCCAAGGAAAACCCGATACCGATCGAATTTTCCTCATCAATCACTCGTTTAAGACTCAACTGGAGCGAGATTTATCCTATTGGAGAAACAAAAAGCTTTTCTCTCTGGGGGCAAGCGAGATTGAGTCATTTGAGCTCAAGGGACCTCAAAATCAACTCCAAGCCTTTCGAAAGGACGGTCGATGGACTTTAAAAGCCCAAGGCAAAGAAGTCCCCGGTGACATTGAGGCCATTGACACCCTGCTGACCTCCACAGTTTTTCTCTCGGCCAAAGGCTTTGTCTCCGATCAGAAGGCAGCTCCCCCCGCTCAAAAAGCCCTCATCGGCTTTACCCCCGCATTCAGTCTCAAGCTTCAAACCTTCTCGCACGAGGGAACCTCGACTCCCCCCCCTCCACTGGAGCTCAAGGTATTTCAGAAGAAATCTCCTGGCTCCGCTTCCGGAAAGCTCTTGGCCACTTTGTCGAATTCTGATCCCCTCTTTGAGCTTGACCCGAGCGCCTTGGATCGCCTCAATCGATCCGTCAAGGATCTGCGCTGGTCTAAGCTCATCAGCTCTATGGACCAATTCTCAGCCAAGCGACTTGAATTTGAGGGAAAATCGCTCGGATCAAAACCCTGGGTCTGGGTGAATCAGCAAGGAAAGTGGATCCTAGAGTCCACAAAGGCTCCCGTTGCCTCAGAAAAAGTTCAAGCCACCTTAGATCTTCTCTCCGGCAATCGCATTGAGGACACCCGTCCCTCTCAGGGAAGCCTGCCTCAGACGGCAGAATCCCTCACCTTGACGTTAGGGGATGATCGGACACCCAAAAAACGCCAATTCCTTTTCTGGAAGAAAGACGGTAAGCTCTGGGCTCGAGATTTACACTCCAACATGAACTTCGATCTACTCATTCAATCGTCTGTGGAGGCCGGATTGCCCTGGAACGATCATTTCTTTACTCCCCCCTCAGCCCCTGAGCCTAAGACCCCAGCGGATCTGAAGAAACCATGAGGCAGTGTCCCTCCTGCAGCTTCGAACTGCGATACGAAGACGAGCCGTCCTGGGCTCACTGCCCTCACTGTGGAGCCTCATTGCGAACTCCACCTGAAGAGCCACAGGGGATTCAAGCCGACTCCAACTGGCTGAAGGATTACTTTTGCACTCTGGTTTCACTCTTGACTCACCCCGAGCGTTTTTTTCGATCCCTTCCCAAGCAGCCCAATGCCTCCCAAGCGTTAGCCTTTGCCCTGGTGACTCATTGGATTGGAACGGCCGCATCCACCCTGTGGAAACTGGGAGTGGGCCACGAACCCCAGGACTTCATTCAAACTTGGTTCCTCAAATTCATGAGCCAGTCAGGACCGATTTCGTCCTCTTGGAACGCGCTTCAAACCCCCTTTTCCTCCTGGTTGTTCAGCACCAGTGGGGTTCTCATTGATCCGTTCGTTTCTCTGGGAGCACTCCTGGTTTCAACCGCCTTGGCCTATCCCGTTGCGTACTTACTCATCCCCAACCGCTCTCAACTCACTTTCTTGGCTCTTTTGGTCCCTTACTGCTACGCAATGGGCTCATCGATCTTTCTTGCGCTCCCTTGGATTGGCGCTTTTCTCTCTGGCCTCTCGGGGATCCTTCTCACAATCTTAGGCATTCGACAGAGGTTTCAAATCTCCACCTCGCGAGCTGCCCTGATTTTCCTTTCCCCTTGGCTAGTGTCGGTTTTTTTTCTCCTGCTTATTTTCGGGTTACTTGTGATCGGGTTCTTAGGACTCACCCGCTAGAAAAGAAAGCGCAATTCGATCCTGCGCCTGATCTTGCCTGACTCGGATTGTCATTTCGTCCTCATCCTCCTCGCATCCGATTCTGAACATCCAGGGGATGGGATCTCTGCTTTTTTCTAGACGCGCGCGAAAAAAAAACCTTAAACTCAAGCCTAGCCCATGCTCAAAAACAGAGTCTTTCTCCTGCTTGCCCCACTTCTTTTTTTTTCCGGACTCTTAGCTCGCGAGTTCTGGGAGAAAACCCATCCCTCGTCACGACTCTTGCAATCCTCACCTCAACCTTGGATGACACCCCTGGGAGCCTCATCGGGATCATCCCCTGGAATTTGTGAGAACTTCTATCACTTCATCTGCAAGAAACAAGGCGACGGCAGCGATCCCACAGGCTCAGTCCGCAGTGATATCCAGGGGGAGAAAATCGCACTCAGCCTTTATCGCGACATCATTCTGGAGCATCGCAACTGGAGCGTGGAGCAAATCGATGAAGAGATGGCCAAGCGAACGTTTAATACAAAAAGAAGAGCACGGCTTCAGTCGGCTTTTCAGTGGGTTAAAACCCAGATGATCGCCTTCATTGAAGCACAACCCTCCGCTGTTTTTACGACCTCGGAGAAAAAGCAAATCCAAAGCCGCCTTCAAAAAACCCAGCTTCAGATTCCCCCACCCGCCTCGCTGTATTCGGATGAGCCGGATCTGTTAACGAAAAACGAGATTTACTACGAGCGAACCTTGGACCATCGGAGGAAACTGCGGGTCGGTGGAGCTTACGTGTTTATCGCCAAATCCTGGTTTAACATTGTCTTCACCATGGCTCATGAGCTGGCCCATTCCATTGATCCCTGTGAGCTCAGAGCGGAGCGCCTTTCGTTTCCAGCCTATGACCACCTGAACGCTTGCCTGATTCAGGCTGGAATTATCGATCTGAGAAAAGACCGTTTTGAATGTGGGGCTAACGATCAACTTTCAGAGACTTTTGCCGATTGGATGGCCGTTCAAATCACAGCCGTTGCCCTTCAGGAGGCCTCCACCCGCTTTCAGCCCCACCAACTGGTGGACGCCATTCGAAACTCCGTGCGTGACCTCTGCGAGCAGGAGGAAGATACCGAGCTCTTTGAGACGGACTTTCATCCCCCTCCTCAAATTCGAATCACCCAGATTTTTGGAGCTCATCCCATCATTCAATCTTTGCTGGCTTGCCCAGCTTCTGCCCCTGTTTCTTCGTACTGTGGCTTTAAAACCTATACCTCAGAAAACCTCACGCAACCCCAGCTTAAAGGCCTTCGACTCTATGAAAAGTAAATCCTGCGCTTTACTCTGCCTTGCTCTGACACCCTTGCTTTTTTCCTCCTGCTCGCACCTTGTGCCTTCCCGCTTATCCGTTGCGCCAGGAGACCCTGAAACTCCTCAGGCTGAGCCCGCCCCCTCTTCTCCCCCCGTAGGCAGTAGCGTTCAGATTGAGTACCTTTTAAGACGCACTCACTACAGCTTTTTCATGGAGTCCAACACCGATCATGGACGAGTGAAAAGCTACTTGGATCGCCAACTCTTGAAAGAAGGTCGCATCCCACCTGAGAAGTGCTCCCAGTTTTTCCTCAAGATCTCGGAGTTCATGGCCCATCTGCCTGAGGATCAGGGGCGCAGCTCGTGCCAAAGCCCGTTTAAAATCACCTATAAAAAAGGTGAGTTGGTTCGGGTCTCTGAGGGGTGCCGAAGCTCCGACTCAGGCTCTTTTAGTAAGCTGATTCGCGAAGGCGAATTCCTCTTGTATTCCGTCACTGACTAGCATTTGATAAGTCCATGACTCACCCCCACTCCTCCCCATTTCATGGCATCATCGAGGTCATCTGCGGAAGCATGTTCAGTGGAAAAACCGAAGAGCTCCTCAGACGGATTAAGCGCGCCCACATTGCGCGGCAAAAAACTCAAGTCTTCAAACCCCATTTAGATGATCGCTACAGCACATCCCATATCCAAAGTCATAACGCCAATCAAACCCCCTCAGAGAGTGTGGGGAGCGCTTGGGAGATTTTGGATCGAATGAACGACCACACTCGATTAGTGGGAATCGATGAGGCCCAGTTTTTTGATGAATCCATTGTCGAAGTCGCACAAAAACTAGCCTACCGGGGAATTCATGTGGTAGTAGCGGGTCTTGACATGGATTACCTAGGAAAGCCCTTCGGCCCTATGCCCCAGTTATTGGCCATCGCAGAGGCCGTCACTAAGCTGCAGGCCGTCTGTGTGATTTGCGGAGGTCCTGCTTCACGAACGCAGCGGACCTCAGCCCCAGACCATGCCTCAGGCTCCACCATCCTTGTGGGAGCCCAGGAGTTTTACGAAGCTCGCTGCCGATTCTGCCACGACCCGCAGTGGACCCCCTTGCCTTCCTGGAGTGAAGGCCTCAGTCGCTCAGCCGAGCCGAGGGAACGCTCCGAGTCCTCGGATTCACCCACGCCAAGCCTCACCGGAGGTGCCTCCGGATGAACTCCTCTCAGGTCCCCATCGACTCTCAATACACGCGATTACGCTACCAACTCTCCCAGGCCCAGCACGGCTATGGCCCAAACGTTCACCTCTTATCCGACCCGTTTCTACTCTCTCATTTGGCCACCCTGTGCTCCGAACAAACCACTCAGCCTGTGATCAATCAACTGGTCACCACGCTCTACTCCTCCTTACTCACCCTCGTTGTGAACGCCGAGTTTCCAACCACCTGGACTCAAGTTAAAACGCGAATGGCCTCCCAGCATCCTGAAGCCCTCTACCAGGGACCCATCATTCATGCTGAAACTCCCGTAGTGAGCGTAAACCTGGCTCGCGCAGGCACCCTGCCTTCCCAAGTCTGCTACAATGCGTTAAACTACTTCATGCGCCCAGAGAAGGTTCGACAAGACCACATCAGCATTGGTCGCACCACCGATGAACAGGAGCAGGTCACCGGCAGCCGCGTGGCGGGCCACAAAATCGGGGGTTCAATCGAAGACTCGATCGTTTTATTTCCCGATCCCATGGGGGCCACAGGAAGCACTTTAGTGGAAGCCATGGACCTTTATAAAACGAAGGGAAAAGCACTCAAGTACATTGCAATTCATTGCATTGTGACGCCTGAGTATTTAAGAAAAGTCACCGTCCATCATCCCGATTTGACGATCTATGCGATCCGATTGGACCGAGGACTTTCTGAAAAAAAAGTCCTCGATTCCTACCCAGGACAGTTCTGGGATCAGGAAAAGGGACTGAACTCCAAACACTACATTGTCCCCGGCGGCGGGGGCTTTGGGGAGATCCTAAATAATGCCTACATCTGACGATATTAAGAACCAAGAACCAAAAGTCCTCATCCCAGAAGTCAAGGTTCAAGCTCGAATTGCGGAGCTCGCCCAAGACATCAATCATGACTACCACGGAAAAGAAGTGGTGGCCTTGTGTATCTTAAAAGGAAGTTTCGTCTTCTTTTCTGATCTCATTCGCCACTTAAACATGCCCCTGAGCTGTGAGTTCTTAGGGGTCTCCAGTTATGGAAGCCGCACAGTGTCCTCAGGCGAAGTGAAGATCACACTCGACATTCATGAGCCTTTGGAAAACCGCCACGTGATCATCTTTGAAGACATCGTGGACTCGGGCTTAACCCTCTCTTACATCATGGACTTTATTCGAGCTCGAAAGCCTGCCTCGCTCAAAAGCTGCTCGTTGCTCATGAAGCCTGACTCATTAAAAACAGAAATCGATGTGGATTACATTGGTTTTAAAATTGGCAAAGAATTTGTCGTGGGCTACGGAATTGACTTTGCTGGTCAATTTCGAGGACTGCCCTACATCGGATTTCTGGAGTACGATCACTAAGCCGGCTGCCCCCGGGTCCGAGCCCCAAAGCAAACCGAGTGAAATTGATTTTCCCTACCAAAAAAATGAGCTACCCTCGATTCATCATCAACTCCATGGCTAACCACAGGACAACCCCATGAATCTTAAAATCCGCTCAAAAGCTCCCACTCGAATCGATTTAGCGGGAGGAACTCTGGATCTTTGGCCGCTTTATTTATTCCTTCATGAGCCTCAGACCATTAACCTGGGGATCAACCTGTTTGCCGAAGCAGTCTTAGAGACCTCACCGTCCAATCCAAGCCAAGCCGCTGGGGTTTACCTCCGCTCGGAAGATCAAAAGCTTGAGGTGAGTCTTCCCTGGGAGGCCTTCGCCCAAGGCGAAAGCCCCCAGGTGATGCCTGCCTTAGCGCTGCATACCAAGCTTCTCCACTTTTTTCTTAAACCCATTCACGCGCAGGGAACACTCCCCCCGAACCACTCCCTCCGCCTCACCACCCAGGCGTTCAGCCCAGCCGGAGCAGGCCTTGGAGGATCCTCAACTTTAAGCATTGCCTTAATTGGGGCCTTATCGGCTTGGAGTCATGCCCTTGAGAAGGGCACAGCAGGACTTGCCCAATTCAACCCGGAGCCTCAGGGAGAAACCTTCATTGAGATCGTCAGGGACCTGGAGACCACCGTGATTCAAGTTCCAGCAGGCCTGCAGGATTACTATGGTGCGATGTACGGAGGCCTGCAATCCATCCAGTGGACCTCCCCGAGTCCATCGCGACGCCACTTGCCGCAAGAACTCATCCATGAACTCGAAGATCGGATCCTTCTTTTTTACTCCGGCCAATCGAGAAACTCGGGCATCAATAATTGGGTTTTATTTAAGGACTTCATTGATCAAAAACACGAGGTTCGCCAGAAGTTCCAGAAAATCTCCGAGGCCACCCAGGCCCTTGAGATGGCTTTACTGAAAAAAGACTGGTCCGCCGTGGGTCGAGCCATCGCCTGGGAATGGGAAACCCGACAGAGCTTAGCTCCCGGCATCTCCACCCCTGAGATTGATGCCGTGTTTCAGAAAGCAGCCCAAATTACCCCACTCTCAGGGAAGATCTGTGGTGCCGGAGGAGGAGGGTGCTTTTTTCTCTACCTGCAAGAACCTTCCCCTGAAAAGCGCGCCCAACTCAAACGACAGATTCAAGAACAACTCCTTCAGGGGCCCATTCGTCCGCTGCCCTTTCAAGGGGTTCCGCACGGACTTCAACTTGTGGTAGAAACGTGCCGTGCGTGAGGAAAAGCGCTTCATCGGATTAGAACTGGCCGGGGCTAAGAACCAAAAAACCTCCGTGGCGGTCATTGAGTATTACCCCCAAGCTCAGAAGATCTTTTTAAGAGACTTATTTGACAAGATCACCCCCCATGATGCGCATCAGAGCCCAGATGAGGCCTTAGTCGAACTCATCTTAAGCTTCAAGCCGTCGCTTTCTCAAGTGGGCGTGAACGTGCCGTTTTCACTGCCCGCCTGCATCACCTGCCAGAGAAAGGACTGTCCCTACCCACCTCACTGCACGGTTTCAGAGGTCAAGTGGATGCGAGAGACACTGAAATCAGCACAACACGATAAACCGCACCGCGTGAAGGAAATCACCCCATACACGCAACGAGCCGCTGAGATTTGGATTCGCACCCACGTGCTCCCCCACTTACCCGAGGAGAGTGCCTTTGAAATTGACGAAGCGCTCGGGGGAAACAAAGCCCCCCTGACTGCGCGAATGAACTTTCTCACCCGTCACCTTCAAGGCGTCGAGTGCCTTGAGGTCTGGCCCAAGCTAAGCGTGGCCATCTTAGCCGAGCTGACCTCCATTTCTCCGCGGGTCATCTCAAGCTACAGGCACCTGGAAACCGGCGCTGAATCCCGTGAGGAAATCCTCTCCACTTGGGTCGAGGACCAACAGATCTTCATCTATGATCGGGACTTTAAGAAGCTCTGTCAAAGCTTACCTGCGTTTGATTCCTTCGTCTGCGCTTACACGGCCTTACTGAGCTTTCTTGGCAAATGCCAAAAGCCTCCTCGTGGCTTCCCCTCTCATGCCTCTTGGGTACATTTTCCCAAACTGAATGAGGAGTAAGGATCGACTCACCCTCTTAAGCTGCTGAAATCGTCGAGTTCAACCCAAGAGACCTGGGCCAGTGCCCTTGATTCTCCCTGCCTAAAAATCCACGTTGACCACTTCAACCACGACATCCCCGCGCACTTGCGCCTGGCATCCCAGGCGGGATTGAGGGGCAAGCTCCAAGCCCCGCTCCATGCGCTCCGCCTCTTCGTCTTCGATGGGCGAGAGGTTCTCTGCTCCCGACTTCACCAGCACATGGCAAGTGGTGCAGGCACAAAACCCCCCGCACGCATGTTGAATGGGGATGTCATGCTCAATGGCCACATCCAAAAGACTCTCACCCGTCTTGGCCTCGACGGTCTGGTTCATGGGCAGAAATGTGACTTTTGGCATCTGAGTTCTCCTTTGAGGTTAAATTTTCTTTTCGTCCGCCTGGGCATTGAGCGTTTCTCGAATCAAAAGCTCAGCCAAGCGCACAGTGAGTTGATTGAGTCGAGTGGTATCATCCACGATCACATCGGCCTGATCTTGAGCCATCGACTCCTTAAGCTTCTCAACGGCTTGTTGAATGATCTGAATTTCCTGCGGGGATAGCACACGTTGAGCCTCATCCATTTTCTTTTCCACTGCTCTTAATACGGGCTCCGCTTTATTCTTCACCTCGACTAAACGCCGATACTCGATATCTGAGGCTGCGTTCTCAGCACTGGAGAGCAGCATTCGCTCCACTTCTTCATCCGTCAGTCCAAAGCTCGGCTTCACTTCAATGATTTGCTCTTTTCCTGAGGCTTGATCCTTAGCTGCCACCTGAAGAATCCCATCCGCATCGATTAAAAAAGTCACCTCCACTCGAGGCATCCCTGCCGGCTGAGGAGCAATCCCTTTTAACTTAAACTGAGCCAAGCTGCGATTGTCACTGACTCGCTCCCGTTCTCCTTGAAGGACATGGATATCCACGGCCGTCTGATGATCCACAAAAGTCGTGAACACTTCTCGAGCCACGGTGGGAATGCGCGTATTCCTGGGAATCAAAGGCGACATGAGCCCACCATAAGTCTCCAAACCCAGCGTAAGAGGCACCACATCTAAGAGCAGAAAGTCCCGATTATTGCCGGCTAAGATATCAGCCTGAATGGCTGCTCCCTGGGCCACCACTTCATCCGGATGTAGCGAGGCATTCGGAACTCGCCCAAACACGGAGTGAACAAAGTTTTGAACGGCTTTTAATCGAGTTGGACCGCCCACCAAGACCACATCCGAGAGGTCTTCCGGATTGAGCCCTGCGTCTTTTAAAGCAGAAAGGCAAGGCCCTCGCGTGCGCTCTAAAAGGGGCAAGATCCTCTGCTCAAACTCGGATTGAGTCCAACGCCGTTGGTAAAGACCCTGGCCAAGCTGGACTTCAAGTGTGGCCTCAGGGTGCTCGGACAAGGCAATCTTCGTCTGCTCGGCCGCTTGCAGTACGGCTGCTTTCAGATGCAGATTCTCCCTCAGTTGAATTCCAAACTGACTTTGAATCTCCTCTGCAGCCACTTGAAAAATCACACCATCCAAATCATCGCCTCCTAGGGCCGTGTCCCCTTGAGTGGCTAGGACTTGAAAAATCCCATCCTTCAGCTTCAAAATCGAGAGGTCAAACGTTCCCCCCCCTAAATCGTAAACGGCAATTAAGCCCTGACGCTTCCGATCAAGCCCATAAGCGAGCGAAGCTGCGGTGGGCTCATTGAGAATTCTTAAGACCTCAAGACCTGCAATGCGACCTGCCGCACGCGTGGCTTGTCGTTGAGCATCGTTAAAGTACGCAGGCACGGTGATTACGGCTTTTTTCACTTCACACCCTAAGGCCTCTTGCGCCATCTGCTTGAGCTCTTTTAAGATCCAAGCAGAGATCTCAATCACCGAGTAGGCTTTTTCCCCCACTTGAATGCACAGTCCTTCGGAGCCTCCGTCTTCAGAGCGCATCCCCACAATCTCGTAAGGAAGATTCTGAGAGAGTTGACTTAAATCGCCTAAACCTCGACCCAGTAGCCGCTTGACCGAAAACACGGTTTGAGCCGCATCCTGGACTTTGCGTTTTTTGGCCTGAACTCCAACCACAGGAGCGCCTTCAGCAAAAGACACCACCGAGGG
>JBMSSC010000056.1:0-16822 GCA_049424145.1 Bdellovibrionia bacterium
TATGCTTGTCACTAGGGCTTTTCGAGGGATGACCCACCACGAAGTGAGGAGAGCCAGAAGAACCAGAACCGAACCGTTGACGAATCTTTAAATTTAAATTGTAGATTGAGAAGAAAGATGGTGGCCTGGGACGGAATCGAACCGCCGACACACGCCTTTTCAGGGCGCTGCTCTACCGACTGAGCTACCAGGCCTTATTTCTTTCTGAGTTGACTCTCACTTGAGTGGATCTTCCTAGGGGAGGACCTGCTTTGAGTGACGAGTGAACCGCGAGGAGATCTATGAGGTAAGCGAATTTTGTGAAAAACGCAACAACAACTAGAGTTTTTTCTCACTGAAAGTTAAACTGATGAAAAAAATCAACTTTTGGGGAGGCCGGGGAATGAAGGACCTGAAGAAGCCGCTTTTGATCTACGACGGGGATTGCGGATTTTGTGAGAGGTGGATTGGTCTGTGGAAGAGGTTCACGGGGGGTACTGTGGACTATGCTCCGTCTCAAAGGGTGGGCCTTGATTTTCAGGAAATCTCCGAGGCAGAATTTGAATCCTCGGTGTTTTTAGTCCTTCCTTCAGGACAGATTTTTCGTGGGGCTCAAGCGGTGTTTCGCTGTTTAGCAGAATCCCAGGAGAACCGAGGGATTTCCAAGCTTTGGATGCTTTATGAGCGATTTTCATTTTTTAGGAAGCTCTCTGAGGTCGCTTATGCTCAGGTGGCAAGAAACCGTTATTTTTTCTCAAAACTCACCTCTTTTTTTTGGGGAGAGGGGTCGTTGGTTTCCTCCTATCAGGTGAGTCGTTGGGTTTTCTTAAGAGCGTTAGGTGCGCTGTATTGCGTGGTTTTTTTATCTCTGGGAAGTCAGCTCTTCGGGCTGATGGGGAGTACGGGTATTTTGCCTGCTCCGCTGAGTGATGGTCATCTGAAACTCCTCTGGGCCTTGGGATTCGGGTTTTCTCTCGCCGTGATTTTAGATTGGATTCCGGTTTTAGCCCTTCTGGGGGCTTGGATCGTGCATGGGTGTTTCATACGATGGGGCGGGGAGTTTTTTGCCTTTCAGTGGGATGCGCTGATGGTGGAGATGGGGTTTTTGGCCATTTTCATAGCTCCGCTTCAAATTCGTCCTGAGGTGTCTTGGCTTTCCTCGTCGTTGAAGGGGTCTGGGAATCCTGATCAAGATCAGAGGACTCGGAAGACGACTCCCTCTTTTGGTGTGATTCTGCTTCTGCGCTGGCTTTTATTTCGGGTGGTGTTTTTCTCAGGATGGGTGAAGTGGACGAGTGGAGATCCGACTTGGCGTTCAGGGACTGCGTTAAGCTATCACTTTGAGACTCAGCCCTTGCCGACCCCTTTAGCGTGGTATTTGCATCAACTGCCGAGTTGGGTTTATCCCATTTTGACGTGGACAGTGCTCGCAGTGGAGTTGGGAGTGCCTTGGATGATCTTTCTCCCAAGACGAGTTCGGCACTGGGGATGTTTCCTTTTGGTGTTCTTGCAAGTTTGCATTAATTTGACGGGAAATTACGGGTTTTTTGGCTGGCAGGTGGCGACACTATCACTTTTGTTGATTGAGGATGGAATCTGGAAAAAAATCCCCGGAATGAACGAGGTTTCTCGCAGGCTCTCTTGGGGGGTGCAGGTTCCGGAGTCATTGCTCAAAAGGCGGTTGAACTGGGCTCTCGTGGGAGTCGTATTTTTGATCACAGCTTTAGGCTGGGACTTAGGCGGCTCAGGTCGGTTTTTTCGTGAAGTTTTTCATCGGTACGGAGTTTTTGCTGTGATGACCACGCAGCGCGATGAAATTGTGGTGGAGGGCAGCTGGGATGGAGAAACCTGGCTGGCCTATGATTTTCAGCACAAGCCCGGGGAGCTGTCTCGGGGGCTTTCGTTTTTACCTCTCCATATGCCCCGTCTGGATTGGCAGATGTGGTTTTTGCCATTTGGGGATTGGCAGAGTTCAGGTTGGTTCTCCTCGTTTTTGGTCCGTCTCCTTCAGGGCCAACCATCGGTTACGCACCTGTTGGCCCATAATCCATTTGAGGGACAAAATCCTAAATATGTCCGAGCCCTGCGGTATCGCTACCAGTTTCAGACTGAGCAGGGGGGAGGTAACTGGAAGCGGCAGTGGGTGGGTGCGTTTACCCCGGTGGTTTCCCTCCAGCGCTAGGAACGGACCTGGGGAAATGAAAAAACGTGTCCTTTGATTTGACAATGGATATTGCGTAACCACATTAGCCTTAGAAGCAAGAAACGCTTTCGGCTGTTTGTTTAGAAGAGCTGAGCCAGTTCTTCTAAAAATTGCCAAAAAGAAGAAAAAGGGAATCCTAAGAGCTTTAGATTGAAAGGTCTGAGGATTCTTTTCGTAACAATGTGTCAACCATTTGATGAAATGATAATAGGAGGTTGAACTCTATGCAAGTCCGACCATTGCATGATCGTGTGTTAGTCAAGCGTTCAAACGAAGAAGAGCGCTCTAAAGGTGGAATCATTATTCCTGATACTGCGAAAGAAAAGCCAATCCAAGGTGAAATCATCGCAGTCGGTCAGGGCCGTGTGACCGAAGATGGCAAAGTTCGCCCGCTGGATGTGAAAAAAGGGGATCGAGTGCTTTTCGGTAAATACGCTGGCACCGAGATCAAGATCGATGGTGATGAGTTCCTCATGATGCGTGAGGAAGATATTTTAGGTGTGCTTAACTAATTCAATTTAAGGAGATAGTCTCATGTCTGCAAAAGAACTCCGTTTTTCAGGAGATGCTCGTTCAGCGATTTTAAATGGTGTGAACATCCTCGCTGATGCTGTGAAAGTGACTCTGGGTCCAAAAGGCCGAAATGTTGTGATTGAAAAATCCTTCGGTGCTCCAAACATCACAAAAGATGGTGTGACGGTGGCCAAGGAAATCGAATTGTCAGATAAATTCGAAAACATGGGTGCCCAAATGGTTCGCGAAGTGGCATCGAAGACGAATGATGACGCGGGCGATGGAACCACCACTGCAACCGTTTTGGCTCAAGCCATTTACCGTGAAGGTGCGAAGATCGTTGCTGCAGGTCACAACCCCATGGAATTAAAGCGCGGCATTGACAAGGCTGTGGAAGCCGTTGTGGCCGAGTTGAAGAAAATCAGCAAGCCCATTAAAGACCAAAAAGAAGTGGCCCAAGTGGGAACCATTTCCGCAAACAATGATCCAACCATTGGTAAGATCATTGCTGAAGCAATGGAAAAAGTGGGTAAAGAAGGCGTCATCACAGTGGAAGAGTCAAAGACGGCTGAAACCACTTTAGATGTTGTGGAAGGAATGCAGTTTGATCGCGGCTATCTTTCTCCTTATTTTGTGACCAATCCTGAGAAGATGGAAGCGGCTCTCGATAACCCCTTTATCTTGATTTACGATAAGAAGATTAGCTCGATGAAGGATCTTCTCCCTCTTCTTGAGAAGGTTGTTCAGCGCTCTAAGCCTCTTGTGATTGTGGCTGAAGAAGTGGATGGCGAAGCATTAGCGACCTTAGTGGTGAATAAACTTCGTGGCACTCTGCAAGTGGTGGCTGTGAAGGCTCCGGGCTTCGGTGATCGCAGGAAAGAAATGCTTCAGGACTTGGCTGTCCTGACCGGTGGAAAAGTGATCTCTGAAGAAATGGGTCACAAACTGGAAGCCGCTCGCATCGAAGATCTCGGTCAAGCTAAGAAAGTCACGATCGATAAGGACAACACCACGATCGTCGATGGTGCTGGCAAGAAAGCTGACGTAGAGGCTCGCGTGAAGACCATTCGCGCGCAGATTGAAGAAACCACTTCGGATTACGATCGCGAGAAGTTGCAAGAGCGCTTAGCAAAGTTAGTCGGCGGCGTTGCCGTGATTAACGTGGGTGCTGCAACTGAAGTGGAAATGAAAGAGAAAAAAGCTCGTGTGGAAGATGCTTTAAACGCAACTCGCGCCGCTGTGGAAGAAGGCATTGTGCCTGGCGGTGGAACTGCTTTATTGCGCGCTTCTAAAGCTTTAGAAGGTCTCAAAGGGCTTTCTCCTGAGCAACAAGCTGGGGTGAATATCATTAAGCGCGCCCTGGAAGAACCTCTTCGCCAGATTGCAGGCAATGCAGGTTACGAAGGTTCAATCGTGGTGGATAAAGTCTGGAATAACTCCACCTCGTCTTGGGGCTTCAATGCTTTGACTGAAAAGTATGAAGACCTCATTGCTGCAGGTGTGATTGATCCATCCAAGGTGTCTCGCTGCGCGCTTCAAAACGCAGGGAGCGTGGCAAGCTTAATGCTGACCACTGAAACCTTGATTGCTGAGAAGCCTAAGAAGGAATCTGCTGCTCCTATGGGCGGCGCTCCAGGCGCAGGAATGGGTGGCTACGGCGACATGATGTAATTCCTCTTTAAAAAAAGAGTGAATCACTCAGTAGTCTAAATGCTGATGAAGGGCCCTAAGATTTTTCTTAGGGCCTTTTTTTTTTCTCTTTCAGCCTGCCACTCGGGTGTCCGCTCTTTAAGGGTTAACCCCGAGTCCTTCGCTTAACTGTAGGTCGCTTGAGGAGGTCTAGAAGGTAACGCCTGTTTGAAGGTAAAAGGAGGTGTAGAGGCCGCCCACGTTCAGAGGAGTTCCATTGGCTAGAACTCGTGTGCTTCCAAACATGTTGTGGAACATTAAAGCTGTTCCAAAGAAAATATTGCGACTCACTTGGAGGTCAATGCCCGGGCCAAAGTGAATGCCAAAGAGAAATGCAGAGACGGAAGGAGGCGTTGTTGAGGGAAGAGTGCTCCCGCCTATTTGAGAGTTGGCTTGCGGTTGAGTTGAATCTTGGTAGCTCGGGCGATAAAATCCAAGGCCAAACACGGCGTGGGGAATGACCTTGTCGTACCAAGACATGTTTAGTCTCATTCCGGCCAGAAGTGAGGTCATGGAAAATTTACCGTCAGAGTGATCGGAGTATCCTAGGCTGGTGTCGAAGCTAAAGAGGTCGCTTACGCCATAGGTGTAGTGGACCTGGGACCCGATTGAGTCAGCATACTTTGTGAGGTCTCCCATGAGAAACACTTGCCCTAAATCTAGGGCAATATTGTGAGACCCAGGGGAGAAGGGTGAGATATCTCGAGTGCGTTCGAGGTCTTTGGTGATCCTGTGGGCCGCTGAAGACTCTTCAGCAGCCCACGAGGGTTTTTGTGACCAGCTTGAGCTTAAGGCAAAAGCAGGATTGAACGGTAGGCTTGAAACAAGCGCTACTGCAAGTCCTGAGGCTGGATAGAGGGGTCGAAAGAGTTTATGACAGCGATTTTTGAGTTTTGTCATTAACTCTCATGATACCTGTTTTTTTTAGCTCATCAATTATTTTAAAATGATTTGCCTCAAACTTTATATACTATACTTAATTAGTATAATATTACTGATTGAGAACGGGCACTCTGCTTCCTAAAGCGGCTTCTGGTTCTTTGATCAGATCTTGATCAAAAGCAGGAAGATCGGAATTGATTTTAGAATAAATATACCCTGAAAACGAGCCGTCACCGTGTCGGATGATTTCCTTGAGAAGCTCAATGGAGGGTTGGGTTTTTGCCTTGCGTTGGCTTTCATAAAGAAGCTGGGTCAAAGTTGCCGCTGTGATGTCATTTTTAGTTTTATTGTCAATGACTCGCAGGTCTTCCCCATTTTTAATCATTTTAGCAATTTCATCCAGAGTGACGTAGCTCGATTCATGAGTGTCATAGAGTTTACGATTCTGGTAGCGCTTGATAATTTTGATTTCTTTCATGATTCCCCCTAGTTGGAACATTGTTCTATTGGAAGACTTTTAAGAACTCCTTAATATTAAGTTCCGTTCTCATGGTTTCCTTAGTTAATCGGAAACTAGACTCCCCTAAACATTCATTACATCAACCCCTTGGCAGATTCTGATCAGAGTCACTCTGTGTCATAATCATGTATAAAGCCAAATAACAACAGCCTTAAGTAAAGTCAAGCTTTGCTATTTTTGCTTTTTTTGGATGATGAATGAATTCATTTTTATCAACACCTTCGCCTCACCTGGTTTGCAGCCGAACTGCCTAATTCGACTCTGGAACAATGCATGTGCTGTTCCAAATGGTTTTCATTTCATCCTCAATTATTGAGTTAGGTTTTTTAAAATTTGGTCGATCTAATATCTTGGAGGAGTCGAAGGTTTATGAAATTAGATCTTCCTAGCTGGTTATCGATGAAAGGTTGTCATAAGCCGATCACGGCACTTGCCCTATTGATGGTGCCACTCTCTAGCTTTTCCCTCGATCTGAGCGGAAAAACCCTGAAGGAAAGAGCGGTTGAGGCAGAGCATCATTTCAGCATGGCTCAAGCTTATTCCTCAGGTGGAGAAACGGATCAAGCCATTGAGGAATATAAGCTGGCCTTGCTCTATGATCCGAACTCACCTTTGATCTATGCACGCCTTGCTGCAGAGTATGTAAAAAAGGGGATGCTTACGGCTGCGATGGAAACGTGCAAAGAAGCATTGCATCGCGATCCAAATTACACGGATGTCCGATTAATTTTAGCAGGGCTTTATACCGCATCTCATGAAACAGCAGCCGCGATTGCCGAGTATGATCGAGTTCTCAAGGCTCAGCCAAAAAATGAAGAAGCCGTGATTTACAAGGCTCAGGTGCTCTTGGAGGAAAATCAAGGTCCTCAAGCCATCAATGTTCTGAAGCATTTTGCAAAAGAAAATCCTCAGTCTGCTTTAATTCAGTATTACCTAGGACGCGCTCAACAACAGCTCGAGCATTTTGCAGACGCTGAGGCGGCCTATAAAAAAGCGCTCACTGAAAAAGGGAACTTTCCTCAGGCTGCCTTAGCGCTGGGTTACCTTTATGAAGAAAAAGGGGAGAATAAGAAGGCTGTTGGTATTTATAAAAAGTACTTTGATGAGACTCAAGATTTGGCCATGGCCAGTCGACTCTCGACCCTTTTGTTGAAAGAGGAAAAGTACAGTGAGGCCATTCCTTATCTTCAAGCCATAGAAGCTTCGGACCCTGAGGATTTGAATGTTCGTGTGAAATTGGGTCTGATATTTATGGAGCTCAAACAGTATCCTAAGGCAGTCCAGATTTTTAAGAAGATCCTGGAGAAGAATCCTGATTCTGATCGAATTCATTATTATCTGGGAAGTATCTATGAGGAAATGGGTGAAATCTCAGCTGCCATTGTTGAGCTAAAAGCTGTTCAATCTGAGTCGAAACTCTTTGCAGAGGCCTCTCTTCATGCCGCCTTTTTGCTGCGCAAGGAAAAGAAGATTGATGAGGCCAAAGAGTACATGAAGCAGCTCGTGAGTAGTCCTAACCGAAATTCTAACTTCTACTTATTTTTGGCAAGCTTGGAAGAGGAAACAAAGAAAATTGATTCCAGTGTAAAAGTTTTAGAAAAAGCCATTCAGGAATATCCTGAGGACGAGAAAATTCGATATTATTTAGGTAGTCTTTATGACCGACTCGGGCAGGAAGATAAGAGTGTCGAGCAGATGGAGGCGATCCTTAAGATCAACCCGGATAATGTGGATGCTTTAAATTATGTGGGCTACACTTGGACGCAGAAGGGAATCAATCTTATCCAAGCTGAGAAATTCCTAAGAAAGGCCTTGAAGCTCAGGCCTGAAAGTGGATACATTCAGGACAGTTGGGGTTGGTACTTGCTCACTCAAGGGAAACTATCGGATGCGATCATTGAACTTGAGAAGGCAGTTCGACTCAAGCCTAATGAGCCTACCATTTTAGAGCATTTAGGGGATGCCTATTTGAAGTCCAATTTACGGGAGAAGGCTCTGAGCCAGTATAGTGATGCTGCGAAATATGCGGAAGATGAGCCTTCAAAAAAGAAAATTCTTGAGAAAGCCGACCGACTTAGGCTTGAACTGTCCGACGGAAACCAGAAGAAGTAGGAGCGGTTTGACTTTTGCTTGGGTTTCAGCGGTTCGACTTTTTAAATCGCGTTTGCCTCTCGGTGTTTTTCTTTTCGGGATAGTGATATTTCCCTCCTGCTCGTCTTTACCGCACCGCAGTTGGACTCCCTCCGAGTTGTTTCACTTTGCCTGTCATCGGCCCATTCCCATTACTCAGGCCACAGGAACGTTATGGCTTAAAATGCAGTCCTCTTCTGTGTCGGGTCAGTTTTATGCACAGGCCTTCTCCAAGGCTCCGGATGTCTTAAAGCTTGAAATCACCAACTTCTTGGGTGGAACTGAGGCTTTGATTACCGCTCGGGATCAGCATTTTGAGATCATGCGCGGCTCTCAGAGGTCCCGTTCCATGTTTAACTCCAACACTTGGGCAGGTATTCCCCTGAGTTGGTCCATTGATCTGATTTTAGGTCGGATACCTTGCCCCTCGATAGATCAGGGGGAGTGGGTCCTGGAACAAAAAGATGCCATGACGTTGGTCATTGAGCAGCGTCCGGGTTCCCCTGGAAGTCAGGTCTTTGAATACCACTTCGCTGGGCTTCAGGATCGACTTTGGCCTGAGAGCTTAAGGTGGTATCGGCCCCATTCATCTGAGCCGCCCGTTTCGTTTTCTTTTTCTCACCCTGAGCCATCGACCTTCAGTCCGCTTCACTGGGAGGCCCGCACCTCTCAGGGCGTTCTGCAGGTCCGCTGGCGAGAGCGTCAGATCCAAGTCTCTGAGTCCCCCAGCTTGGTCCATTGACACTTGTTTCAGAATCCGATACTGAAATTCATAAGGGGTTGGATTCAAATGAGAAGACGTGTTGGGACTTTCCTAGTCGTTCAGCTTCAGATGATCACCCAAGTGAGGCTGAATCTAGCTTATTGGCTGACTTTGGTCCCTGTGTTTGCCTCTTTTGTTCTTGTACCTGCGTTGACAGGTTGCCGTTCCTCGGCTCCTCCCGAGCCTGAGCAAGTTCTTCATGTGGTTGCTGAGGAGAAGATTAAGGGTTTAGACCCCATTTATTCTGATGATCTTTACTCCTCCACTCAGTCGAGTCAGGCCTACGAGACGCTGCTTCAATACCATTATCTGAAGCGTCCCTATCAATTAATTCCCCTGTTGGCAGAAAAAATGCCTGAGGTCAGTCGAGATGGATTAGTTTATACGTTTCATCTTAAGGCGGGAGTTTTCTTTCATGATGATCCGTGCTTCAAATCCTCGTCTGGTAAAGGTCGAGAGCTTACGGCAGAGGATTTGATCTACTCGTTTAAGCGCTTAGCGGATCCTAGGCTTGCTTCACCGGGATGGTGGATTTTGGAGGGAAAGATTCAGGGTCTGAATGAGTGGAGAGAGGCAGTCAGGGGGCAATCGTCTACAGATTATTCTCTTCCCGTGGAGGGGCTTCGGGCCTTGGATCCCAAGACTCTGCAGATCCGGTTGACCAAGAGATCCGCTCAGTTCCTCTATGGGCTCAGCATGCCGTATGCCGCAGTGGTTCCTCATGAAGCGGTTGAATACTACGGTAAGGAATTCATTAATCATGCCGTGGGGACGGGTCCGTTTCTTTTAAAACAGTACAGCCCGAATTCAAAACTAGTTTGGGATCGAAACCCTCAGTATCGACGAGAGCTCTACCCCTCGGACGGATCAAAAGAAGATCAGCAAGCAGGCCTATTGCAGGATGCAGGTCATACCCTGCCCATCGTGGAGAGGGTCGTTGTGCACGTCATGATTGAGCGCCAGCCCATGTGGCTGAATTTTCTAGCAGGGCATTTAGACTACGCAGGCATTCCAAAGGATAGTTTTTCCCAAGCCATTAACTCGCAGCGAGAGCTTTCCCCGGAGATGGCAGCCCGCGGGATGAAGTTGGTCAAGACAGCAGCCCTGGATGTGACTCATCTGACTTTTAATATGGCCGATCCCCTGCTTGGCAATAATCGCCTCTTACGTCGGGCCATCAGTCTGGCCTTTGATGAGAGTACGTACATTGAGCTTTTTTTAAATGGGCGAGCCATTCCGGCACAAGGACCGATTCCTCCTGGAATTGATGGGTATGATCCAGAGCTTCAAAACCCCTATCGAAAATTTGACCTGCTGCAGGCGAAAAAACTGATGGTTCAGGCGGGCTATCCGGAGGGTAAAGGTTTACCTCCTTTGGAATATGCTACGTTGGCCGATAGCGCAGCACGACAGCAGGCTGAGTACTTTCAAAAGATGCTCTCTCCGCTGGGCATTCAGCTCAGTGTGAACGCCTACTCTTGGCCTCAGTTTCAAGAAACAATTAAGACGAAAAAGGCTCAAATGTGGGGTTACGCTTGGCAAGTCGACTATCCCGATGCAGAGAACTTGTTTCAGCTTTTTTATAGTAAGAACGAGTCTCCTGGACCCAATGATGCAAATTATAAGAATCCTCGTTTTGATCGGCTCTTTGAGGAATCGCTCGCCCTTCCCCAGGGGGAGCAGCGATCTCGTCTCTATCGGCAGATGGTGGCCCTTCTCATTGAGGATTGTCCCTGGATTTTTGGTTCCCATCGGCTCAGCTATGTCTTGTTGCAGCCGTGGCTAAAAAACTACAAGCCCAATGACTTTGATCACTCTCGTTATAAGTATTTGAGGATCGATCCTGCCTTGAAAAAACGGGGTAGGAGATGATCTCCTACATGATCAAGCGCCTGCTTGGGACGATACCCGTTTTATTTGGAGTGGCGCTCGTGGTTTTTGTTCTCTTTCACTGCATTGGGGGTGATCCTGCGTATCAGATGCTAGGTCGGCACGCGAGTCCAGCTCAATTGGCGGAGCTTAGGCATCAGTACGGCTTGGATCGACCCTTGTGGGTTCAGTTTTTTACCTACCTAAAGCAGATCGTGACCTTTGATTTTGGAATCAGCTATGCCACCAAGCAGCCTATTTCATCGATGATTCTTTCAGGAATTTACCCATCGCTCACTTTAATGGTGCCTGCTTTTTTCTTGACCACATTTTTGGCCGTGGGTTTGGCGCTTTGGGTTGCCTATTTTCGTGGCCAATGGATGGATCGAGTGGTTGTGATTTTCAGCGTTCTCGGCATGAGTCTTCCTCTGTTGGCCTACATTCTTTTTGCTCAGTTTTATTTTGCCTTTCGCCTGGATTGGTTTCCAATCTCGGGGTTTGAGCCAGGCTGGCCTGATGCGCTTTACTCAGTTTCCTTACCTGGGTTGATTTTTGTTGTAGTGTCATTGGGTTATGATGTGCGTTTTTTCCGAACTGCTATTTTGGAGGAAGTCAGCCAAGACTACATTCGAACGGCCCGAGCAAAAGGCTTGTCAGAGCCCACGATTTTTCTTAAGCACGTTTTAAAAAATAGTCTCGTCCCCATTCTCACTCATGTTGTGGTGGAGATTCCGCTGCTGGTATTAGGGGCCTTTTTACTGGAGAGTTTTTTTTCAATTCCGGGGCTAGGCAGTATCACAATTGACGCTGTTCATAATAGTGATTTGCCCGTGATTCAGGCGATGACCACGTGGGTTGCGATTTTGTTCATTTTGGGGAACTTGGCAACGGATCTTCTCTACGTGCTGGTGGATCCTCGCGTGAGGGTGCGATGATTTATTTTTTCTTTTCACCGGTTTTTTGGAGGGATCTAAAGAGGGGCGTATCCAGCGATTGGGTGGCACTCATTTCGTTGGGGCTGATTGGGCTTTACTCCGCTGTAGCCCTTCTCACTCAATTTCAGCTTCTAGCTAGTCCTTGGGATCACGTGGTGGGAGCGTCCTATGAGCCTCCGAGTTTTCGGTCAATGGAGCTGATCTTGGGTACGGATATTTTTGGGCGCAGTGTTCTTTTTAAAGTTCTGCACGGGACCCGGATTGCCATGAGTGTTGGGCTGGTCTCAGTGCTTCTGAGTACCCCCATTGGACTTCTTTTAGGGTCCCTGGCTGGTTACTATGGGGGCTGGGTGGATGAGTTGGTGGTTTGGTTTTATACGGTGCTTTCCTCGATCCCCAGTATCATGTTGTTGATTGCCATTGCTTTTGTTTTGGGTAAGGGCCTTTTGGCCATCTACCTGGCCTTGGGCTGTACGTCCTGGGTGGGTTTGGCGCGTGTGATCCGAGCAGAGGTGATGAAGCATAAGTCGCGGGATTACGTTCTGGCTGCCGAAAGCCTCGGGGCAAGTCATGCATCCAGGATGTTTAAGCACATTCTTCCTAACGTTTCTCACTTTGCAATCCTCAATGTGTCGATTCAGTTTGTTTCGGCCATTAAGGCTGAAGTCATTCTTTCGTTCTTGGGGCTTGGGGTTCAGGGCCAACCCAGTTGGGGAATCATGATTGATGATGCAAAAATGGAGTTGGCACGTGGGGTCTGGTGGCAGCTTTTTGGGGCAACCGTTGGAATGTTTTTTATCGTTCTGGCTTTTAACTTATTAGGGGATGCCCTGCGAGATGCATTGGATCCAAAAAGTAGGCTCAGGGATTAAACGATGGGTGACGTTGAGAAAATTCTTGAGGTGAAGAACCTCACTACATCCTTTCGCACCCGCAAGGGCTTGGTTCATGCTGTGGATCGCGTCAGTTTTGATGTGTATCGCGGAAAAACGCTCGGGATTGTAGGTGAGTCCGGATGTGGAAAAAGTGTTACGAGTCTTTCGATCCTCAGGTTGATTGCTCGTCCTCCCGGTGAGATCACCGCAGGAGAGATCCTTTATCGGGGTCGAGATTTGCTTCAGATGACTCCTTCGCAGATGAGGGAGATTCGTGGAAATGAGATCTCCATGATTTTTCAAGAGCCCATGACCTCCCTTAATCCGGTTTTTACCATTGGAAGTCAGATCGGTGAGGCCATTGCGCTTCATCAGCGGTTGGGAAAAAAGGAAGTCTTGGAGCGAACTCTGGAGATGCTCCAATGGTTTGGAATTCCTGATCCGGGAAAGCGCATCCATGCTTATCCTCATCAGCTCTCAGGAGGAATGCGGCAGCGGGTAATGATTGCCATGGCGCTTTCTTGTCATCCCCAGATTCTCATTGCCGATGAGCCTACGACTGCCTTGGATGTGACCATTCAGGCTCAAATTCTTGAGTTACTCAAGGACCTTCAGAGAAAAGTGGGATTGGCGCTGATTCTCATTACGCATGACTTGGGAGTCATTGCTGAGATGGCCGATGAGGTGCTGGTGATGTATGCAGGTCAGGTCGTTGAGCATGCTCCGGTTCGGGAGATTTTTAAAAATCCCAAGATGCCCTACACGCAAGCTCTTCTGAGGAGTCATCCGGCATCGAAACGGGGGATTCTGGGAAATGATGGACGACCCAGGCTGCAGTCCATCGCTGGAGTGGTGCCTGAGCTCAGTGAGCTTCCCACGGGTTGCAGGTTTCAGGGGCGTTGTTCCAAAAGAATTTCAATTTGTGGGGAGCAGGAGCCAATACTAAGGCCCATCGGCGCTGAGCAAGCTCAAGAGTTCAGCTCTGGGATTCATCATGTGCGCTGCTGGAGGGATGAATGAGCTCGTCCAACTCGTCTGAGCCCCAAAGTCCTCTCGTAAGGGTCAATCATTTGGTGAAGGAGTTTCCAATCCAAGGCACAGGATTCTTACCCACGCGAGCAAGGGTCCATGCTGTGGGCGGGGTGTCTTTTGAGATTCGTAAGGGAGAGACATTGGGTCTTGTTGGGGAATCCGGATGTGGGAAATCCACTCTGGGGCGATGTCTTTTGCGTCTCATTGAACCCACAAGTGGGCAGATTTTTTTTAAGGGTCAAGAAATCACTCACCTTCCTCCCTCCCAGATGAGGAAATTAAGACGCAAAATTCAGATGATTTTTCAAGACCCCTACGGTTCCTTGAATCCCAGAATGAAGGTGGAAGATCTATTGCTTGAGCCACTTCAAATTCATGGTCTTGGAGGCGGCTCGACTGAAAGACGGCAGCGGATGGTGCATCTTCTGGATCTCTGTGGTTTAAGAAAAGAGGCCCTCACTCGCTACCCCCATGAGTTTTCAGGAGGGCAGCGGCAGAGGATTTCCATTGCTCGTGCCCTTGCCGTTGAACCTGAATTGATCGTGTGTGATGAGCCCGTATCTGCATTAGACGTGTCGATTCAAGCTCAAATCATTAATTTGCTTCAGGATCTGCAAATGGAATTAGGCTTAACCTATTTATTTATTGGCCATGACTTAAATGTTGTCGAGCACATTTCTACGCATGTGGGCGTGATGTATTTAGGAAAGATCGTTGAAATGGGCCCAACTCAGGCGATCTTTCATCAGCCAAAGCACCCCTATTCCAAGGCGCTTCTCTCAGCGATTCCAGTGGCTGATCCGGAGCTCAAAAAAACTCGGATCCTTCTGAAGGGGGATGTTCCCTCACCTGCTGAGCCACCCCGTGGGTGCTCGTTTCATCCTCGTTGTCCGTTGGCTCAGTCGACTTGTTCGGTTCAGTCCCCACAATTGGAGACTGTGGGGGAAGGGGCTCATCAAGTCTCCTGTCATTATTGGGATCGATCTTTTCAAGAAGGGTCGCTGAGCCCATGAAGCCGTTTGGTGCAAATTTAAATTAGGTGGGGATGAGTTTTTTTCAGTCGCTCCACGAGAGTTCGAATGTCTTGCGCTCGCTCTTTTTTTGCCACCAAAATGGCCCCGCCATGCTCAACAATGATGAGATCTTCAATTCCTAGTAAGGCAATGAGCTTTCCTGGAGCATCCACGATGTTTCCGCGCGAGTCTAAGCTGACGACGTCACCCTCTGTGACCACGTTTTGGTCTTTTTGGGCATGAAGCACTGAGGCTAAGCTCTCCAATGAGGTCCAGCTTCCTAAGTCATCCCAGCCACAAGTCAGAGGAAAGGTGACTACGTTTTGGGCCTTTTCCATGACTCCATAGTCAATTGAGGTGGCAGTGAGTAATGGATACGCCTTTTCAACCTCACCGTGAGTCTCATTCCAGGCCCTCTTCATCTCAGGCATATATTCGTCAAATGCTTCTAAGAGCGTGTCGACTCGCCAGATGAACATACCGCCATTCCAAAGATAATTTTTAGACTGAATAAACTCCTGCGCTCGTGCGAGATTAGGCTTTTCAACAAATTTCAAAACTCGATGAGGGGAGTGGGGCTCCTTAGGCTTGATTGGAAGGGAGTCAATCTGAAGGTAACCATAGCCAGTTTCAGCTCGAGAGGGCTCAATCCCTAAGGTGACTAAGTCGGAGTGGTTTTTTGCCCAGTTCATGGCTTGTTCGGTGGTGGAAAGAAACGATTCCCTGTTGGCAATGTAGTGGTCTGAGGGCATCACGAGCATCAAGGCTTTGGGATTTTCCTCTGCAATTTTCTGCGCAGCCCAGTAGATGCATGGGGCGGTGTTTCTTCCCTGGGGTTCACCCAAGACGGTGGCTTGAGGATTCTGTGCTAAAACGGCATCCTTGAGGCTTTGCGTGGTGAGAATCATCCTTCTTTCAGCAGGAATGAGTTCTTTAAACCGATCTAAGGTTTGGGCAAGAAGCGAGGATCCTCCAAATGAAAGCAGTTGTTTGGGACGTTGAGCGGTACTCTTGGGCCAAAAGCGGGTGCCACTGCCCCCAGCGATGATGACCAAATAGGCGTCTTGAAATTGCATGAAATGGACCTCTTGAGAAAAAAATCCTAAGCCTTGGACGTTCCTGTGCGACCATATCCATCTTCAAGGCGAACCACATCGTCGAGCTCAGCGGTGGAAACTTCTAGTACATCGCAATCCTCTAGTGCAATCATGCGATGCTTCTTTCCCACGGGAATGTGATGAGAGTCACCTGGGTTCATGAGGACTTCTTGTAAACTTCCATCTGGGCCTTCAAAGACGAGCGTCATTTTTCCTGAGTGAAGAAAAATCGTTTCTTCCTTCTTCTGATGGTATTGAAGCGAGAGTTTATGTCCCTTGGAGATATGGAGGATTTTTCCAGCATATTTGTCCGTTTTTGCCCAGATCAGTTCGAATCCCCAGGGCTTTTCAACTCGAAGGGTATCTTTTTTCTTGGTTAGCATCGGTGTTGAATCCTTTGTCTCTTACTTTTAATCTCAATCGGAGATTTTTGAAACAATAAAGGACTTGATTTTACGTTGTGAGCGGTAGGACTTTCCTGTCGTCTCAGCCAGTTTCTCTGAGGAGAACTCACCCGCATAAATCCGGAATCGCTTTCGCTGATCGGGTGTCTCGACTTCACGAACCAGCGGCTTGAGTTCTTCGATTTCGAGTTCTGCAAGAGCGTCTTGAGCTTCTGCGCTGCTGGCATACGATCCAATTTGCAAGGTGAAGTGAGTTTTCTTCTGCGGCTCTTCATTCGAGGCGTTCAGAGGGTCTCGCTCTTTTTCAGAGGTGATCTTGCGATCGGCCTTTTCCAGGTCAGGAGTGAGACTCTTCAGGGCCTCCATCTTTGTTGTGGTCTCTCCCCCGTTGCGACCTTTCGTCGTATCGGGGAGATCCGTCTGATAGGTCGCGTTTAGATGGATGGCGGTAAGATTCACTTCTTCATGAAGGCCTTGATTCAGGACGTCATCGAGGGCTTGCTGAGTGGTCTTATTGGGGGCCATCATTTCTTGGGTGGAAGGGAGAGGATCAGCTGCGCTTGAAATGGAGTGAGCTCTGTTTTCTTGAGTGACGCTCCTTGCTGGGGTGACCTGCTTTCCTAAGTGAACTCCTAAGGTGAATGAAGAAAGTCCAGTAACAATGCTTAAGGTCAGAAGGCTGCGCGCTTCTTTTCTCTCAAGGATGTAGAGTTTTTGAGGGCTTAAATGAGCTGAGTTCTCCGGTTGTGTGTCGGGCGTCGTCTGGGCGTGCACCGAAGAAGAAGTCGAAGAAGAGGTCGGAGAAGAGGTCGGAGAAGAGGTGTCGTGCGTTTCCGGATTTGCCGTTGCGTGGTCTGATTCATTATTCATAGATTCTATTAAATAAATTACATTAGTTTTATTTTTTCGTCAAGCAGG
>JBMSSC010000057.1:0-16523 GCA_049424145.1 Bdellovibrionia bacterium
GAGTTATAAAGAGCTGAACCAATAACTAAAGTTGCGATGATGTTGAATAGCATATTTTCTCTGATTTGATATATCAAAGATACAAAAAATATTTCATTTTTCAATAGATTTTTTGAGAATTTCTATCTTTTTTTTAACTTCTTTTGCTCTTTCTTTTTGTTGCTTAATGAAGTCTTTATACATAGAATCAATGTCTAACTTATTCTCATAATATCTTATGTTTCTTATAGCTAAGTTTATCCAAAAGAAATCAACCTCGGATGATAATCCATCTAATTCTTTTTGAAGATTCCAAATTTTGAACTTAATATACCATCTGCGAAACATAAGGTATATATTAAGTTTAACATTAATTTAAAACATTATTCAATCGATTATCTCTTACTCTCTGACTAACTAAAGACCGAAGTTCTTCTTCTCTTTCTGGATAGTGACGAGATAAACACATTGGTTCAAAATCCATATTCTTCTCTAATATAGGCTTAACTTCTTTTTCAAACTGACCATTGTGTCTCCATTTCTTTGTAAAATCAGAAGCTCTATCAACAACCACACCACCACCGGTTTGGAACTTCCAAAATCTAAATAAAGAAAGTGACTTGATTAAAACCATTTGCTCAAAATTTACAACTTCATCTTGAACACCTAATGGTCTAAACTCTCTATTGTAAATATAAATAGCATCAGCTATCATATAAAAGAATAACTCTACATACTTAATACTTGCTTCTAATAAAGTCTCTCTTACATTAGTATCAAATGGTCTACTTCTTTCCCAATCATCTTTAGCCGCTTTCATTAAATACTGACATTCATCATAATAATGTTGAGACATCTTAAACTGAGAATACTTATCAAAGATATACTTGTACTCTGTAGGATATAAATATTCACCTGACCAATCTACTTCATCAAGTAACTGTTTAAGTGCTTTTAATTCTTCTTTAGTTGGTTTAGTTAAACCATGTTTCATAAACCAATCCTTACGAGATTTAATCTTATGATTATCCAATTCAGACCAATCTAATTGAACTACTAAAAGTTCTTTTACCTCACGATTTGCATCATCGTTTGTAACCTTATCTATAATTTTTAACTCTGGAAATTTCATTGAAAGCGTCATTGTTCTTGGTGCCCTTTTAGTAGGGTTTTTAATTTCATACAGAACCGACGCATTTGTTTTTAAATGAGGTTTTTTCACAATCACAAAAGGCGCCCTCCGCTTATTTCCGTGTCATTTCGGGATGAGCCGAAATAAATCCTTCTAAACGCCTCACCAACTCGCTGGATTCTGTGGAGTCATCCAGCGCAAAGATCAACTCCACTCGACGATCCAGGTGCCAATAGGAGTTGCCCATGAACTGAGACAGTGCATGTTTCTCAGCAAAAGCTTTTACTTTGACTCGCTTTAAAAGTTCTTCCTTCAGACCCAACTCACCTAAGACAGCGTTGGCTCTTTTTTCAGAGAGAGCTAAGTTATAGGCGCGCTCTCCTCGGGGATCGGTATGAGCCACGACCTCAAGAGTGGTGATCGGTTTTCCGGACTCATTTAAGAGCTGACCGAGCTGATTTAAAAGGGACTTCAGGTCTGACTTGAGTTCGCTTGAGTCGGTTTTAAAAAAGACCTTAGGAAAATCCACCACAAAACTTCGCTCCAGCTTAGGTTGTGGACTCAAGAGGGAATCCCGACGTTCAGCCTGTGACTTCCGCTGAGCCTCATGAAACAGTGGAATCTGAATCCCCACTTGCGTCATCCAGACACGATCCGCCAGGGGCGAAGGGTTGGATGAAACACTCATCCTCAAACGAACCGGAAGCTCTGCGATTTGGGTGTCATATGCCACACCCAGACCTAAGAAGGTTTGGGTGTTGGCGGGGCCATGGTTTGAGGAAAATGACGTATCCGCACCAAAAAATTGAGAGATGTGGGGTCCTAACTGGAAGCTTGAAGAGAGACGATAACGGGGATTGAGCTCCAGCGACGAAAACAGAGCACTGTTTTTAGCCTGGGTTGCCCAAGGGGTTTTTCCAGTCGTGTAAAAGTAATTGAGATTTAGCCCAAGGTCGATGACCCATGAATCCAGCTGCAGCGATCCGATTGCTCCCAGTTGGGTTGAAAAGATCTGGGCCGATTGAAAGGATTTTCCCTCGGAGATCCATCCGTATCCACCTCCAAAATTTCCATAGAAATCCAGGAGATTTCTTTTCTCTGGAATCACACTGGATTTCATTTCTCGGGAGCCGGACGGCAAGATGGACAGCTTTGAGGCGGACTGAGGTCCTTTTGTGCGATTTCCAGACTGAGGCTTAAGTGGGATCTGAGCCCAACCGGGGCTTGATCCAAATCCAATGAACGCACCTAAGACCCAGACGCTGACCATGCCCGAGGAATGCAGAGGAACCCAAGCAGAGCCCTGAGCCAAACGGCTCTCTCTTGAATCTCTCTTTTTTTCTTTCATTGTTCTCATCGACTCATCCTTCCCAAACCTCTGAAATCAAACGATCGGAATGCTGCTAGTTCGATTCCCGATTAAAACGGTCTATTAATTACATCAAGTCATAGATTTTGTAAATACATATTGTTTTTTAAATTTAAAGCAGAAAAATTCCGAAACTCTTCCGTGGGAGAGCCGATTCTTTAGAGATCAAATAAAAGGATCGAACTACATGAATTCTTTATTCTTTATTAATTTTTTACTAAATAAAAATTATTTTAAATACCCAGTAGTCAATAGATTCAATAAGTGACATAATTAATCAGGTATTCAGGTTTTAGCCAAGGCAACCCATTTTTAAAGATCGATCCAACGGTGAAAACCCGTGGGATTGGGGAGAAAGAATTAGATCCATGAACACAAAGGAACTCAACCAGCAGATCAAACCTAAGCCAAGCTCGGTGAAGCTGACCCATCCACCGATCGCAACGGGGCTTCGTTCCTCCCCAGATTCTGGCCCACTTCATTCTGGGTCCTCTCAACGGACTCCCCAGCCGGTCCCAAAACTCTTGCAATCTTTCATTGCGTGCGTGAGTCTCAGCCTTGCTCTCAGCGGGTGCTTTGGAGACTCCCAGCAGCGCGACGGCTACACTCAGGTGACAATTGATGGCGGAAGTGCACACCCCAAAGGATCCATGCGCAGACAAGCCTCCCCTCAAAACACCTCTCTGTTGGATCGGAATTCGTTTGAAGCCAACTCCCTGATCAAGCTCCCGGGTGGTCTCATGGTTTACTTCCAAGGCATCAATGGAACGGACAATTCCTATGGGAACTATATTTCTGATGAAAATTCAACCACGTCATTTAGCATCAAAAACGGAAGCTACCGAGCATTTGCCTTCGGATACACTTCAGCAGGAATCATCAATGCCGGTGGAGCCAGTCAAATTCAGTGTGGGATGGGCACAGGAAGCGACGGATCAAACTTGATCCAACTGAACGGAACGGAACAAACCATATCCTTTATTCTCAACTATGCAGGATGCTCCGCCTTCAATCAGTTTAACACAGGAAACGCATCGAATCCCATTGCCCCGCTCCAACTGAGTACGTGCTCCAAAGTTGATCCCTCCACTTTCTGTGCTTCTCCAAGTCGAGCAGGAACCGTCAAAAGCGCCTATGTTCGACTTCAAACCTTTTCGCGTGAAGGGGGAGCTGTTCAGTTCAACTCCGACTCCCTGAACGCCATTCCTGGCATGACGGTTCAATCTGGGTGTATTTCCCTAAACAGTTCATCAAACTCTTTTTTCATTCCCTCAGGAAGCTCAGCCCATGGTTTCATGACTCCCGTTCCATTTTCAATTGAGGGGTACACGACACTGGGATGCTCAGGAAGCACTCCGGGACGCTACTTCATTGGGCCGAACCTCATCACCACCACCACGTCCATCATCGGCCCCAATGGAAGCCCCCCGGATTTAAACGGAGGCATCGCCTCCGCACTCGAACCGATTTCCAGTGGTCCAGGAACCTATTCATCTCTAAAACTTCACTTACGGGACTTTTCCACCGAGGGGATCATCTCTCCTCCTGCAGTGACTACACCGGGAGCAAGTCCTTACTACTCCAACCTGCATTCCCTCCCTTTAACTCTGAGCTGTCTTACAGGAGGAACCGTTTCTATTGTGCCTAATGCTCCCTCAGGCAGCACTTTGAGCCTAAGCCCAGCGGCTCCCATGACTTGCCCAGGAACGGGACTCCTGACCTATTCCCTCACCGCTTCGGGGGACGGAAATTATAGTGTGAGTTTCTATCAAGTGGACTCCTCAGGAAACCTCTCAGGCTCGAGTTCCTTTCAATGGATGGTGAGCCAAACACTCCCTTCTGGGCTGGCGATCACATCCCCCGCACCTCTTGTTCAAAGTCCTTCGCCCAACTCATTCACCACCGCAACTGGCTCCTCTCTTCAAATCCAAGGAAATAACTGTCAAAATGGAGCTGTCGTTTACCTCTACGGGCCTCAGAATTTAACCACCACCTGCTCCTTAGGAACTTTTACCTTCCCCTCGATCACACAAACCACGCCAGGGACTTATTCCTACTCCCTCACTCAGACCGACCTGTATGGAAACACCTCACCATCAACCCCTTTCACCTGGATTGTCAGTCCGCCCTCCGTATCGCCTCCTGCACTCAGCGCTGCCTCACCAGGAACCCTGATCACTACGCCCACAAACACCCTTTACTCCAACTCAAATTCTCTGAATCTCTCAGGGACTTGTGAGATCGGAGCTACAGTCACACTGACGCTTCCCCCTCAAGTGACTCTGAGCTCAGGTAGCCTATCTCTTAGTTGTGCCACGGGGAGTTTTTCCTACAACCTGACCTCCACCACGGATGGTTCCTACTCCCTCAGTCTGACTCAAGAAAAAAATGGTGGCGTTTCATCAGCCACAATACTCACCTGGAGTCGCAACACGATCGGCCCAAGCCCTGTGACCCTCAACACACCGTCGCCACTCAGCTCAACGCCCTCCCCAAACTCCTACACCTCTGTTTTAGGCTCTCCAATTACCCTCTCTGGCGTTTGCCAAAGCAACACCCAAGTCTCACTTTTTCGCGGAGGCAGTCTCCTGCAGTCGCAGACTTGTAATGGAGGCAGCAACTTCACTTTTTACTCCATCAATGAAACTGAGCCCGGCTCTTACTCCTATTCGCTTGAGCAGACCGACCTCTTTGGAAACAAATCATCCCCCACTCCCTTCAACTGGAGCGTCACCCCTCCCCCTGTGACCCTCACCTCAACCTCTGAAAAAGGAGCCCTGACTGTAGGAATTACCACTGTCTTGTCCAACACCGCATCTCTTAGCATCCAAGGGACCTGCAGAATTGGATCGTCCGTTGAACTCTCCGTCGTTCCAGCTGCAATCGTCTCTCCAGCGGGGGCTCAGTCGTGCGCCACAGGGAATTTCTCATACACCGTTTCACCTTCAAGCGATCAGATCTACACCCTGAGCTTCACTCAATTCGCAAATGGCATTTCATCCCCCTCCCGATCTTTGAACTGGGACCGAAATACAACCATTCCCCCTTCGCCCTCGGTGAGCGCTCCAAGCCCTTCTTCTTACTCCAGCAGCGCAGGCACTTCTCTCACTCTGACAGGCACTTGCCAATCGGGACTAACCGTTTGGATCTACGGAGCCTATAATGCCCAAGTCTCTTGTCTTTCCAGCTCCTTCTCTTTCACTCTTCCTAATCAGTCTTCAGTTGGCTCCTATACCTACCAGATCAAGCAGAAAAACTCCTATGGAACTGCTTCTCCTTCTATCCCGTTTACCTGGAACGTCACCGCAGCTAGCCCCCAGCAGATCCTCATTCAAAGCGGAAACAATCAAACCGGAGCCATCAATACCCCTCTCACTGATAGTTTTCAGGTTTTGATCAAAGACCTCTATAACAACCCAGTACCCTCCCAGGGAGTCACTTGGGCCATTATCCAAGGCAGTGGATTGCTCAGTCCAATCAACAGCACCACGGACTCTGCAGGGCTAGCCTCGACTCGCCTGACTCTAGGCTCCACCTCAGGCACCTATCAGGTCACAGCTACCGTGCCCGGACTCTCTCCCGTAACCTTCTCAGCCCAAGCGAGTGCCGGCATCGTCTGCTCCCCTTCCGCTCAGACTGTGCTGACCTCCACCTCAGCCTTGAATTCACAAATTCTTCATATCGAGGGTTCAGGAGCTTCCCACTTCAATTGGTGGTCATCCTCTCTTGGAACCCCCAGTAGCGCTCTCCCCTCAGTCACCTCTGGTTCCCTGACGGTCTCTTGGAATGAGGTCGCTACAGGCACCTCCACCTATCACGTGTTACCCGATGGAAGTGCGTCAGGCTGTAGCTTTGTGGTCACTAAAAATCAACCACCCAGCATTTCCTTAGTCTCACCCTCACTTGAAGCTCTTCCTGCAGGAAAACCCTATCGAATCTCAAGGATTGGCTCCCTCAGTGTCGAGGTATCAGGCTCGGAGTCTGACAACCACCCTCTGAGCTATGAATGGTTTCTTGATGAAACTGCTGCGCCCCCAGAGTACAACTCATACCAGATCAATTTTCAGCCCAGCACCATTCAATGGGTCACGCTAGGAGCTCACACCCTTTCCGTTCGGGCCTTCGATGGCTATGAATACTCAAACCCTCTCCAACTCCCGATTTTCATCAACGCCTTCTCCCCCGCTTGCAATGATTTATTCAACTCCCCCATTTCCCCAGACGCAAAAACCTGCACCCTCGTCGGTCAATCTCAAATCGGAGATGGGGAGATCATCAATCCGAACTGGGATGGCCCTCAATCCCCATCTAAGGTACGAATCAGCCCCTCCCATGTGATCGCAGACAACCAAGGAAATTTGATTGTCGCCGACTCTGCAAGCCACGTCATTTGGTTCTGGAACCGCACGGGCTCCCTTGTGAACCGCTGGGGCATGATCATTCAACCCCAGCAACTCAAAGTCATTGTTGGAAACGGAGCAAGCGGAAGAACTCGCGACAACGCAATCAACACGCAAGCGAAACTCAACTCACCCTCAGGCCTAGCCTACCAGAGCTCAACGGATGATCTGTTCATTGCTGACTCGGGCAATAACCGGGTTGCAAAACTCAGTGGTGCTGACGGAAAACTCTCGACTGTTTTAGGACAAAAACCTGATGGTGGATCCACTCCAACAAACTCGACAACAGGAAACTCAAATGGAAGCCCAGGAATTCAACATTACTGCGAGTTTCCATCCGACGTCAAACTGATCAATTCTGATCTCTATGTGGCTTGCCAAGGTTCTCATACCATTAAGAAGGTCAATCTGAATGATACCAACTACGCCACGACTATCCTGGTGGGCGCACTCAAAAATGGTAAATCGTATCCTTCGCTGGCCGATGGCCCCGTTGCTCCTAGCCTGATGACAAGCGCAGAGTCAGGAACCTTTGCTCCCTCCTCATTGGATACCGATTCACAGGGGAATCTTTACTGGAATGACGCAAGCAATCGAATTCGAGTGGCGAACCTAGGGAGCACGTCTTCTCTCAGCCTCTGGGGTGGAAGTTCACTTGCATCCACTAGTCCTGCTCTCCCCTCGATCAGTGCCGTTGTTGGGACACTCTCCATCAATCACCTAGGGACACCCATGCTGAGTATTCCTTCCGGAGGAGGGGGAGGTGCCGGTGTCACGCCGAGCATCGGGATGCGAGTGATCGGCCCCGGACTGGAGCGAAACACAACCATCACGTCCATGACGACCTCTGGGGTAAACACGATCCTCGAGCTCAATCCATTGATTCGCGCCAATAGCTTCACATCCATCGGCCCAATCAAAATTCCCCTGATTCTTCAACAAACCACAAGCACCCCTGCCGTCACGGGAGTTTATTTCTCAAGCACGAGCTCTGGAGAAATAAACTCGCTCTCTTCAGGGAGTATCGTTCAACCGATTGCCTATCCCGGAGCCACTTTAGGGACACTTTCAGCTGAAATCATCGGAGCAGGCCGATCCATTGTCACAGGAAGCTGCCAATCCTTTGTGGTGATGTTTCAAAAAGGAGGCCTTGCTACGGCAAATACGAGCGGGAATGATTTAACGGTAACCATGTCAGGAGTAGGACTGAATCTGCCCTCGGAGATCTATCTTAACGCATCCTGCACAAATACGGCCATTTCTGGAGTCGGATCATTTACAATTCCCTACGCTCAAATCTCAGGTAAATCATTTGTTCAATTCTCATTTCAAAATCTATCAGGGAGCGGGACTCTCCTTTCGCTATCAGTGTCAGGTGCTGGACTGGGTACGCCAAGAAACCAGAATTTTCCCGTCAGCTCAACGGTACCGTCAGGCACTCTTTCTCCTTTTGTGAATTCCTATACCAATCCTTCTCACCTCTCTCAGGAATGCCTACCGATTCTCGTCAGGCTGTCAAATTCCTCAGGCTATTTGGCAAAACCCCAGAGCTCCTTTTCAGTCAAAGCAATTCACAATGGCATTGGAAGCTTCTACTCCGATCCAAGCTGTGGAACTCAGAATTCAAGTTTAACTTTTGGAACCACTGAGTTTGAAAAAATCATCTACTATAAATCGACAGCGATTGCCGCCCCCAATCATACGGTGAGCTTTGTTGGAACCTCAAACCGGGAGTTCTCTTCTGAACTGGGCGATCATTCCTTCCTGCTGTCCAACGCAGGTCCATTTGAAATACCTGTGGATCGAAAATCTTCGATCAGTGTGAAGCGGAATACAGCAACCGTGGAACTGGATGGAATCTTCATCACCCGGCCTATCCAGAATCAGATCCTCTACTTGAATCACACCTCCTCAGCTGTCAACTACGGAGAAACCATTCCAAGCCAGCGAGCCCGTGTGATTTTTGGTACAAACTCGACCTCCAATCCGCCTGTGAATGGCATAGGTACCGCAGCTACCCTCAAATTTCCCCGAGGCATTGCACAGATCGAATCGGGCTTAGGCAGTCCCGCTCTCTTAGTGGCCGAAGCAGGAAGCTTTGCCGTACGAAGCTTCGATTTGGGACAATTCACAACAAAAACGCTCTTAGGTTCCTACCAGTGGAGAAACGGGGCCTCCCTTCTGGGACAGCCTAATGTGGCCTCTCCCTCGGCTCAACTCAACACCCCAGGCTCTCTTGTTTTTCATCCCACTCAGAATCGACTTTATGTCTCCGACTCGAACAATTTTGCGATCCGCTCCATTGATCTTCAGACTGGACTCGTTAACACGGAGATCGGAAGTCACGCATCAGGTTCAACTCTCACAGGAATTTCGAGCAACATTAACGTAAATCAACCCCGAGGGCTGGCCCTAGCAGGCAGTAGTTCGTCGCTGCTCATCTTTGCTGACCAATCCAATACTTGGGACGTTTCTGCCAATAATCGCTGCCAAATTCGAGTCGCAAAGGGAACCACCTCTTTCTCAGATTCCGTTCTTGGAATGACGGTGTCCGACAACAATACGGCATTTTTAGTAGGGACCGATACAACCTCTTGTGACAGCATCGGATCGACCTCCCAAGGCTCACCGATCACCAATAATCGATACTCAGGAGTTCCTCGCCTCAACGCTCCTGAAGGAGTGGCCTACGATTCAACCACAGACACTCTTTATTTCTCGAACCAAAAGGATCATTGCATATTAAAAGCCAACTCAAACGGAGTCAGTGTTTTTCTCGGAGATTGCAATGAGAACCAAAGTACGACGCTCCAAGAGACGGACTTTGGCCTGAGCCTATGGAGCCCTCGTCTCAATCGCCCCACAGCCATCCTCATGGACCCGCTTGTTCCAGGAAACCTATGGATCGCGGATGCACCCGTTCGGCTCACTGACAACACGACTGCCTTCTCCCGCTTACTCTATGTCAATACCCAACCCAGTAACCAGTCAATCGCCGGCCTTACGATCCCTGCGCGCTATGATGCCGATCACCCCTCAGTGACCCGCATTGAGACCGTTTCGACGTCCAGTTCCGAGCCGCAAGGACAAACTCCGGGATCGATCTGGGGAATTGCTGCGTTTGAGAATCAAGTCTGCTACTCCGCTGGGGATCCCAAAGAAGGTTTCATCGGTCCTCATCAAGTCCGTTGTATCGATCGTTCGACGGGTTCCATTCAGGCTCTGATTGGCTCTCCCGAGAGTGGAGGAAATAATCCCCGAGGAGGAGCTGCTTTGGGGGTTGAGACTGCTGCAACCCCAGGCAATGAAACTCTCTTAAACAGTCCTTTTGGATTAGCGTTTGATTCTGATGGCAATCTCTACATCTCTGAGTCCTCCAGTCATCTCATTCGTATGGTCAGACGTTGGTGGTAATAGGCTCAATTGTAAATCACCAGCAGGCCCGGGAAAGAACCTCTCCTCTTTTCAAAGGCAGATCACAAGGCCCAGCTGAAATAGCTCTTTGCGTTAATTCCTCCTGTTCACGAGATTGAGCTCCTGAGTTGTCCGATCCGCCATCTGCCTTCAACTTGCTGATCTTTTTCAAAGAAGTTTGATCTAGGCCTTGAGGTTGTTACACTTTGATTATAAAATTATCTAAGTGACTGGAACTCAAGACTTGAGAACTTTCAAATTTTATTCTTTAAACCCATTCAAGCATAAACAAAGTCTCACTAGACTTCTATTCACCATGACTCTCACGTCGTGTTCCCCGATTTTAGATTCCAAGGTCAATTTCGTGCTGATTCAGAACCTAGGACTGGGACGCTTTGGTTACTCAGGAGAAGCGCTCAATCCAGCCCCTGAGCTTCGTGTTTATCAGATTTTCCCAAGCCTCATGCTCTATACGGATCTGAACGAATCCGTTTCTCTTCAGGCCTTTAGTGACTCCTCCTGCCACACGCCCCTAAGTTCTGATCGTTTTACAGGAACTTCCTCAGTCAGCTTAAGTGGTGGGATTGCTCAGTTTTCAGATTTCATCGTAACTTTGCCACAGCCCCAAGAATCCAC
This sequence comes from Bdellovibrionia bacterium, assembly GCA_049424145.1. Taxonomy (GTDB): domain Bacteria; phylum Bdellovibrionota; class UBA1018; order UBA1018; family UBA1018; genus JBMSSC01. The sequence goes on from JBMSSC010000057.1 coordinate 10,931, forward strand.
CATTTATTTCTCAGGTACCCTGGGATCTCAGTCCATGCACACTTGTAGTCAATCCTTCTCCATCTTACAACACTTCAACCTAGGCAAGGGGTTCGTTCATTTTGGTAGCCCAGGAGTCGCCGGAGCTAACTCCCTATCCACGGTAAACGATGTCGGCCGCATCCATCGAGTTACTTCTGAAGGAAACTTCATCCTGGCTGGAACCAGCAAAAACCTCAATGGGGGAACTGAGATGGCTCTTTGGCGATACCTACCCACAGGGGCGCTCGACCCAAGCTTCAACTCAACTGGATATCAGCACTCAGGACCTGTGGGAGCTGCAGGTGCGACCTCCTCACAAGAAGACGAGCTTGTGGTGGATCTTCAGATCACCTCATTAGGAGACTACTTAGTCCTAGGCAAAAGCAAAAACACTTCAGGCGGCTATGAAATCGCTCTTTGGAAGATCAAACCGGATGGGTCTTTTGACTCAAGCTTTGCAAGCAGCGGAGTTTTTCATTCGGGCACTCCGGGGGTCACGGGGAACGCTTTAGCAGGAAGTGTCCTTGACTATCCGCGATCGATGGCCTTAGACCGTGATGGGAAAATTATCGTAACCGGTTCAAGCCTCAATCCGAACGGTGGTCGAGAACTGTTTGTTCTAAGACTCAACCCCAACGGATCCATCGACTCCTCTTTCGGAAACTCAGGGATTTACCGTTTTGGATCACCAGGACTGGCAGGGGCTACAGGCAGCTTTGAACACGACATCGGGTACTCCGTTCAAATCACAGCTCAGGGAGCCTACATCATTGCAGGAACTTCTCGCAACCCTTCCAATCAATATCAGCTCGCCGTCTGGAAGCTCCTGGCATCCGGACTCACTTTGGATTCAACTTTTGGGTCCCAAGGCACTCTGACGTATGGCAGCACCGGAGCGGCACTGGGAAGCGGATCTCAACTCAAGGACATCGGACGCTCCCTGCAAATCGACCCCGAGGGAAATCTCATCATCGCAGGTTCGAGTAATAATCCTATTGGATTACCTGAGATGGCTCTTTGGAAGTACTCCAGTCAAGGCGCTTTAGATACCCAATTTGGGAACTCAGGAGTGCTCCACTCAGGCTCCACTCGATCTGCAGCAGGTCTAGGCTCCAGCTACTGGGATGAAGGTTACTCCGTTGTCGTTGACGCGGCTCAAAAGCACTACCTAGTATCAGGATCGAGCAAGAACGCTGACTCAGGGACCCAAGCTGCCCTCTGGCGTGTTTCATTTGACGGCTCTTGGGATCCAACCTTCAATTTTTATGGCTCAGCTTTTACTCCGGAAACTGGAAGTGATGAACAAATGACCTCCGCCACAGTGCTGGATCAAGCTTACTCCATCAGTCTTGATCCCGTTCAAACCTACACTCTAGTGGGCTCCTCAAAAAACTCAAGCGGAGGAACGGAGTTGGCAATCTGGCGATTTTTAAACCTAGGAATACTCAACCGATGAGAGAACCTCGAAGCATCCCCTTCTGCATCCGTATTGCTGTTTTTTCTACTGCCCTGGGTTTTGGTACCCTCCCCGGGTCATGCCCTCTGCAGGCTGATCCATTTCCGCCACCGAGCCTCTCGATTCCAGAGGCCAATGCCCTCTTACCTGAGAGCAGTGCCAACAGCTTGGTTCAAACCGTAGGCTTGTGTTTTATGCATCGTCCTTATGAGCCTGCCACCTCGGAGGCCACAATTTTTGACTTAGGTGTCGAGGCCACGCTAGCTCAAGCCCCAAGCAGCCTGGCTCAAGCCTTCTCCACCCTCACCTCAGTTGATGGTTCCTCGAACTCCCCCATGAGTATCCCCTTTCTCCCCTCTCCCAAACTGCACCTCAGAAAGGGATTCAACGATACCTGGGATGGAGGAATCTCCGCTCTCTACATTCCAAGCCAGATCCCCTACTTGGGCAATACGCTCATCCTAGGAGGCGATCTCAAAGCGGCGCTCACTCACCCCGAAGAAGGACCTCTCATTGCGTTTCGAGGAGCCTACACTTTCACCCAGTTCAACCTCTCCTATCAAGACTACTCGTTACTCACGCAAACTGCGACGTTCAGTCCTATGCTTTTGATCTCAAGGAAACTCAACTTTGCGGATCCCTACCTCGGCGCAGGCTACCAGTACACCTGGGGCAGTGTTCGACTTTCAGTGCAAAACCCAAGTCAACTGGCGCAACTGGGCCCGGGAACTGCACTCTCACCTTTTTCAGTGACTCAAAATGGCAGTGCTCAGGGACTCTTTTTTTTCCTCGGTCTATCGATTAAGACTCCTGCAAAACTTAGAATTTCAATTGAAGGGTCTTATAGTCCTACCGGAATCAATACCCTGGGCACAAAAATCGGATTTACCCTCTAGCGACGGTACCCATGGGAGCTCATCGCAGGAAATTCAATCCATCGAAAACTGAGGGTTGCAAGGCCTAGGATCAACCCGAATGAGCTCAGCACCACTCCCCAGTACTGTTCAAACGAGAGGCTCATCATCTGATCCATCCCCACAACCCAGTGAAAAATCCAAAACAAGATCACCCCATGAAGAAGATACACTCCATAGGAAATGGTACCTAAGAACTGCAGCCCCGACAGATGAAGAAGCCCCCCCAGGGAGCTGCCCCCAGCAATCCCCCCAAAAATGAGAGTCAAAACCAATTGGCTCACTGCTGTGTCTGCTGTAGGCGAGTTGAGCACGAGAAAAACCAGTAGCCCCACGATGGCCAGAGATACCCATGAACTTCGACACACCTGAGCCCACCTTCGATTCATGAGAATTAAGCTCACTGCCACTCCCCCGAGGAAGCTCACCGCCTTCATCGCCATCCAATGGAGCGGATAGGCCAGTGCGGTGCATGCAAGAAAACTCAAAACCCTGGCTCGAACCGTGGACTTTCGGCCTAAGATCCAAGCCAAAAGCGGAAGAGAGAAATAAAACGCCCACTCAAACGGCAGAGACCAACTCACACCTGCACTGACCAGATGAGCCGTCCAAACCGAGTGATTCAAATTCAACCGACCCAAGACCGTAAACAGAAGCCAACTCGTTGTTTCAAGAGCGAGATCAGCCCAGGACTCAGCTCGACGCCAATGGGTGATCTGCCCTAGGGTCAAAAAAACCAGTCCCACGAAGACTCCATAAAGAGGCGCGATTCTAAGAAATCGCTTTCGATACAATCGGAGCCAATCCACGCCTTGTTCAGGGCTTGAGTTGAGGATTTGCCGAGTAAAGAGAAAAGCGGTGATCATAAAAAAAAGGGCAACACTACTTTCTCCTAAATGATTATAAAAAGACGACTCCGGAGACTTCCACACTCCCGTTTGAAAGAACACCCACCAAATCTCGGCATGGTGAAAGACAATGCACAGGGCTAAAACCCCTCTTAAGCCCTGAAGACTCAAATCCAGATGAGGTGTGGGGGGTTTTCTTAGGAATCGATCAAAAACTCGGGCAATCCCCCCACAAAAAATCAAGCCTAATCCCACAGGAATGGGGGAATGCGGGCCTAAAAACGACATTTTCCAACTGAGAAGTAAAGATTCCATCTTTTTTCTCCTGAGTTTCACCCATCAGCAGGCCGCGTTCATCCGCCTCAAGGGGCTTCACAAAAAGCCGAGAGAAAGCACAAATGGGTCGCATTTTAACTCGTCTCCTCTGAGTGTAACTCAGGCATTTCGGTCCGTCGAGAAAAGCACAGCCCTCACCTTACCCTGCATCTCACCTAGGACCTAGATCCCAATTCAGGTTACGCCTCCGCGGGGGGCTTTGGGGGCTAACGATGACGCACTCAGGGATCTCTAGGCAATCCGCTCCTGCTGATGAACTGATTGCGAAAGACTCTGAAAATCAAGCCTCTCTAAAAGGTCATTATAAATGACCAATCCTTCCACGCGATCGTGAGAAGAAACTGGCAACGCTCCATAAAAAGCCAGATCCATCAGGCGGTCTTGAATCGGCATGTCCCACTCTAAGGGCACCCCGACTTTTTCCATAACGCTGGAGGCTTTGAGTTTGGGCCATAAAGAGGGCTCCAGCTGCCGTAATGCATCCAGACGAATAATCCCAGGCTCACTCGTGTGAGTCTCCACGGGGAGGATCCGCAGTCTTAACTCCATCATCCTGAGTGCCACCGTTGACAACGGATCCGACTCATCAATCGGGTCCAAGACAATCCCCACTTGACGAGCCGTTAACGCGTGCAGCATCGATTGACTGGAGACCATCATCCATTCACTGCTCGCAGCCGTATAAAGAAACACCGCAATGAGCACAAGCAGTAAGTTGAATCCCAGAAAACCAAAAATCCCTAAAACCCAAGCAAACGCTTTGGCCACTTGCACGCTGCGTTGGGTGGCTTTGAGCATGCCTTGACGAGCAGCCAGAAAGGATCGCAAAGCACGCCCACCATCTAAAGGGAAAGCGGGCAAAAGATTAAACACACCGAGCACCAAATTGACTTGAGCCAGCCAATAGGAGAAAAAAGCCAGATTTCCTGAGGCAAAAGTCTGATAAGAGAGGAACAAAAGGGCCGCCAGAAAAAAACTCATCAAAGGTCCCACAATGGAAATCTTAAGCTCCGCATAAGGAGACTCGGGAATCTGCCCCATCTCCGACACCCCCCCTAACATCATCAATGTGACGGCATGAACTCTGACTCCTAGGCGCTGGGCCATCCAGACGTGGGCAAACTCGTGGATAACAACCGAAAAGAGCAGCCCCAGGGAAAAGAGAAAGCCCCAAAGAAAGCCCTTTTGAGTGATTTGTGAGGGGTCCATCTGAGACTCCCTCAGCACGTGGGGAAACTGAGCTTGAGCCATGAGCAGAACATAGAGAAGAAGAAACACCAGGCTAAAATGGATGTTGAGATCGACCCCACGGAAACCGCCGATTCTCCAGCCCTTGATTCTCCCCGCTTTCACGTTCTTGATCCCTTTGTGGCCGTTTCGTTTACAAAAACAGGCCTGTTTTTAGTTCCAGACCAGAAGTTCTGCAATGAAAGAGCCAGATCAGACTAAAAACAGGGGGGATTCCTTGAGCCGCTTAAAGCTGATCGATTTTTTGAGCCAACTCCAAGTCAGCAAAAGTCAATCCCTGCTTGGGGCGCTGTGGGATCGTAACTCTCACTTCACAGGTGAAGATTTGAATATACGGGTGATGATCGAGCAGATCTGCAATTTGAGCCACTTGATTGGCAAAGGCGACGGCCTCCATGAATTGAGTGAAAGAGAACTTTTTCACTAACCCCTCAGGGGTCAAAACCCAGTCTTTTAAGCAACGCAGTGTTTCCGGGAGATCTTCCCTGGGAATCCTCTGTTGCTCCCAACTGGAGTGCGAACGATATCTTTCCGGAAACGCCATTTCATCTCTCCTCCACTGATTCCCACATTGGACACCCCCCCTGAACTTCGATCCCACTGAGGCGCGCTAAAGCTCGGAGACGCTCTTGCAAAAACTGTTCACACACAGAGCCCCCTCTCCTACTCACTCCCCTTCAGAGGCCAAACGCGCGTCCTTACCGTTGCCCACGAGAAATTGACGTCCTCCCCGCCCTAAAGGGCCAAGCCGCTTGCGCGGGGGGATTCCC
>JBMSSC010000058.1:0-16368 GCA_049424145.1 Bdellovibrionia bacterium
CCACAAATGCGTCGCCTGCATTATTGCCCTTGCCGGCTAAGACGAGGATTTCCGTCTCTCTGCCTGCCCTCGGGTAGCGCTCCAAAATAATTTGCGTGGCTGCTCGACCTGCGTTCTCCATGAGGAGGGTCGCGTCAATGCCGTATTCTTGTTCTGCGATTTGATCGAGATTTCTCATTTCGGCGCTGGAGCAGATTCTCATGGGCGTTTGCATGGGCCAAGTTCCTCCTGTGCTCAAATTCTTCTGGTATTGGATTCCTCTTTTTTCTAGAGGACACTCCTGCTTGGGGTTTCACACGACCCGGGGGAAGTTGGCGAATGAAGGGTCAGTCGAGCGTGCGACACCTCTTCAATACTACGCTAATCTGGCCTCAAAGCGTATCCCTATTTTTGCGGAAAACCGCGATTCTTCGAATTGTCGTTGCCCAGATTAGTAGTTGACGTGTAAGATAGGGCATGATAACCCCATGATTCAGTACGCGAGAGGAAAAGGGAGAAAAAAAAGATGCGCTTAACCTCAAAGGGACGGTATGCAGTTCGAGCGATTTTGGACCTCACATTTAATTCCAACGGACGGCCCGTTCGACTTCAAGAAATTTCAGAACGACAAAAGATTTCACTTCATTACTTAGAGCAATTATTTCGCCGCTTAAGAAAAGGGTTGGTGGTGAAAAGTGTACGTGGACCGGGCGGAGGCTACGTGTTAGCCCGCTCGATGGATGAGATCTCCATTCGCGATGTGCTGACCAGTGTGGGCGAAAACATCAATCCTGCTCGGGACTTAATTGGTACCGGGGATGTGAAAAGCGATACGGTTGAGTTTATTTTAACTAAAACTTACTTTGAGAACCTAGGGACCCTCATGCAGGAGTACCTCACTTCTACCTCTGTTGGAGACTTGGTTCGTAAAGCACGAGGCACCCAGGAGCTTCCTAAAACTCCAGCCGCCTTGTTGGATATCGGTGGGTTAACCCCTCCAGGCCTCCAGCCCAATGTCGGAAAAGGTCGCGAGTTATCTTGATTCAAATGCAGGGGCGCCTCTTCATCCAGCTGTGGTGGAGGCGCTTTCTCATTTCTTAAAGCGTCCATCAATCTATTTCGGAAACCCCTCTAGCCCTCATTCTGTGGGCCGAGCTTCGAAGAAAATTCTAGCCCAAGCGCAAGAGAAGGTAGCAACTTCCTTAGGCTTGTCATCGTCTTTTGGGCAGGTGTCTGGACAATTCTGTTTCACGTCCTCAGGAACGGAAGCCAATCAAACCATCATTCGCTCGGTCTTTGAGCCCTTATTGGAGCAGGGAAAAAAGCCTCATTGGATTCTAACTCAAGCGGAGCACCCCTCGGTGGTGAAGATGGTCCGTTGGCTCACGTCGCAAGGAGGGGAGGTGAGTTTTTTATCCCTCGATGAGAGGGGACAGCCGCAGGTGGATCAATTAGAAGATGAGATTCGATCTGAGACGGCTTTAATGAGCCTGATTTGGGTGCATAATGAGACGGGCGTGATTACGGATGTGGCCAAAGCCTCAGCCATCGCCGAGCGAAGAGGGCTCCCTCTGCATTTGGATGGAGCTCAGGCCTGGGGGAAGATTTCCCTCGATCTTTCTCAATGCGGAGCCGATTGGGTGAGCTTTTCCGGGCACAAGATCGGTGCTCTGGCTGGGGTGGGCGTCCTTTGGGCCAGGCAGGGAAAAAAAATCAGATCCCCCCTTTTTGGCACGGGCTGGGGTGGGCGTGGCGGTACAGAGAACCTCCTTGGGATCTTGAGCCTGGGGGAAGCTGCTCAAGCCTTGTGTCCCACTCAGTGGAGCAAGCAGGTCACTCCCCTGCGAGATCAACTGGAGGCCTGGGTGATGAGTCAAATCGATGGGGTGATGATCAATGGCCAGGGGGCCCCTCGAGTAGGAAATACCTCGAGCTTGAGCTTTCATGGGATTGAAAAAGAAGGACTGGTCATGGCGCTCGATCTAGCCGGTTTTTGTGTGAGCTCGGGGGCTGCCTGCCAGACGGGCGTGGCTGAGCCCTCAGCCACGCTGCTTGCCCTGGGGAGAACTCCAGGACAAGCCAAGGGCTCGATTCGAGTTTCTTTGTCTGCATGCACCTCGGAGCAGGAGATGAGTCGATTTGCTCAAGCTCTTCAGAGGACGGTCGAGAGGGTTCGGAGGTTACAATGAAGAACGGTTCATTTTTAGAAAGAGGCGGTTCTTGACCAACATCGGGGTGAAACAAAAAGTCTTAGTGGGAATCAGTGGGGGACTCTCCAGCGCTCTCACTGCCGCGTTACTGAAGACTCAAGGGTATGCAGTCGAAGGGGCCTTCATTGATTTGTCTTCAGAGCTGGTGCAGGGCTTTAAAAGCCGCTGTAGGGAGGGGTCGAAGGCCCAGGGCCTCGAGTTGGCGCAGAGGCTTTCGGAAAAAATCGGCATCCCACTTCATGTCATCGATGCATCGGCTTTATTTGAGGCCCAGGTGATGGATCCCTCGGTTCATCGCGCGCTCATGAACCAAACGTTTAACCCGTGCCTGGCTTGCACGCGCGATGTGAAGATTCGTCTTCTTTTTGAAAAAGCCGAGGAGTCTGGGATTCAGTGGATTGCTACAGGGCATTTTGCTCAAACGTCAACGGATCCTGTTACGGGTCAAGTGAGTCTGCTCAAGGCCTTGGATCCAAGCTTAGATGAGAGCTATTTTTTGTCCTCCTTAGGAACTCAGCAGGTGAGTCGGCTTCTGCTGCCTTTAGGGGGGTTGAGTAAAAAGATGATTGAAAAAATCGCTGAAAAGTCTGAAGTCTCTCAAGTCCTCAAAGGCGAGCGTGGATTTCGTGGGTTTCGTGGTTTTGATGATGAGTCGATTTTTGCTCAGACAAAAACCTGCTTTGTCGAGGAGCCTGAGTTCCTCGCCTTTATGGAAAAGCGCGTGGCTCCCTCGCTCAGTCATCTGCGAGTGATTAAAAAAGCGATGCAGAAGTCGGAGAGTGAAATTTTTGACTCAGCGTCGGGTTTTCAATCGCGTGGCGGTTCCATGGAGGTTCAGTCCCAAGAACACGTGTTGAGCGTCGTTCAGGTGAGTTGGGTTCGCCCGATGAATCAGTTGAAGGGCTTTCAAGGGAGTGTCAAGTTTGCTCCCGATCAACCTGAGTTTCCCGGCGTTTTTACTTGCTTTGAGAACCACACCGTGCAAGTCCGAATCTCTGAGAAACCTGGAGATTTACTTCCCGGGATGGCCGTCGCTTTCTATCAGGGACAAGAGGTGTTAGGAGCAGGGATCTTAGATCGGATGAAGGATCCCCTAGGAGCAGCCAGGCGGTGATTGGTGTTTTGGGTTCTGAAGGCGTCTTTTGGCTGAGAATCAAAGGCAGAGTTGTGATGAGCGCGTCTCCGATCCGTAAGGGTCGATCCAGGCGGATTCTGATTCAGTTGACGAGCGTGATACCAAGTGAGGGGCATGGTGTGCCTGAGTTGAGAAAGGGTTGTTTTTAAAGTGAGTCGTTCGAAGTACATTCTGAAAACCTTAGGCTGTAAGGCCAATCTTTACGATAGTCAGGTGTTGGAAAAAGAACTCAAGGAGCGGGGTTGGGCTCCAGAGAATTCTTCTCCCTTAGCTCGCGATGGGGGAGCAGACCTGGTGATCATTAATAGTTGCACCGTGACGAATGAGGCGGATCGGCAGACTCGAAAGTTAGCCTCTCAGCTGGCACGAGAGAATCCCCAAGCCTCAGTTGTGGTGACGGGATGTGGGGCTGAGGTGGATCCTCAGGGTTTGCTCCAAGTCCCAGGCGTTCAGTGGGTGGTGGGAAATCAAGATAAGACCCGATTGGTGGATTTGGTTCAGTCTAAAATAGATTCGCATATCCTTAACACTTCTCCCAGTCATCCTGAAATCCTAGGCGGGGTCCAAAACTACTCGGAGATTCTCTCTCGGCATCCCATGGATCGCCCTTGGCCTTCGGCCGTCGAGTCTTTTTCACCGCCTCCGACTTATTCGACTCAGTCGGATCACGGCTTTGTCGATAAGACTCGAGCCTTTGTAAAAATCCAAGAAGGATGTAACTCTTTTTGTACTTACTGCATCATTCCCTATGGACGAGGTCCTTCTCGAAGCCTCGATCCCGATCGATTGATTCAGCAAATTCAAAACCTGGTGGATCAAGGAGTAAAAGAAGTCATCCTCACGGGAACGAATCTGGGAGATTATGGATCTTCTGAAGCAGGGATAACTCAAGGAACTGAGTCACTCGCATCCAATAAAACTGAAAAACTTTTAAAACTCATTGAAGCCATCTTGGAGAAAACACCGCTAGCTCGTCTTCGTTTAAGCTCGCTTGACCCAGGGGAGATCACCTCAGAGCTTACGGACTTTATGGCTGAAAATCCAAGGCTCTGTCCCCATTTTCATGTTTCTCTTCAAAGTCCTCACAGTCGAATCTTAAAGCTCATGAAACGAAACTATCGCTTTGAGGAGGTGGAGGAGTGCTTATTGAGAATCTCAAAGATTCCTGCCCCGGTGGGAGGAGTCTTTGTCGGGATGGACGTGATTACGGGCTTTCCTGGAGAAACGAAAGAAGAGTTTGATTGGACTCTGAAAGCTTTGGAGTCTCTGCCCTGGAGTAGGCTCCATGTGTTTCCCTACAGTGAAAGAAACGGTACGCCAGCCACACGTCTCCCACACCCTGTGCGACCTGAGGAGAGAGTGCGTCGAGCTCGAGCCCTCAATGAGCTGAGCCTCGAGCGCCAAAAGCAAAATGCAAAAACCATCATTGCTCACTGTCAAGCTCACGGGCTGCAATTGGAGAATATCTTGATGGAAAAGCCAAGCTTAGGATCCAGTGAAACGCAGGGGCAGACTCGTAAAGTTTGGGTTTCTGGCCTAACACCGAATTACCTTCGAGTTTTGGTGCAGGGCCAAAAGATTCCTCAACGAAATCAACTCGTGTCTGCTCAACCCATCGATCTGATGATTGACTCTAAGGCCAAGGATGTGGCGTTCGTGGTGGATCAATTAGCGGAGACTGAACCAGCGGATCGTCTCTAAATTGCCTTGATGGGTTTGTTGGGTTGCTCCCTCAATTTTTGCTGTGATCTGAAAGTGCTTGAGGGATTTTGGGATTTGTACTTTCCAGACGAAGGCTTGGGTTTCCCCGGAGTCTAATGGACTGATGGCGAGGGGCTCTCCTAATTCGATGAGATGAGGTGACATGCCATCGTTTTGGGAGTTCTGATTAAGAAACACTCGAACCCGTGCCTCGGATTCTTGCGATCGCGTGGCTCCATAGTTTTTCACTCGCAGCTCGAGAGTTCCCACTCCGTGTTTGCGGGTGAGGTGATGGACTGTCCAGTTTAAGTCTTCAGGAAAGATGGAGAGGTCCGCTCCTTGGGTTTGAATGCGATTCTCTCGTGGAATGGAGAGCGCATTCAGAGGCGAGATGGCTTGAATGTGATCCGCCGTCACCCGCCAGTTCTCAAGTCCCGTATCTTCGAGTCCGTCTAACGAGATGAAGCGTGGGAGGCGACGTTTGAGAAACTGTAAGGCTTCAATGAGTCCGCCTCCTGTGGCCATGCGGTAGGTGCGATTCAATTCAAGCGGTTGCCCTTGAACTCGAATAGCCGCAACTGGTGGGATTCGCTGGGTAGAGAACTCGGGTTCGGATTGACTGCCTAAAACAAAGACTTGAGTCAGTGGCGTCATGGGAGGTTGAGGATCTTCAGAAGAGAGGAGGTCGAATTCGGTTTCCGATTTGGACCATGAAAAAATGGGATCATAAATGAGGCTTAAGCCTGAGGTATTGAGGAGTCCTAGGGTTCCTAGCCGGTGGGTAGAAAAGAAGAACGAGAGAATCCACTTCAAAGTGCGCCCGGAGAGGGGGAGGAGCTTAACGCTCCACGATTTTTGAGAGACGGGGTTATAGACTGCTGGATTCATCTGAAAGATATCGGAACGAGTGATTTCTCCCTCATGGAGTCCTCCGTAGATGAACTGGGTACTCTCCATTGCAAAATCAGCATGCGTGGACTGAAGGTAGGCGTCGGTGACGAGGTTTCCAATGGAGTTGTTCTGTCCCAGACGAGCAAGCTCCACTTGACTCTCACCAATGCGCTCGGAGAACAAGGGGCCTAGACGTCCTTCAATGCGTTGCTCCAGATCGAAGACTCGTTGAGCAATTTGGGGGTCTTCAGGAATGCTCCCATCAATGGGCAGAAGTCGATAGCTCTGCAGGCGAGCGGTTCCTCCTTCGACCGTAAGATCCACTTTTCCTAAGTACCGTCCCCAGGAGCCTGCTTCAACCAACCAGGCAAGGCGTCCATTCGAACGCCTGACTTCGATGGGTTCGGTGAGCTTCACATGATCATGGGCACCAATGATCAAATCCACCTCATGAGACAGTCTTAAGATCTTCTCATTCACCCAGTTGGAGTTGTGAGAGAGAAGGACGATCACATCGGCTTGCCCCTCTTCTTTGAGACGCTTGGCCAGGTTTCGCGTGCTTAGAAAAGGCTCTCGGATTTGAATGGGAGCAAAGAACGAATCAAAAACGAACTCATAAGTGGAGAGCCCAATGAAGGCGATCTTGATGCCTTGGAGTTCTTGAATGAAGTAGGGTTGGACGTGGGCTCTAAATTCGTCTTTTCGAGGGTAGTCGTCTAGTTTGAGATTTTCAGAGAGAAATTTCACCTTGGAGTGGGCCTGCTCCAGGGTGTCCAGTAGAATATCCGGGCCGTTGATCCAGTCGTGATTCCCAATGACCGCAGCATCATATCCAATCTCATTCATCATTTGGATGCTTTGGAGTCCACAGCTCTCCGTGTAGTAGAGGTCCCCTTCGGACCAATCCCCTCCATCAAGCAAAAGTGTTGAGGGGTTTTGCCGTTTCAAACGATCCACTAAGGTCTTCAGTCGAGCCACCCCACCTAATTGAAGCGGACTTTTATCGGGACGAAAATGAGAGTGAAGGTCATTGGTGTGAAGAAGGGTAATGGTTTTGAGGGGCGAGGAGGACAAACGGGAACGAGAGGCCTTGGCAGGCGAACTGAGTGCGGCCAAAATCATGAAGTAACCCACGAGTTTAACGAGAAAAGTCGTATTTTCCTTCATGGATCCCCCCGGCTTCAATCATTCACTCCCATTCTTCAGTTTAGAGTAAAAATTGGCAAAGAAAAACAGATTGTTGACAGTATTTGACTAATATTATATGAAATTTGAAGGTGGTTTTAGGAGATCCAATCATGCCATTCGAAAGGCTGCAGCAGAGAATCAGATACACTTTTGGAGATCGGGCAGTTTTACTTCAATCACTCACGCATAAGTCGTTTGGGCATGAATACTTTCAAAATAAGCCAGTGGCGCATCGAGACAATGAGAGGCTTGAGTTTTTAGGGGATGCCATCTTAGATGTGATTATTTCAGACATCCTGCTTGAACTTTTTCCAGATGCCAACGAAGGCCATCTTTCCAAAATGAGAGCCGCTGTGGTCAATGAGAAAACGCTCAGTGAGCTGGCTAAGTCAATTCACATTCAAGATTGTCTCCGATTAGGAAAAGGGGAGACTCAAACAAACGGAAAGGCCAAGGCATCGATCTTAGCCAGTGCGTTTGAAGCTTTAATCGCAGCCATTTATCTCGATGGGGGGTTTAACGCAGTTTATCCCGTGGTGAGGCATATTTTTGTTCCCCTTTTGGCGCAGGAAAATGAGCTTCGAGCCTTCTATGATCATAAAACCCAACTCCAAGAGTTGGTGCAAGCTCGTTGGAAAGTCACTCCCACTTATCATCTTTTAGAGTCCCACGGCCCGGATCATGCCAAGGTCTTTGAAATTGAAGTCAGAATGAACGGAAAACCTTTGGCTGTGGCTAAAGGGTTTTCAAAAAAAGAAGCAGAACAGAACGCAGCTCGAACTGCGATCTTATCAGTCGAATAAGCAGGACAAAGAACGGTAGTACAGATGTTCAAATCAGGTTTTATCGCCATCGTGGGGCGACCCAACGCAGGGAAATCCACTCTTTTAAACGCACTTTTGGATCAAGAAATTTCCATTGTGACCCCTAAAGCCCAAACCACTCGAGACCAAGTGCTGGGGATTTTAACTCAGCCCGATCGGGGACAAATTGTGTTTGTGGATACCCCGGGAGTTCATCGAGCCAAGCAAGGGGGAATTAATGAGGCCATGATGGATCAGGTGAGAACAGCCTTAGAAGCGCCTGAGGTCATTTGGTATGTGATGGATCCTGCATCCAAGCTCGAGCATGAGGCCGCTGTGATCGATCTTTTGGCCAAAGCAGAAGCGCCTGTTTTAGTGCTCATGAATAAAATCGATCGAACGGAAGTAGCAGAGGGCACCAAAGCGGGGAAGAAGGCTTCGTTTCTCCTTCCTTCAGCACGAGTGGAGGAGCTTGAGGCTTCGGTGAGGGAGGCTCTTCAGAATAAGGGCGTTGAAGTTTTAGGTTGGAAGCGAATCTCGGCTTTGACGCGAGATGGGGTTGCTGAGTTGTTGGATCACGCGTGGGCTTTACTTCCTGAGGGGCTGGCGTTTTTTCCCGATCCAGATCAGGTGTCGGATCGCCCGGTGCGGTTTTTTGTGGCCGAAAAGATTCGCGAGCAGCTTTTGAAGTTGCTTGGAGATGAAGTGCCCTATTCGTGTGCGGTTGAGATTGAGAAGTTTGATGAGCACTCCAAGCCCATTCGGATTGAGGCGAACATTCATGTTGAACGAGAGAGTCAAAAAGGCATTGTGATTGGCGAGGGCGCTAAAAAGATCAAAGAGATTGGTCAGGCAGCCCGATTTGAGATTGAGAAGTTTTTAGGAAGTCAGATTTTCTTAGGTCTGAAGGTGAAGCTCTTGAAAGATTGGAGTCGAGATCCTGAAGCTCTGAGTCGGATGGGCTACTTTCTTCCTAAAAAGGAGAGAGTGAAGTGAGCAAGCGCTTAAAGTTAGTGATCATGGGAAGACCGAATACGGGAAAAAGTACGCTCTTTAATCGGATCAGCGGTCAGAGAAAAGCACTCGTGCATGATGAGCCGGGAGTGACACGCGATCGCAATGAGATTGAGGTGGATTTAAAGTGGGGAAAAAAAACACTGCCTCTGCTTTTAGTGGATACGGGAGGGCTTGGGGGTGAGCGCTTTGCTGGGGAGATTCAAAAGCAGGTGAAAGCAGCCCTGAAAGATGCCCATGTCATTTTATTTGTATTTGATGGGGCAGCAGGGTTGTTGGGATTAGATGAAGAGCTTTTGGATGATCTGTATCGCTCAGGAAATCAGGTCCCTATTTTAGGAGTGGTCAACAAAGTAGATGATGAGCGCCATGAAGAGCGTCTTTTGGATTTTTATCGAAGCCGTTTGGAGAGCTTATTGACCCTCTCGGCTGAGCATGGTCGAGGGATGGATGATTTAGTGGAGCGACTCATGGAGTTAGCTCACGCTCAAGGTTTTTTTAAAGCCCATGAGGATCCGCCCGAGTCTGAGCTGATTTCAGAGTCCGAGGCAGAAGGGGCCAATGAAAAAGTCAATGAGGAGGAGGGGGCTTTAGAAAGTCCAGGACCTAGGCGCACTCCTGCCATCGCCATCGTGGGTCGACCCAACGTAGGGAAGAGCACTTTGTTTAATGCGATTTTAGGAGAGGATCGTGTGATCACCAGTCCAGTGGCTGGAACCACCGTGGACTCGGTGGACTCTTGGGTTGAACTTCAGGGCGAGACCTATCGTTTTGTGGATACAGCTGGAATTCGAAGGAAGAGCAAAACGGAGCAAGGCATTGAGGTCCTCTCGGTGGTTCAAGCAAAAAAAGCCTTGGAACGAGCGGATCTGGCTTTTTTGGTACTGGACGCCGAAGTGGGCGTGACCGATCAAGATCAAAAAATCAGTGGACTGATTGAAGAGGCGGGTTGTTCGGTTGTGATTGTGATGAATAAGTGGGATTTGCATAAGAAGAATGTGCAATTCACCAAGGAGAAAGCAGCCGAGCGTTTGCGTAAGGAGCTGCCTCACTTAAAGTATGCCCCCCTAGTTTTTGTTAGCGCACGCAGGAGGCAGGGCCTGAGCGAGCTTGGGGATTTAATTGAAGAGATTCTGCATCAACGGAAGCTTAAAGTTTCCACGCATGAGTTCACCGAGTGGGTTAGGAAAGAGGCTCCGATTCATAACCCCAAGGGAGCTAAGTTTTATCTCTGTCATCAGTCCGGTCGAAATCCTCCCACATTTGTTTGTCATGTGAATGACCCTAAGAAGATTGTCTTTAGTCTCAAGCGGCACTTGATTAATGCCCTTCGAGCCAAGTGGGGATATTTAGGGACGCCAATTCGGATGCATTTTCTTGAAGCATCTAGTGACCGAAAGAAGCCCAAGAACTTGGCTCAACCTGCATTTGTCCGAAAACGCTGAGCCCGGTTTCGTTTACCAGACGAAAAGAAGGCCACCGGTGACGGTGTAGAAATTTCCAGTTAAGTTGGGGACCCCGACGGATTGAAAAAGCGTAGTGAACGTATCTTTGAAGGTCACCGTATGAAACTTTCCTTCGACCTGAAAGTAGGTTTTTCTTGGGCTAATGACGAACTCCAGTCCTGCGCCTAAGCTAATGCCCAAGCTTGTGTCGTTGTCTTGAGAGGCTTGGGCATTGGAGTTTTGGGTTTTTGAAAACGATCCCACCCCGGCTAAAAGGTAAGGGCTGGCAAAACTAATGGCAGAGCTGAGGTCGCGGGTTTGAAGGTAGTACTTGATATCCACGCCCGCATGAACCATGTTGACATCCACATGGCCTAAGCCTTGAGCCGTGGTTTGAAAGAATTGTTGAGCGGTAAAAAAGCCTAAATCAAGGGCTACGTTAAAATCAAACCAGTAATGAAGTTTGAAGTCCACAACGGGGAATCCTCCCTGCCAAAGAGCTCCGCGGTTTCCATCCACGATTTGTGCTCCGATTCCTAAGCTCACGCCAAAGAATCGACCGTATTGAAAGAATTTTGAATCGGCCTCTTCATCGGCAAGACTGTGAAATTCTCCGTAACTGGTAAATGGAGTGGTGCTGTAGTCTTCTTCCTCCGATTGTTCGGCCTTGTTGGGTTGGTCCTGAGATGAAGGAGAGGATGAGTTTTCTTCTTGAGGAGCTCTGCTTGCTGCAGGAGGCGGCGCGCCTTGGGAGCTTGAGGGAAATAAGGCACTTAAGATTAACAGAATCAAGCAGAGGATGAAAAAACACAGCCTCACAGCGGGCTGGTTCATCCACTGAGCCCAGCGAATCCACTCCATGAGACGACCTTTAGAAATAAAAGTGAATGCCGGCATCGAGAAAGCTCGCCCCAAAGGATTTTAAAGCGTAAGTACCGGTGCCATTATCAAAAGTCGCTCCAGTTTCCAGCGCGAAGCCTACGGAGTCTAGGCCTGGGATGAAGAACTCCACCCCCATGCCTGCTAAAAACTGAACCCCTGCTTGAGGCGCAGAGATGAGACCAAACCCCCCTACGAGATAAAAGTTGTAGTACGGTTCTAAGATGACATTTTTAAAAAGCTTTACTGCCGTAGCGTAACTAGAGGGTGAGGTAGTTGCAAATTGCAGGATCCCTTCAATGGCTAGGTCCCTGTGTAGAGCGTACTTTAAGCTGATTCCAGGGATCTTAAAACCATTGGAATGGTAGCCTGAGAACTGAGCGTTGTATCCCAATCCCAATCGGCCTGTGAGTTCCTTACTCCATCCAAGTTGAGATGAAGTCAGGAATAAAACTGAAATCCATAGATGGAAAAGTCGGAGAGATTGTTTCAGATTCATGGTCCAATAAGAATAAATCTAAAACAGAGGCTTGGCAATAAGACTGATTTAAACCTTTAGTTCAAAATGAACGAAATGAGTAGGGATCAACGCCTGCGTTTAAAAGTTTCTTATTGGAATGAAGGTGTTTGAGAGAAAAGCAATAGAGATTCCCTGCGCTGGAGAGGAAGAAGAGTTTTTGGCTCTCTCGATCAAATAAAGGAGAACCGTAAAACCCACTTCCATAGCCGAGATTCATTCGATAAAGACCGCTGCCTGTTTTCTTATCTAGAACATAAAGATACTGATAAGAGGATCCTACAATCACATACTCGTCTGTGATTGCAAGCTGCGTGGGAGTGCCGCCATCGAGTTGAAACTTCCAAAAGACCTGGGAGTTTTCTTTAGAAAGACTGTAGATGAAACCATCTGAAGAGGGCAAGTAGAGTCTTTCGCCTTCAATGACGACATCTTTACTTCCTCCTGCGTCAAAGCGCCAGAGGGTGGCGCCGCCGTTTCGTTTGATCGCATACAAAGCGCCATCATAAGAGGGTAAGTAAATGATGCCGTTTTCTAAAACGGGCTGGGCGTTCACGTCGGTGAATTTATTGGAGGAGTGAAGTCTGCGCTCCCACTTGAGCTGCCCTTCTTCTAAAGAAAGAGCCACTAGAAATCCATCACTGAAGCCGCTTAAGACTTCATTCCCATCGACCAGGGGAGCTGAAGCTCCGTAGATGCTTGGCAGTCCGGAGCGTTGCCGTCGATAATGCCAAAGCCATTTTCCTGTGCCCGCGTCCAAGGCGTAAACAACATCGTCGGAGGTGGTCACAAAGACCCGACCTCCTGAAATGGTGGGTTTTGAAACCACTGGATTTCTCACCTCGTAGCGCCAATTGATTTTTCCAGTCTCAGCGTTCACGGAGTAGATGAAGCCATCGGCGGCACCGAAATAAACGGAACCCCGATGAAGGCTTAAGGGACTTACGACTCCGCCATGCAAGGGGAGGCTCCACCGCTTTTGATTGATGGACGGATAAAGCGCAGTTAACCCTTCCGTTCGATTTCCAAAAATTAACGTGTCTTCAGAAAGAACTGGATTGGAGAAGTCCACTCCCGGGGAGGACCCCATGAAAGGCTGGGTCGTACTTAAAGTCCATTTACGAGTCATGATCCGGGGCTCTTCTTTGAGCTCAGGATGAATCAGTGGGGCGCTACAAGCACCCGAGAAGAGGCTTAAGCCGAGGAGTAAACCACACCAAGAAATCGACGAGTTGAACCTCAGCCCTTCATTAAGGTTCAAGGAGGCTTTTTGAGGCCTCTGCGGCTTGTGAGTAATCCGTGTTGGGTAATTCTGCGAGGATTTGATCATAGGTGCTCCGGGCTTTGGCTCGATCGGAAAGGGCTTCATAGCAGCGGGCCGTGGCCAGAAGAAGGTCTCCTTTGACCCAGGTTTGTCCCAAACTTAAGGCTTTTTGAAAAGCGGTAACCGCATCCGATTTTTTTCCGGTGTTTTCTAAAGCATAGCCTAAAGAGCTCAGGGCGAGAGTTTTTTCAAATTTGCTTGAGGCCGATTGAACCGACTTCTCAAACCAAGACAGCGATTTGCTGGCCTCACCGTGGCTGTAGTAGAGTTCTCCCAACTTCAGTCGAGCTTCAAACGCAGCTCGAGTGGAGGGGAATTGGCGAACCACTTCTTCTAGCTTTTTTAAGGTTTCTGGGAATTTCTGATCGACATTCACTGAAACGTAGCGGAGTTGGTCGCGTAAAGCGGCATTCGCTCGATCTGATTTCTTTTGACTGGTTGATTTTTCAAGGGCGGCGTTCGTCTTTTCGTTTTCTGGGGACGGGGGGGCTTGGAGCGCCTGGACTTCGGATTCCAGGGCCTTTTCAGCCAGATAAAGGGCATTGCGCGCTTGTTCCGACTGAGTGCCTTTCTGGTTGATGAAGTAAGCCGCGATGAATCCTAAAACCAGCAGCCCAGCAACACCGGCTAAAAACCAATTTAAATGGTGAGCAATGGAGTCAAAAAAACCATTCAAAGACCTAAGAAATCCATCGGGTCGTTTGATGGATTTACGATGCACTGAACCTGAGTTGGAGATGATGGAATCCATATATCTTTCTTTCTCGCATATCCTGAAGGGCATCACAACTGAAACTCGACACTCAAGAGCGGTCGCCTGAATTTCCAGCTGCTTGAAGGAAGTTCTTTGATAATTGACTTAAATAATTCAGTTTTAGTTCTCCAAGAAATCAGGTAAACCCCCCTCATGGCTTTACGTGCAGACGATGGGACTCTTTTAGAGCCCAAAGAAGCGGTAGTTTTAGATCAAGATGGAAACCTCCTGCTCGATCCCGCAGATCATGAATCCTTTGCTCGCTCCTCTTCTTCGTTTCAGGGATTCTCAAAGACCCGGGTCTTTCAGGTTCAAGGCGTCTGGATTCCTTTGCTTGCTGTGGGTCTGGTGGTTTTATTTACTCTGGGTTCTTTAGTCGTGGGAGGAGCTTTGGCCCTAGGATTGAGCTCATTATTCATCCTGTGGACTCTTAAAACTCTGATACGATGGGTGAATCACTTTCTGGAGAGACGATGACCCCATCTGAGATGCAAAAAAAGTCCACCTCAAGCTTCAATCCTTCTGCCATGGATCCAAAGGGCTCTTTGAACCCTTTGGGCTCTCAGGGGTCAGATTCCTCTCTGCCCTCGGATCGAAGAAAAGTATTTTGCAATCGAACGTTAAATCTCAGATCCATTCGGGCCATTGGCTATGACATGGACTACACTCTGATTCATTATCATGTGGAGCAATGGGAACAGCGCGCCTATGAGTGCGTTCGAGATCAGCTGGTTTCCCAGGGGTGGCCTGTCGGGCATTTGCGCTTTGATCCTACTTTGGCCGCACGCGGCTTGATCATTGACACGGAGAAGGGAAATTTAATTAAGGCCAACCGCTTTGGTTTTGTCAAGCAGGCCATGCATGGCACCTCGCGCTTGGATTTTGCAGAACAGCGAGAGTCCTACTCGCGGATTATTGTGGACCTTATGGATCGAAGGTGGGTGTTTTTAAATACGCTCTTTTCGCTCTCCGAGGGGTGCATCTATGCTCAGCTCGTGGACCTTTTGGATCAGCGAAGGATCCCCGAGGTTCTGGGTTATGCTGACCTCTATGAACGCGTGAAGCGAGTCTTAGGCAATGCTCATATGGAAGGACAACTGAAGGGGGAGATCATTGCTAGTCCCGAGCGTTTTGTGATCCTCGAGCCCGAAGTTCCTTTGGCTCTTTTGGATCAGAAAAGGGCCGGAAAAAAACTCATGCTCATCACCAACTCGGAGTGGAGCTATACGGCCCCCATGATGAGCTATACGTTTGATCGATTTCTGCCTCAGGGCATGAGCTGGAGAGATCTCTTTGACCTCGTCATTGTTGCTGCGGGAAAACCTGAGTTCTTTACAGGACGCCAGGCGCTGTTTGAAATTGTAACTGAAAGCGGTCTGCTGAAGCCCCATGTGGGAAAGCTCTCGCATGAGAAAATTTACTTTGGGGGAAGTGCCCAGCAAGTGGAGTCTCACCTGGGCTTCTCAGGCGATGAGATCCTCTATGTCGGTGATCATATGTTCGGGGATGTTCATGTGACCAAGAACGTTCTACGCTGGCGAACGGCTTTGATCCTAAGGGAGCTGGAAAGTGAACTAGCCGCTTTGGATCAGTTTCGCTCGACTGAGGCTCAGCTGGAGAAGCTGATGGAGGAGAAAGAGCAACTGGAAGCTCAACTGTGTCTATCCAAGCTTCAGTTGCAAAGAAAATTAGAGGGCTACGGAACACCTGATTCTCCCGCTTCCGTTGATCCGGAAGCTCAAATTGCGGCCTTAAGAGAAGAGCTGTTTAAGCTCGACCAAAAGACCGCTCCGCTTGCCAAGCTCTCCTCTGAGCTCAATAATCCTCACTGGGGTCTGCTGATGCGGGCGGGTAACGATAAGAGCTACCTTGCCTATCAGCTCGAACGGTATGCAGACATTTATACCTCGCGGGTGGCCAATTTCTTAAATGTCACTCCGTTTGGCTATTTACGCTCCTTAAGGGGCAGTCTCCCTCACGATCGAGGCTGACTTGGCTAACTTGCAAAGCTAAAGTTGCTCCGGTGCCTCTGAGTTTTTTCTCTTTTCACTTGAGCGTAGGAAGTCTGGTCCCGCTGAGAGCCGCCTCAATCATCTGCCAGGCTAAGTCTTGATCCAGTCCGTCCGGGTCATGCAGCCCTAGCTTTTCTCGCCAAGACTCAGGCGCCTCAGGATGGGGTCCGGATAAGAAGATCATCCCTTTGCCGGTATCTGCTTGGATGATGGCAGCCTGATCCGTGTCCTCGTATCGAGCAATGACGCCGTGCGGGACTTCAGGCAAAGAAGGTCCTCCCCACCAAAGTACACTTCGAACAGAGCTATTTGCAAACCTCAGTCCTACCATTGCATACTCGATTCCTTCATCCTCCAAATGGTAGTAGGGGAGGGACTCTTGAGAAAGAAGCGAAAACCCCGTGTCAGGAGCGATTGCAGAGCCTTGAGCCTCAGGTCCTACCGCAATAAAAGCTCCTGCACAAAATCCCACAAAATTCACTCCGTACTCCCGAACGGCACGACGAATCCAGAGAT
>JBMSSC010000059.1:0-16019 GCA_049424145.1 Bdellovibrionia bacterium
CTGGGAGCTTTGTTTACCTGCTCTCGAGGAACTGAGCTCACTTCGTTCACCTCGCGATCGCTCACCCTCCCCTCCTGGGCAACCATTCTCTCAGGACACGAGCAAGATACTCATGGAATTCGAAGTAACACTCCGTTTTCTCGAATCACAGGACGACTCACCCACGACTACTTAGACCCCAAGCGTGACATTTTAATTCCTAAAAATTGGACGAAAAACCGTGCCTACCAGATGCTTGAGGAAAATACGGGTAAAAAATCGGATCAAGTTTGGCTCCCCTCTTACTTTCAAAAAGATGAGGTGGTCTTTAACTACATGCCCATTACCAATGGCTCACTTCCGATGGCAGGTAAGGTCATCTCCGCAGCTCTCGATCAGTTGGGTGCTTTTTTCAATGACTCAGGCTATGTTCCCTCCCAGATTGATCGAGTCTCCTCGGAACAACTTGCTCAAGCCATTAAAAATGATCGAGACGGCAAACTGAGACTTGTGATGGTCTGGTACTCTCAAGTCGATGTCGCCTCACACCACAACAACCGAGAACTCCCTGACGCCTATCGCAACATCGATCAAGCGGCTGATCTCATTTTAAGAGAAGCGCGGTTTCACCCCCACCTCAAAGACGCAACCGTCTTCCTCATCTCCGATCATGGTCATAACGGGGGATACGGGCCCTTTGATGAAAACAGCACCATTTATCAGGCCCAGCAGAAGCTTGAAGCCTTAGACCAAGGGCCGTTTTTAGCAAATACGGACTTTAACCTCGTAGAATTCCTTGCCGGAGAATTCCGCGGCTATGAGCAGTATCCATTTGTCGTGGCCTCAGCCGAGTCGCCTGAGCCTAGGTTCTACAATGGACTCCAAAAGAAGTTCAAGCTCCGCTCCTCGCGTTCCATTTATCCCAGAAACCGAGGACCAGCTACGGCTCTTTTAGACACCTCGGGAGATAGCTTAGCTCAACTCTACTTACGCCCATCGACATCCTCGGATTGGAACCATCGACTCAGCTTCTTTGAGCTCACCCACTTTGCTCATGAGAAGAGTAAAAAAGTCCTCAATCTCATCGCCGACCTCTTGGAGCTCAAGATCCTCAACCTCAGCACCACGGATCCAGGTCTAACGCGGCACCTGCTTCAACTCACCGAACAGCACCCAGTGAAGCTCATTGCAATGCCCTTGGTGGGCGACCCGGCTCGTGACTCAGTTGAGCCCCTCGGAGCATCTGCTGACACCGGAACCTCAACGCGCGAGCCCGTGCTCGTCATTGGACGATCCCCTGAGCCTCAATCGTTGAAGACGGCATTGATTTTCACTCGAAGTACACCGGGCCAAGCCGATCGCTTTCGCTATGTGGTCGTCAAGCACTTCACGCAAGACCCGCAGGGCGTGGTTTCAGCTGAAGTTTCAACTGATCCTCAAGATGATCCGCTGCACTACATCGGAGAGGTAGATGGTGCTGAGGATCCCAGCACGTGGCGAACGGATCGACAGTGGCTCACTCTCACGCGAGATCATCCTCAACCCACGGCCATCTTCTCCCTGGCTCGAACCTTAACTCTAGCCCCTCGATTCAATGACTCCGAGGATGCAGAGCTCAACCATGAGACGAAAAAAAACCGAAGAGCTGAGATCCCGGATTTCATTCTACTTGCAAATCCAGGCTTTGGGTTTCACTCGGGAGCTCCCATGGAAAGTGACCACGGCGGTCTCATGAGGGAAGAGGTGAGAAACTCATTTTTCATTAGCTCGCTGAACCCCAATGAATTCACCCGACATGTGAGGCTTGACATGCCAGTCTTCAGCAGGGACTTCCTACCTACGATCTTAAGCTTTTTAGGATACCCTGAGACACAAACCCATTTCCTGCCTGCGGATGAAACTCAATCCATTAGCCTAAAGAATCAGATTGATTCCGCAAACGAGAGGACTTTAAGCGAGATGAGTCCGTGACCAATCCAGGCAAAGGTTGAGCGGGCTCCGCTTCGGCTTGGGGCGGAGAAATGAGTCCTGGGCTCACAATTCGATCTTGAGGTAGGCGAATGATGACGCTCAGGCTAGTTCCCGCAACTCCAGCTGCGGTGATACTCCCGCCGTGAGCCTTAATGACCTTGTGAGCCAAGGCCATGCTCAGTCCGTTTTCAGAAATCCAATGCTTGAGAATTTCTTGCTCAGGACCTGCCACCATGGGTCGACTACTCTTGAGTCGCTCCATGTCTTGAATCACCAACTCCACTCCTCGCGTATTGCCGCTGGAATGCTGCATCAGCTCAACTGAGATCCCACTGGATTCAGACACCGTGGCTAAGACCTTGGAGAAGACCTGAATCAATAACCGCTGCATTCGAGCGGCATCAATGAAAACCCAAACTGGAAGCGGAGGCACGGAAATGACCATTTTTTTCCCCACCTCAGGGCCCATCAGCGTTCGGCCCACATCCGCGATCAGCTCGGCTAAATCAACCGTTTTTTCATCGAGCCTAGAATCGAGTCGATTGATGTCCACCAAATCATTTAAGTCATCTAAACTGCCCGCAAAGATCGCTAACCCTCGTCGCACGGATTCTGCCGCATCGGCTGGTTCCTGGCTCAATGTGCTTTTGAGGTTGGAACCCAATAAGTGCCCTCCGGATTGCAGCAGGGCCAGAGGAACCTTTAAGTCCGACGCTAAATCCATGATGAACTTATGACGTCCGCGCACATGCGTCTCCACACTGGTGGCTAATCGATTGAAGGAGGCTTGAATTTCCCCATACATCCCTGAAAACACGGGAGGATCCTTGGGCACAGCCGCTCCATCCCGCAAGCTTAAGGCGTACTGATAGAGCCGCTCCAGAGGTTTGTAATAGATGAAATGCCCCCTGAGCAAGGTACTCACGACTAAGATAAAGATCAAAAGTCCCACACCCAAAAGCAGGACCAACGAGCGCGACTCAGACTGTGAAGATCCCAAATCCACCGCCGAGATCCTCTGCTGGTTGATTTTCTCGAGGTTCTCTAGTGTTTTTAAAATTTCATCATGAAGGGATTGGATCTCTGCCTTTTGATAGGCATCTTTTGTAAACAGCATTTGCTCAAACTTCACACTACTGGAGAGGAGCTCGGCCAGCTGGTCGTTGAGCTGATGCTCGGCTGAAAACTCTTCTGAGGTGGGATTCAGGCGATCCAACTGATTCACTCCCCCAATGAAAAACGCCTTCAATTTACTTTTGATCTCTGCATTCTCCTCGGGCGTGATTTTTCTAAAAGTGGAGCTTAATCGACGATAACGCTCCAGTTGTAAACTCAAGGAGTCGAGAATCTTTTGCCTTTGATACAGGGGCTGAATTTCTGAAGCGCGCTGATGAAGTCCTTGAATGGTGTTCCAATGAATCGAGACGATGGATCCAATGGATGCGATTAAGATAAAGATGATCCAGAATGAAAACTTTTTAAACACGTGGCTCTCTCCTTGATTCCAAGGTGGGCATCTTACATAAAAATGAATTTCTGAACAGTTCTTTTGATTCAAACGGCCTGATTTTTTCAAGTCGCACGCTTCTTCGGTTTCTGTTAAAAATCCAAAGATGGCCAGCCAAACGAAGACCAGCAAGGACCCTCAGAGCCTCAAAAACCGACTCAAAACCCCATACTCTCTCCTTCTGAGCCTCCTGCTTTTCAGTGGCTGTGACTCCGTTCAGGGAGTCCGTGAATTTTCAGGAACCCTCACCGACTTTAGAGAAAAAAAAGCGGTCAAACAAGACGTCTGGATTACCATTTCTCAAGAGAGCCCCTTGCACTCGATCAAAACGATTCACCTCAAACGCTTCCCCGGGGATCCATCGAATGACTTAGATTTTAAACCTCTCCGCTGGATCACTCCTGGGTCTTCTTTTTTTGGATCCCTTGGCCGGACGCACCGACTGGAGGTAGCGGGTCTCACCTCGGAGTCAACCCCAGTTCAGTTTAAACTCCAGGCACACCGCTTAAAAAAAGATCAACAAGAAACACACTGCTTTTTAGGCCAAGACTCAAGCACACACTATCATGCCGCCCTCTGCCTCAATGACGCTTCGTTTTCTCTCAAGCTGACGGATCTCCTCTCTCATCGCCCCCTCATTCAGATTCAGGGAAACCCCATTCCCCCCGCTCACCATCAACCTACTTTCGAGCCACCAACGACACTGACCCTCAATCAGGCCATCAAACTGGCCACAGCACAATCCACCGAATTGCGAGTTGAAAATCAGATCCTCTTTCGCGCCAAGCGCTCGAGTATTGCGGGAAAACTAGCTCTTTTTCCCCATATCTCACTCAACCTCTATCAAACGGCATTTGTTCCAGGCTCGCCGCTTGGCGTGATGGCGATTTTAGGAGACCTGGCTCCTTTTCTTTTTCCTTCTCGTTGGCTTAAGGCTCAAGCAGACACGCTTCAATACCAGATTGAACAGGACACCGCACGCATCGTTCAACTCAACTTGATTTCGCAAGTTGAAAACCTGGCCTACCTCTATGTCCGGGATTGGAGCACGTACCTCAAGAGCAGCCAGCTTAAGGAACGCTGGGTCAAGGAAGTGATCCCGAGTCTCAGGCATTTGGAAGCTCAAGGCGCACTGCCCGC
This sequence comes from Bdellovibrionia bacterium, assembly GCA_049424145.1. Taxonomy (GTDB): domain Bacteria; phylum Bdellovibrionota; class UBA1018; order UBA1018; family UBA1018; genus JBMSSC01. The sequence goes on from JBMSSC010000059.1 coordinate 4,598, forward strand.
TCAATCCACGAACTTAGCCTTAAGCTACTCCGATCAAGCCACCGAAGACTTAAGGCAACTCAGAAACACGATCCAGGATGATCTCTATACTCTGGCACTTGCCCTAAACTTCTTCAATCCCAGAGCAATCACTCACCTCGAGCTTGAGGAGGCCGACTTATCGATCGAGCAAGCCCCCTTATGCCAAGACCCCTTTCGGATCGCTGAACAAGCCTATCGTGTATCCATTGAACGACGGCAACTGCTCACCGCAAGGCGACTGGCTCAAAATGAGAAAAAAACTCTCTACTTTTTGTGGTTTGACCCCGAAGGCAGCTCCCAGACCAGCTTGGGACTGGGACTTTTTGAGCAGTTTCAAATGAAAAACTCGTCCCTCATTGAGCTTGAACTCAAAGAGGAGCAAATTCAAAAGTCCCTCTATAACACGGCTGAGGTCACCTGTCGGGATTACAACCGGAGTTTAAATAGCTATGAGAAACTGCGCACGATCCAAAAACTCAGGGAAGAGGTTTTTGAACAGACCCTCACCCGCCTGAAGGAGGCGCAAGCTACCAATGGAAACTTTCGAGTTTCCGTTCAAGACTTTTCCGATAGCTTGGATAAGCTCCTGAAATCCACGGAAGATTTAGCCCAAGCCATTAGTCACTATCGGATTCATCGGACCCGACTCCACCGAATGCTCTTAAAAGGCCGTTATCAAGACGCCCTAACACCCGACCCAGAGGAGGTGGTCTCGCACCCCCCCTCTGACCCCAACGCGGTTCTCAAGGAGCTTTAAGTTTAAATATCTGTTCTCTTTTTCCTTCAAAATTTTTCCATTTTGTCATAATTTTGCCCACCTGCTTGGAATTGGACTTTTTGGACTCTTCCCAAGCTCAAGGAAGAAAGCCCCGGATCCCAGAGGGGTTATTCACTTCTTTCGTTTGATTTGGGAATCGTCTTGATTCTAGCCCTAGACTCAGGAGCAGGACTCAAGACCAATCCGATCAGCCAATGAAGTCAAGCGCTGATCCAAGATAGTGGGATTTTTCTTCAGGAGGTCAAACAATGGGTGCACAGTGGAAACATGCCGGACGAATCGAAAATTCAGCCAAGCGCGGCGCATTGATCAGTAAACTGGTCAAAGAAATCTTAGTCTCAGCCAAATCAGGCGATCCTAACCCTGAGAATAACTCTCGCCTGAGAGCCGCCGTGGAAGCTGCAAAAAAAGCTTCAGTACCCCGAGACAATATTGAGCGCGCGATTAAAAAAGGCTCCGGTCAACTCGAAGGAGCAGCTCAGTATGAACTGATTACGTATGAAGGCTTTGCTCCTCATCAAGTTCCTGTCATCGTGGAGTGTTTAACGGACAATAAAAACCGCACGGCAGCCGATATTCGAGTTTTGTTTCGTAAAGGAATGCTGGGTTCTATGGGCAGCGTCACCTGGATGTTTGAGCACCAAGGAGTGGTTGAAGCCACTCATGCTCTAAGTGGGAATCAAGAGGCTTCCCCCATCGACTTAGAGTCCGTTGCTATTGAGGCCGGCGCTCAGAATGTTGAACCTTTAGAGGCATTTGAGGTGCCTGCAGGAAGCCTGGGTGGTCGATTTTTCTGTGACCGCGTTGACCTCGATCCGGTGAGCAAACACCTGAGTCAAAACGGCTGGAGTGTCATCCGATCGGAAATGAGTTTTATTGCCAAAACACCTCTGAACCTCTCCCCAGAGCAACAAAAAGAGGTGAGCGACTTTTTAAACTTGATCGATGACCACGACGATGTGCATCGAATTTATACCGCCCTCCAGTGATGAGAGGGGATCAATGAATTGAAGTTTTAGCGAAAGCCTCTGCGTTTCTTTTGAGAAAGGCATGTGATCATCGATGATCTTCCTCCAAAGGGCGTGTAGGTCCTCCAATTCATGCAAATGCGTCTCAGACTCAAATCGACGGCTGGGCGCATTTTGCACCGGAATGCTACTTTTGAGGGGAAGAAGAAACTTTCACCGCAGGAATTCCAGCCCAAGTTTCTCCTTCAGGAATCACAGTATGGGGCATTACAACAGAATGAGGAAGGACCTTGGCGTGGGCCCCAATACTCACCCCTGCCATGACTGTGGCTTTAATGCCAATGACAGCCCCATCCCCAATTTTAACCGGAGCAATGATCAGAAACCCCTTAGCTCCGGAATGAGCAATCAGAGTGGCAGAGCCTCCGATAGTCACGCGTTCTCCGAGCTCAATTAACGACGGATCTGAAATGTGAGTACTATTGAGCTGAGTGTCTCGTCCGATCTTCATTCCCATCAACCGATAAAACAAGACAGCAAACGGGGTGGGCGTAAAGAGTTCTAAAAAGGTATAGCGCGCTAAATAGGTCAGGCCATTATGAACAAACCACCTGAGGGTCTCAAACGAGTGGTAAATCCCCCGCCACGGCTTCAACCTGCAGCCCAAAAGAAAATTCACTCCAGGCACCAGCAAAATCATGGTGAACCCATAGAGAAAAAAACCAATCGCCAGAGCGAACCCCAACGAGAAGGACCTCATCCCCCATGAGAACTCTTGAGAGAACTCATCCACGAGCCTAAAGAAAAAAACTGCGGGCTGAAGCGCAAGGGCAAAAATGAAAGCCGCAGCTAAAAACAGAACCAGAACGGCAAGCAGTTGAGTGGCCATCTTAAAGCGCCTGAGCACCAGCTCAAACACTCGTTTAAGCCCCGCCTCTTTGGATCCTACTTGATGGAGATCTTCAAAAACACGTTTTTTTTCAGTGAAACGAGCAGAATCCTCACTCGACGAGGAGGGAGAGTCTTGCGTCCCACCGACTACCTTGATGTGAGAGGATCCTTTAGACTGATTCATAGATCCTATTTTATCAAATCTAAAACGAATTCAAACAGGAATGTTTTTTGACCTATCTTATTGTTATTACTTAGTAAAATTATTCAATGAAGGCCTAAAATCCTTGAAGATTCACCCTCGTCGTGCTCGAACCGGAGGAAGGCTTTGCTCGCCTCGAGACCCAGTTGAAATCCTGAAATTCCCTCAGCCCACCCGAGGAACTCGGGGCTCCTGCTGAATTCTATGGAAATCCAATTCCCCTTTTTGATACTAACCCCGGTCTCATGAAAAAAAACGCTTTTGACACCGGACCTTTCTTTAAGCAATGGGCAAAACCTGGACCGATCCCTCCTGGAGCCGCTCAAACGGATCCTGCACTGGAACCCAAAGAGGGCGAAACGCTCGACGCATTGTGCGGGCACTACCGAATTTTTCAGCTCAAAAAAGGCCATCGATTCTCGACGGATGACGTTCTGACCGCCTGGTATGGGACCCTCTGGTGCCCGAGTGCCACAAAAGCCTTAGACTTAGGAAGCGGAATTGGATCCGTTGGCATGACGGCTGCTTGGCGACTCCAAGGCACCCACTGGGTCACCATTGAAGCTCAGGATGTCAGTATTGAGTTGGCCAAAAAATCCGCTCAATTCAACGGGCTCACCCACCGGTATGAGATCCGCCACGGAGACTTTCGCGATCCTGCCCTTTTAGATCCCAAGGAGACTTTTGATCTCATCTTAGGAAGCCCCCCTTATTTTCCGCTCGATTCAGGCGTATTGAGTGATCACCCGCAAAAAATTGCGTGTCGATTTGAGGTTCGTGGAACGGTTGCAGATTATTGCCAAGTGGCAGCTCGCCACTTGAATTGGGGAGGCGTGTTTGCCTGCGTTTTCCCTATTCTCCCGGATCCTCAGGCCCAGCGAGTCAAGGAAGCAGCCGAGCAAAACGGACTGACCATCATTCGACACCGTCCCGTTGTTTTTAAAGAGGGAGAGCCCCCACTGCTTGGACTCTTTGCGATGACACTCTCAGAACATTTGCCTCCATCGTTTCGAAACAGCACCTGGAATGAGCCCGCCTTGATCATTCGCCGATCCGATGGAAGTGCACACCCGGAGTACCAGGCAGTGAAGTTATCCATCGGATTACCCCCGTTAAGCTGAGTTTCAGCTAAAAGAGAAGACTTCCCTTCCTCACTCATTAGCCTGAAGTCGAAAGAGCTGTGCTTAGAGGTACCCAAACCGCCACCTTTGCCCAAATATGGGCTCTAAAAAGGAAACCTCTGAAATTAAAATAAATATAAATTTTTTTTATTTATTTTAATTTTTGACTGAATAAAGATTTACTTTCTTCAGATGGTTTGATAATCCGAGCGCAAATCGAACTCTAAGCGCTTGAAAAGCGAATCTCAAAAAATAGGTTTCACTCGAAGAGTCGCTTCAAGTTCAGTGGAGTTGTCTAAGCGAGATTGCTATGAATCGATTCTGGATTTTTTCTATTTTTATTCTGAGTTACCCATTCTTGTCCCTCTCTGCCTCCTATGGAAGTCCAGAGGAGTGCGCCGTTTGTCTGCAAAAGACGAATGAGAACCCCCCTGAATTGACTTCAGAGAATGCTCAAGCCGATTTCATCTGCTGCTCTGAGGGTCATCCCATCCATCTGGATTGTTTGCTTCATCAAGCAAAGAACACGGAGATTCTATCCAAAACACAAGCCGAAACAATTACCCGTGAAGGACTGCCCTGCTATGGACTCGAGGGTCAGTGTTTAGGCAGGATTTCCCTTCAAGAGGCGAAAGCAAGGATAGGAGGATCAATCGAATTGGATCAATTAAAGCTCCGTCTCGAGTCTGCTTTGAGCCTCGCTTTGAGCCTCAATGAAGAGCCGTCCAAGGCGAGCTCCTCGACCGCCTCATCTCGAGAAACAAAATTGAGATCCCTGAAAGACAAAATCGAAAAGGCGTTGAATCTAACTTGCCCCAACTCCAGATGCGCTCAAATCTTAGGGGAGATCTCAGGCTGTAATGCGGCCGTATGCCCTGCTTGTCGAACGGAGTTTTGCTACCTCTGCTTTAAGAAAGCCAGCCTCATTTCAGGAGGCAGTCACCAATGTGCCCAAAGCCACTCCCTGGATTACTGGGAGAATCGAGATGGACACACCGGCAAGCAGCCTAACTCAGCTCAAGAGTACCAAGAAGTCAAAGAGTCTATCACCCACGAAACGGACCTCAATTCAGGAGAAATCAAAACCGTACTCGTCAAAAAACCTTACACTTACCGAAATCGCTATCATTGGTTGATCACCCGCTCTCAAGTGGACCTTGCTCTCCAAAGTGAACCCGATGGTTCGGTACGCCAGGAGGCCCTCGAATGGCTAAAGCCCCTTCTGAACGAGCACAAACTTTGGCCCTTTCCCCTGGGTCCGAGCCTCGAGAGCTGGGTTGATCAGGTCCGTTCAGAGTCCTCAAACTTAGATACAAAAAACCAGATTGCTCTTCTTCAAAATGAGGGGATTTTTCAAAAAACCCTCCCTAACTCAAAGATTCAATCGGAGAACCTGCAGAGCATCCAAAACGCACTGGATTTACTCCATGCTCCCCTGCTCGAGACATTGGACTACCGCATTCATACTCCCGTTTTGCCTCCCGTTGAAAACCGTCCACCCTCTTTCAAATATTATTTGTGCCACGGAGCCGCGACGATTGGAAAAACGGTGAGTACGCTTGCGTTTTCCGGAGCAACCGTTTTTCTCTTCAAGGAGCCTCAAAAGTGTAATCGGCCCCACCCGTCCAGCGTTGGTTATTGGCATGAAGAAGCTGGTCCACTCATCGGTACCGCTTGCCTCCTTGTGGGCTTAAAGGCTCTCCACTTGGCCACATTCCTGGAGCAACAAGCCCATACAGAAATGGAAGTCTTTCCAAGAAGAGACTGAGACTCGCCCACTACTAAAGTCGGGGGGTTCTAAAGGGAAATTCCATTTGACTCTCTTGGGCTCTCAGTCCAGGCATTAAGCCTTGTTTTAGAACATCCCAAGCCTCATCTTTTCACCTTCTACTCGACCTAGAATCTGAAGCTCACCGTCGTAATCCACGGCTTGACCTACCTCGCTTGAGGCTTGCATGCGGGAGACTCCGGGGACCCCCTCGGTCGCTGTGAATGGTCAGAGGGTCTTCTCCGTGATTTTTTGCTTACGGCAGCTCTCCCGAATCAGCTCCTGAGCCAAGCTCCCAGACTCTCGTTCTGCGACCATCCAGCCCACCACGTATCGACTAAAAATATCCATAAGAACATAAAGATAGAAATAGCTCCACTTCCTCTGCCCGCGGAGTTTCGTGATGTCCCAGCTCCACACCTCGTTGGGACCTGACACACACCACCTTGTGGGGCAAAATGACCTATCAAATCTCTGCTAAACTGACCCTACAGCATAGCTAAACGAGAGATTGAAGTCAGGCAGTACTCAACTTGAATCATTCAGGAGCCCAAAGGCTATCATGCTAGCAGGAGTCTTGAATTGAGATGGTTGTGAAAAACGAGGCCCCCTCGCCAGCCAATGTCAATTCAAGTCGTGGGGCTAACAACGGTGATACTGAGCCAAAAATTTCATGGGACTTCGCTGGGTTATTCAACAAACGGAACGGGACATGATCGCTGAGCGATTCAAGGGACATTTTAGCTGAGCGACGACATTAAATATTAAAACTGTTTAAATATAAATTGACTATGTGCGTTAATTTTATTATTACCGTCTCTGAAAAGGAGATTTAGCTATGGACTTAAATCTAAATGAGATCGTAGAAAGTATTACTTTAGAACAGATTCAGGAATGTGAAGAATCTCTAAGGCAAGATCGAGACACTGGTGCTCGATTAATCATGATCGCTTTCGAAAATTAATCGAAATAGCTTGAATAGCCGAGGCAGTTTTTTAAGACTGCCTCGGCTATTAATAAAAAGTGAATTATGTATTTTTCCTTAGGCTTAAAAGAAAACCTTCAAAACGTAGCTGTTTTATCATATCGTTTTTTAAGAAATCAAACTGAAATTACACCATTCTCTTTGAAGTCTGCTTACTGTAATTTTTTAAATATTATCCAGCCAGAAGTGCCTTTCAATAAAAACAACACTTTAAATGTTTTAAATGATCAGATCATCGAAAAAGAAGTAATTGCACTCTATCGGCAAGAATCTGGGCTAGATGATAAGAATCAGATAAGCGTAATAAGCACAGAGGATGATCCTAAAAGATTAAAAAAGAAACGACATCTAGAGGAATTCATAAGTAAAAAATATTTCGATCCAAAATTCTTTGAGCTTATGAATCTTGTGATTAATTACATATTTTTTGGTGTATCTTCCGTCGCTAGAGGTGGGACTGCTTCTGGAGCCATTGGAACGATATGGCTTACTGATCCTACAAATTATTCTGACCATGATTTAATGGAGCTATTAGTTCATGAAACTACTCATAACTTAATGTTTTTAGATGAGAAGCGCTATAAGCACTATAAGGATTATTCCTATGTAATTCAAAAGGAATACTACGCTCGCTCTGCAATTCTTAAAGAGGCTCGTCCGTTAGACAAAGTAGTTCACAGTCTCGCTGTTGCCACAGAAATATTAATTTTTAGAGAAAAACACACAGGACATCATTTAGAATTTAAAGCTCACCCTGCTTCGAGCTCGCTCTTAAAAGCCATTTATAACTCAATCAACAGCATCAAAAGCGATCAAAAGTTATGTGCAATACTGGCTCCTCGTAGTATCCATCTTATCAATCATTTTGAAAGTACTGCACAGAGACTTGAATCCTCTATTCTTTCAGTAGCCTGATGGAGATAACATGTACTACTTAATGGGATTGAAGTGGAATCTAACAAATGTAGGTGTTTTGAGTTATAAGCATCTTGATGGTAGAAAACCTATTGGTTTTTCTGAATTAAAAAGCGGTTACCTTGAATATATAAAATCAGTACAACCTACTTTACCAATCTCTATTAGCAGTTCTTTAGTGGAATTTGTTGATGATTTAGAGATGGAAAAGACTTTACTTTCTTTTTTTATTCAAAAAATTAAAAAGACAGAAAGTGACTCGATTGTTACTGATGTAACTGAGGCAAGTATTTCTGATGGATTTAAAAACTATGATCTATATCGGAAGCAGCGAGTTTTGGATGGTATGAAGAACGCTCTTCTTGAGATTAAAACCAAAGAAGAAAAGTTACATCAGCTGATTAGTCTCGTGATTAATAAGATTTTTAGTTTTCCAATTTTAGGTCGAGGTGGTGGATCAACTAGCACGGCCCTGGGTGTAATTTGGGCAAATGCTCCTTTACATTGGGATGAAATCGATCATTTTGAGTTACTCATCCACGAATTCACTCATAACTTATATTTTTTAGATGAAGCAGCTCATAGACACTATTGTGATTATAAACGTTTAGAAGCTAAAGAAAACTTCGCTGTGTCTGCTATCCTTAAGATTCCAAGACGTCTTGACAGGGTGATGCATAGCTTGGTTGTAGGAACAGAAATCCTCCTATTGAGAGAAAATCTAATTGGTCACTCTCACAAATTCAAAGCCCATCCTGAGTCTAAAAATCTTGTGATAAACAATTTATCTACGATAGAAACAATTTATCAGATCAAAAATCTTTCTGAAATAATGACTGAAAGAAATCTTGGTATCTTAAATAGATGCAAAGAGGTTAATTTAAATTTTTCAGAAAATATCATTGCATCTTCCAAGGAGTAGTAACTTATGAAAAGTAGATCCAAATTTATAAAATTTATTTTTATAAATAAATCTCTGATCTATTTGATTACCGCAGTATTGCTGCAACAGACTATTGTTGCTTTATCAACTTACTTTATAAGTTCAGCAGTTAGGTCAGCAGAAATACCAAATTTGTTCCTTAAATTTTTATTACTCTACATGGCTTCTCTTATTTTGCCTTATTTTCCAGGTGGATTATCACTTGTATTTTTAAAAAAGTGGACCTTATTAGCTCAGAATAATTTTATGAGTCTTGTAAAAGAGAATCTTTATTCGAGACCTTCTTACTGGACTGACTCAGAAATTAGATCAACCAAATCAGCAATTTTTTCAAAAGAGGCTCCAGCTTTAATTGAAGAGCTTGGTAATTATGGCTACCGGCTTACTGTACTTTGCCTAAATGCCGTTTTATCCGTTATTGCAGTTAGCCTGTTTATTGATTATTTTTTTATATTTACATATTTATTTAGTATCGCTCTTTCTTGGTTGCTTGTAAGAAGTCAAGAAATACGATCTTTTAAATTGTCAGAGAGTGCCCAAGCTGCTGAAGTGGATCTTACCGACCAGCGCTTTAAAATGTGGGATAATTTAATTCTTGGAAATATCTACTCCAAATTAATTTGGAGTAGAGAACTAGAAAGCCGCTTCAATGCGGCTACTATTCAGGCCCTTACTGTGGCTAAGTTCAAGCAATTGTCATCAATTTCTATCGCATTGGTAGCGCTGGTTCCAACTCTTGTTGTGGCTTTATTTCAATGCTTCAGGCACAGTGACGACCCTAAATATCTTCTTACTCTGTTAATCAGTTTCCCTAGAGTGTTTCAGCTTTTGAATTCATCTTACGAACTGCTTTGTATGGTTCTTGAATGGTCCAGTCATAGAGGAAGACTTTCGAAAATTCTTTCAATATTTGAATTTCATACGGTAGAGCTCAAAAATCGTATCAAATTTAAGGAGCTGAAATTCAGTTCAAAAAGCAATCACTTTGAGGTGGAGAATACGGGAGAAGTCATAGAATTGCTAAATAAGAATAAAGCTTTGACTTTGAGAGGACGAAACGGATCTGGAAAGTCCTCATTGTGTTTGTCTGTAAAAGAACTACTGGGAGATAAATGCTATTTGTTGCCAGCTCACCATAATCTTAGCTTAAGTTCATCCTCTTTACCTGGATCGACTGGTCAAAAACTAGTGACTATAATCAAGGAACTGGTAAATAGTAATTGTGACATACTGATTCTGGACGAATGGGATGCTAACTTAGATTCAGAAAATCAAAAATTCTGTCGTGATTTAATCGAAAAGGCTGTCAAATCCGGTAAATTAGTGCTTGATGTCAGTAACCGTTAATAATTTTTAATAGAATATTCCAGATATTTGGTGGTGTTAAGGGGTGAGCGCTTCATAGACTGTACGTGTAGTCTCCGCTAAATTTCGCAACTTCTTCCCAATTCTCTACTGATCTCTGGCCATGAGGACAATTCTACATGAAACCATCGAGAGACCATGTCGTAGGTAGGGAGAGATCTCACACCTCCTCCCCCATTAGAACGCGAGCATGCCTATTAAGGAAGGCACTCCACTCCCTCTCAAAGACTTATAGCCTCCGAAGGAATCCAGGATATTTTTGTTGGTGAACCTGATTGGGTATCCTAGTGGTCTAGCAAATTAGTTCGTTCACGTAGTCGAGTTGTTCTCGCCTGATTTGTCTGATTATGTGAGGATGCGCGGATGTTTCAATTAAGCATCGCCGATCAAACAGCTGTGGCATTGATTATCAAGAAGGGAAAGTCTGCGAGGGAGATATGCCGTGCTCATGTTCTAAATCTTCGAAATAAGGGCTACATCATTTCAGAAGTGGCGGACATCTTAGATATCACACCGAGAACGGTGATTAATATCACCACGTTTTACACAGAGGGAGGCTTAGATCGAGCTATAAATGACGACCCGAGACCAGGAGCCCCTCCTAAGTTTGATGATCGGTTTAAGGCAAAAGTGGTGGCTATCGTATGCTCTGATCCGCCTGAAGGATTCGATCGCTGGACATTAGACCTTCTGAAGGAACGCATACAGAATTCTGGTCTTGGAAAGATCAGTAGAGAGTCAATTCGGCTGATTCTGCAGGAACATGACTTAAAGCCATGGCAGGAGCAGATGTGGTACGTGCCTAACATTGACGCAGAATACGTTCAGCGAATGGAGGACGTTCTCGATGTTTACGAGCGTCCTCACAACCCAAAGCGACCCGTGATTTGCATTGACGAAAAACCAATTCAACTCCTATCTGATTGCCGCGCCGAAATCCCGATGGATTCAGGCTCTCCAAAAAAAGTTGACTATGAGTATAAGCGCAATGGGACAGCAAATGTCTTCTGCGGTGTTGAGCCTCTAGCTGGAGTCTATTTTAACACTGTTACGGAAACCAAGTCTGGCGTTGAGTTTGGACGGTTTTCAAGGAAGATCGCAGAAAGATATCCCGATGTAGAAAAAATAGATCTAATTATGGATAACTTTTCTTCGCATACCGTGAAGTCTCTAGAGATCGCTTTTGGTCAAGACAAAGGTAAAGAGATTTGGAACCGTTTTGAGGTTCATTATACTCCAAAACATGCCAGTTGGCTCAATCAGGGCGAAATAGCAATTGGCATGTACGCTCGTCAATGCTTAGGAGGGGGGAGAATAGGCGATCTAGAGACTTTAATAAAAAAGACAAATGCCTGGAACAGAATGGCAAATCGAAAAAGAGTAAAAATCCAATGGAATTTCACAAAAGAGGACGCCAGAGAAGCCTTTGAGTATGGTGAAGGAATTAATTTGCTAAACCACTAGT
>JBMSSC010000060.1:0-15702 GCA_049424145.1 Bdellovibrionia bacterium
CCAGCATGCGAGCATCAAGCGAAGTAGGCCAAGCCGTGGATTACGACCGTGAACTGAGTATCTTGAATCGAGTAGAAGGTGTTCATTAATTAATCAAGATTGCTGTCTCAAAGTCATTGACACGTTCCGCAAACTGATGGCAGCGTTAGGTACCCTATTCCCAGGTATCCTAAGGCACCTGTTTGTGAATGACATCAGGATCAAAGTCCCTAGAAAGACTGTAGGAGGATTTTATGCTGTGACTTGAGGATTCGATTTGGACTTCAGTAAAGGCTCATACGAGCGAAAAGCATAAGTCGTTTTTAGTCCTAGCCTTGTTTGGATTTCCTGCTGAGAGAGTCCTTTTTCAAACCAATGGAGAATCACTGAGTGTCGAAAGGTTCGTGGAGTGAGTTCTGGGAAACCGAGTTTTGGTCCATAAAATTTGACCATTAACTCAATCCCACGCGGAGAAATTGCTTCGCCTAGTGGGCCAAATTTATTGAATCCTAAAAAAATAGCTCGGTTATTGAATTTCTGCTTTGGAAACTCCGATTCAGAAAACCGCTTAAGCCTCAGTAAGCGCTCATGAAGAGGGGCGGAAAGAAGAATAGACCTAGGCTCAGGGAAACCTAGTGTGAGCTTCCCTTGCTCCCCAATGTTTTCATATCGGAGTTGACCTGCTTCACTGACGAGGCATCCTGTTTCAGCCAAAACCCAGAGGAGAACCTTATTTCTAAGGTCTAAAAGGGTCTGCTCAGGAAGCTTTACAATTGCATTCATCAGAAGCGGGGTGGAAACGGTAAAAGGAATTCTTTCGATCTTGTGGGGAGTGGGAATTTTTTTAGCTATCTCGGGTGAGACTTTTTTCCGCTTTGCTAGGTAGTTCAAGAATTGAGTAACAGTGAGTATCTTTCTTCGACGCGTGTTGGTTTTCTGTCCCAGTTGGGCCAAATGGTCTTGAAAACGATTCAAGTCTTTTCGCCCAACTTGATCCAAGCGAATGGGCTTCTTCTTATATTCAGAGCAAATGAAGCGCTCAAAAGCCTTTAAATCCAAACGATAATTCTTAATGGTATGATGAGATTTTTCGGTACCCTCAAGGTACCCTATAAAACTTTGAATCGCATAGGCAAAGGAGACTGGTTTGGGTTGAGTTTTTTTTTTCATGAATGCCCCGTGCCTAAAAAGTACCCTAGACCTGAGAGGCATTCAAGTCACTTGTGAACCTCTCTGGCCTAAATGCCGAAGCTTCTGGGGGATTAGCCCAGTTTGCGCTTCCACGAGCGTGCGATTTTCGGGATATTCCACCCTTGTATCGTCTTATCCTGCCCTCCACGCGCACTTTAGCTTACTGGGGGCGGGAACCCAAGCGGTGAAGGCTAGCCCCCCTCTCAAGAGACGGGATTTCGGGCCAGATAATTTAGTTCAAGGGTGAAACAGCCGATTCAAAATTAACCCTGGATTGACGCGCTCTGTGCGAGGAATTTTAGGGCTGGATGTCGTGTACCTCTTTGAGGCCGTGAAGTCTTTCCTAGAAAGTCAACTCTCAATAAGGCATTGGGCTTTCTGGGATGGATTGGTACTGAATTGGGTCGACCAACCCGTTCTGCTGAAAGCCAGCAAGGCGTAAATGACAAGCATCACACGCTCCACAGGCTTTTCCCTCTTCTGAAGGATCATAACAGCTGTTGGTCATCGAATAGTCGACTCCCAACTTTAATCCCTCTCGGATGATTTCAGCCTTCGTCAACCTCAGAAGAGGCGCATGAAACTGAATCCCCCCCTCCTCTACTCCCAAAGCGGTTGCTAAGTTAGCCATCCGTTCAAAAGCGGACAAGTACTCTGGGCGACAATCCGGGTAATTGCTATAGTCGAGTGAATTAATCCCTAAAAAGATCGATTTCGCTCCCAAGGTTTCTGCATAAGCTAAAGCAAAACTTAGAAAAATTGTATTTCGAGCGGGAACGTAAGTGATTGGAATTTTTTTAGATTCTGCATCAAAGGCTTTTGATTTGGGAACTTGAATTTCGTCGGTCAATGCAGACCCTCCAAACTGTCGTAAATCAATTCGAACCAGTTGATGGTCCTGGATGGGGTATTTTTTCAAAATCTTCTGCACACAGTTAAGTTCCACTGAGTGCCTTTGTCCATAATCAAAGCTTAAGGCATAGAGCTCAAACTCTTGTGCATGAGCCATAGCTAAAACGGTTGTTGAATCTAATCCCCCACTGAAAAGGATCACAGCTTTTTTCATGTTTAAACTTTCTAAGGAAGCGACAAGGCGCTTTTTTTTCTGCGTAAGGGACCTCTTTTAAACCCAGGGCTTCTTGAATTTCAAGGGTTTTCTTTAACTTTTTCTATAAAAAATGAGAAAAAATTGAGTTTATCGAATTGAAACTAGAAAACAAGAAGGTAAGACTTGGTCAACCTGTGATGCTCTTTCGGGTCCCTCAGAGTTGAGCAAGCTGAACGTGAGGCATTGGGTATGCACTAGTTGTGGAGCTAGTCATGATCGCGACATAAATGCTGCGATCAACAGACTCAAAGCTGGGGTGAGGTACACCCTCGAAAAGAAGGTTGGTAAGAATAAAATCAAACTGACCCAGCTGAAATGAAAAAAACGAAGCATGCACCTGCTGCTTAAAACGGCCCTGGATGGGCCGCCAAGTCGTTTTGTGCCGAGAGGCTTATTCAAAAACCAAATAAATCGGTTTCAGATTTCGACTACCCCCACAATCTAAGGCCCTGAAATCGATTGTGGTGGCAACATTGGGTGCAAACCGCGAGTTGAGGATGACCTCGCTCACAGTAGCAGTGCCTCTAGCGGCTTTTTCAATCAGGTCAATCATCACATAGGGACTTGAGGTTTGGATCCCTTGGGTGCTGTACGGCGTTGAGTGACCATTGCTATAAGTGTGCACCCCATTAGTCGTTAGCTGAATCCCTTCAGGATGAAAGGCAATTCCCGTTCCTTCTGTGGGTGAAGAAATGGTCGAATCCCCTGTTCCCCATGCACTAAAGTAGGATCTCAGGTTGCTTGGCCTGAGGGAGGTGTTACGTGGATAGACCCCTGCTAAAAAGAAATTATCGATGCTAATTGCCGCTTCTGAGAGCTCTCCTTGGGAGGAAATCGAGCCGCCAATGAGTCGGACTTTTCGATGACCTGCAAGAGTCACCGTTCCATCGAATCGAGCCATTTTATAGGGATGCCAAACTGTGGAGAGACTTCGTTGATCCGAGGGTATATCGTGAATTCTGGATAGCACGGATGAGTCATGGTTTTCTGGTGAGGTTCCAGTTTGAGAAGATGATCCAGAAAGAGAGATTCCCTCTTGGGTCATCGGGTAATAATAGCAAGTACCAGAGCCAGTTTCATTTTGTTGAGGAATGCTGAGACTTCCTGATTGCGTAGATAAAGTTTTTTCTGTCGGACTGAAAATGAGCTTCTCATAATGAGTGCACTCAAAGTTTGGATTGACGCTAGGCAAAACGCAAAATCCTAAAGAATCAGGTACGTACCCTTCATCACAATGAGTCAGAACACAAGTTTTAGGCAAATTACAAGTTTGTATGCCAACGCCATTGGTGATTCGACATGTTTCTGTGCAAGGCGAAGGACTAGGACTAGGACTAGGACTAGGAAGAGGATCAGGGTCTGGATTTGTAGTTGGTGAATTAGCAGAAACTTGTTGCACGATTTGAGATTTATCGTCTGGTTTAAACTTTTCAATCGAGTAATTTTGCTCCATACAGCCAGTGAGGATCCATGTGAATACTAGTGTGAATCGTAGAACTATGCGTGGTGAATCAATTTCACCCAAATTGGGGTTGTTCTCTAAATAGGGAGGTTCAAGATTTGGTTTTTTCATGAGATCATGTTCGACTTTTCTGAGCTTGTTACCCATCTAATGATGGACTTTTTTAGTTTACTTTAATTTTTATTAATAAATAAGAGTGTATAAAATTACACATCTCAAATCTTCTCCTGTTCTGATGGCCTCTAGAAATTGAATGAATCGAAAAAAATTGGGGTAAAAAAAGATCATTACGGAGTTTATTCGAGAGAATTTAGAGACCTAATAGCACCCTTATTGAAGAGTGCCCTTAACACTCGTAACTGAGTTTACTTTATAAACCGGTGGTCTATTGTTTGTGTTAAAGGATATGCGCAGTTAAATAGGCAAAATCAGTGGGGGCTTTTTAATCTCCATCTTCAATCACAGCAAATAGACATGAGCAATTGATCTCTAAATCTTTAAAGCCTCACTTCTACATCAGCCAAGGAGCTTGGGATTAACAGTGGTATTAGCAGCGGGTCCGTTCAGGCTATTTGTTAAGAATATGTAATTCGTCGCCTCTCATTCAAAAAGAGGAAGTTACGTGGGAGAGTCTCTCAGGTTTCCAACCGATCCCTAAGGGTGCGACATTGACTCAGCAAAGAATTTTGCTCCAAGTCGGACGTAAGTCGCCTGAAGCAGGGAACGCCTATTATCGCCTACTCAAGTAGGAGATCAAATGATCATTCTGCAGGCCGGTGAGCCGTCGACTTGAGGGATTAAGGTGTACTTGTTCTTAGCTTCTGACTTGCTGACTGAATCTCCAGTGGAATTTTTGCTAAAGGCACTCCCCCAGACGTGAGTACGGAGATTAAACCCGTAATTGAGCACCTTCCTTCTTGAAAGCATGGCGTTTGAAGCAGAACACTGCGACTCACCTGATCGGGCGACATCTCATAGGACACTTCAAATCCCCTGTTCCCTGCTTCCGTCTGATCCTCCATAAACTGCAACATCCCGAGCTCGGGTTCAAAACTCATGAACTGGGAAAACTGAAAACGAAGAAGAGACGGCGACTCAGAGGAGAGGACCTTGAAAGCATAGTGGAGTTGTGAGCTGGGCTTAAAAATGACCTCTTCACGATCGGTAGGACCTGTTCCACTCATCACCGGATGACAACTAGGGTCCGATAGGTCTTGGGCTTTCTTATCACAGCCAATCACCAAAAGATCTAAATCTGCCTCAGATGAGCCGCTGATCGTGGCGCGGACCAAGTTCACGCCTTCTAGATATTCGTGAAAAACACGTCCGTCTTGCTTCACCATCACCTCCCCTGCTCCCGAGATGACTTCCTCGTGAGAAGTCTTAAGTCCTTGCAGCTCATAACGACTCACTCTCGGATCAGGCCCCACAGGTAGACTCGCCTCATTAAATTGCACTCTAAAGCGTCCACTCAGACTGAGAAAGTCTCCACGAATCTCCTGAATACTGCTTGAAGATTTAAAGTAATCGACGGTGAGCGTGTAGTCAGAATTGGGCACAGGGTAAGATCCAAAAACGTGTAAGTCCCAAATTCCACTCATCGGCCCAGGGATAATCTGGCGAACTCTTCGTTGAGAGAGACTGTCAATGGGGCGTCCCGATGAATCACAGTTACTCACTCGAGCTTGACTTCGAGAGGCAAAAAGTTTGGACGTATTTTTTCCAATTAATGCCATCAACTCAACAGACGAACAGTGACTCTGTGCGGTTTTATTCCCCTGATCATCCAAAACAACAGGGGGAACTTCTAAAGTGACCTGAACAAACGACGTACCCTCGGGAACTTTGAGATAATTTCGCTGACCCTCAAAGCTTTTAATCGAGCGACTAATCACTACAGGCTCCGAGCTGGATAACTCCTGGTGTGGGACCGTCATAAAAATCGGTACGGTAAAGGACGGTAACACCGCCACTTTTCCATCCACGATCCGGTAGGCTTGAATTAAAGCACCATGGTCTCCGGGTTGCAGAGTGGCAATTTTGGCTTCATCCATGCAAAGATTCAAGGTGCTGAATTTGGATAAGTTCAATCGACCGGAATGGTGATCGAGGGTTTCCACGGTGGCTCCTTCACCGATCAGAGCAAATTCCGAGTCCTCTGGGCTTGAGCAATCCAGATCATCTAAAGTCCCAGCGCGTACCCAGGGCTGATCTGAACCATAAATGTAAGTCTTCAGAAGAAACTCATCTTGGGTCGTCCGCAATTGCATCGTCAGATCCCCCACCTGAGGATGCGAGGCCCATTTCTCAGGGAGTCTTCGAGACACTCCAATCGGATAAAGAGGCCTCACCTCAGACGCATTCAAATAGAGACCTTCTCCAAAACTAGGACCTCCAGTAGCCTCCTGCCTGCTCCCGTCATAAGCAACTCCCGATGGGTTTTTAATCGGCACTAGAACTTGATACTCCAGTTCAACGGGCTTTCCTTCTAAGCTAACAGCGCTCTCCAATTGGGCCTCCCTCAGCTCAAAGAGCTTGCTCCAAGCCTGAGGAAGGTCCAGCATCCCCATCCCTTCATCGGCCCAGGTGTAGGGGCCCTTTTGATACTCTCCTTTTTCAACATCAAAGCGTGAAACTCGAAAGGGACGTGCACTTTCCATGAGCACTTGCCGTAAAGCAATCGCATCGGTTGTTAAGGGGGTTTCAGGATAGCGATGATTGTATTTTTTGATCGCATCTAAAAGCAGTGCAAATGCCCCCGTTGCAGACGGGGCTGCCATGGAGGTTCCCCAATACACCTCAAGTCCCGCATGATGGCCAGGCGGTACGTTCAACTGCACGGCACTGAGTTCCGTTCCCGGTGCCACGAGATTGGGCTTAAAACCACCAGCCGCCGTGGGGCCTCGACTGCTAAAAAACAGCAGGAAATCATCCGATTTCGATACGTCATCTTGGAGCTCGGATCCCCCAGCAGGCCATTGATACTGGCGACGAATCATGGAGGCAGAAGCAGTTGCGCCCACACTCAGGGAGTACTTCGCTGCCGAGGGACTTCCAATGGTTTGACGTCCTGGTCCTGAGTTTCCTGCTGAGATCACAAAAAGAACATTATAGACTTGAGTGAGGCGATTAATCACCAGGTCTTGAACGGAAAAGCCATCGTTATATTGAGTGAGGCGCCCGAGGGAGAGATTCACCACATCCACGTGGGCTTGAGTCACTAAGTCAATGGCGGCCTCCACAAAAGAGCACCCGGAGGAATTGGCACAAGCACGGTTCACGGCCAGGGTCGCTTCGGGCACCACACCTCGAGCCAACGTATTGGAGCGATCATTGGTGATTGTTTTTCGGCCTGCAATAATTCCTGAGACGTGCGTTCCATGATTACCCGGATCAAAGCCCACTAAGGAGACGCTTCGAACAGAGATACTCTGCTCAGGCTTCACTGAGGGTAAAACTTCATCTTTAAAATCAAAACCAAACTTCTCTGCAAACGCCGCAACGCTGGCGTGAGTTATATTCCAATCACCCAAGGGTTTGGCATTTCTAAAATCCCCTGTACCGGAGGGGTCCACATACACCACGTCTTGAGCGGGAGTTTTTCCTGGGACAAAAATGAGGTAAAAGTGAGTATTCGTTTTACCGTCCCCGTTGATGTCCACCGGTTCGCTGCCTTGAAAGTTCTCTTCACTCAGAATTCCTAGTTTCGCTCCACTACCCGGCTGCAAAAGAAGCGATCGAAGTTCGGGGGACACCCGAAGGCGCAAGTCACGAACCTGAGCCAATTGATCCCCTAATGGACGATGGGGCAACTTAGGAGTTAGGATCACCTCCGCCTGAACGAGGAGTTCTTCTGGAGTCTCGGGACTCAAAGGAGTCGCTTGAAATCGTGCGGAGGGGTTGAAGTAGACTCTGCCTTCAGCCGTAAAATCTCGCATGTATTCAATTCTGGACCGGCTCTGAGACTCATTAAAAAACGTCGGATGGTTCAAAGTGACTCCGGTGTCAGCCACTCCCACTCGAACTGAAGATCCATTGACTGGATGGCCTCCTAATTCCGCTTGAGCCAATTTTAGAAACTCAGGCACTCTCATTTGCCTCAGTCCACTGAAATCAGACCGATCCTCCTTCGGATGCGCGCTGCTCCCATGAGTTTTAGCGAAAGACAGGCTCCCCTGAGATTCAAAGGACGGATTGACCTCCTTTAAATCTCTCATCAAATCCGGATCATGAACAATTGGGTTGAATACTACGCTATGGGGAAAACTCAGTGCGTGAAGAGGAGCCATTAAATCTTCCTGATACGGAAGTTCAAACTCAAAGTACCCCACCTCAGGATACTCCTTCCAGGCCACTGCTTTGAGATTTCTGACTTGACGATGAATTGACCCAAGCTCTGAGCTAAAAATCTCCAGCTGTTCTTTCTGGGGCTTCAGAGCAACCGATGATCTCAAACGAGCAAAAGACTCCTCTGAAAGGGTCCCTTGGACTTTAAAAAAAAGAACGCCTGCTCGATTTTCAACAAAAATCTCAGCCCCATTACTCAGAGAGACTCTTTGGCCCTCACCTCGAGCAATCGAATCGGCTTCAATCTGGGGACCGTGGATTTCAGGAACGATACTGGGTTTTGAATCCCCTGACCCAAAAAAGCATCCTGACGTCCAAAGAGAAAGCAAACACACACTTGCTTTGAAGTTGATTGATTGCACCGAATTGTCCCCCCCTGAGCTTTTTAAACCCAACTCTTTTGGAATATCATAGTTTTAAAAAAATCCTGAGACTATTTTTCTCCTCCGCGTGTGGGAGAGGTCGGGGAATCTTTGTTCCTCTTCATGGAAAAACGCGGAGTACTCCATCTTGATCAGCGTGGATCATGGACCCTGAAGTAGGACTCCTTGCAGCTGGGCTTGATTCGGACTTTGGACTCTGAACCTATGGGCTCGCTCTCACCCAGACCCTGAACAAAAAAGGCCCCGTGCATCATTCTTTTTTACATTCTGGCTCTGCTATAAAAATCTGATAAAGGCCATCCAAATAGGCCATCTTCTGTGCCAGACTTCTTCGTTTATTGACTCGATTGGGTTGATCCGCCTTAAAATCCTCAAACTCCTCACTCAAACGAATCAATGCTTTTTCAGCCCGATCCAAATCCGAGTAATACCGAATCTCACACGGTGAAGAAATCAGGTCTTGGATCTGTTGACGAGTGATGCCTTTGTACTCTTCAGAAACAAAGACGACGTCTGCAATGGCCTGCTCTCGGCCTGGAGGCCCCGGATACTGTTGATCAAATAGCTGATAAACCGATAGAGCAATGGGTCCAACCGAATCTATGGGTCTTCCACGCTTCATGTAATTTCTTAAGAGAGGCAGAATCTTAGGATCCTTCTGCATCCCCAAGATAAACTTCCCGGGGATAGAATAAAGAAGAGAGGCCCGATAGCGATGAAAGGACCCAAGAAGGGATTGCTTGATGTTGTCTTTGATTGTGGCCCCATTTCGCTTGACGCCCAAAAAAGTCAGACCTGCGAAATGAATGACATCCTCTTCTTCGTCATTGCCATTGTCATAACCCCACTCAGGCAGCTCCCCTTTCATCTGCGGAGCGAGTAAGAAAATTTCAATTTTTCCGCTTCCTTCAGGGGCTTTTTCTTCCGCCCCCAGCAAAGCTAATAAATGATCATGCTCAAGCTCCTCGGCCATGGGCATCAGGGAGTCCGTCGATTGCTCCGAGTGAGCTTGCGAATCTAAAGCCAACTCTCTTTCGGACTGAGACTTCTGGTCTCTCCAATTCTCTAGAAGAGCTTTTTTTTCCCTTTTTTCAAGCTCCGAAAGGAAACGATCCCAACCCGAATCATCTGAATTTCCTGCGTCTGAGAAAGCATCCCAAAACGACCTCACTTTTTCCTTTTTTTCAAGCTCCGAAAGAAAACGATCCCAACCCGAATCGTCTGAATTGCCTACGTCTGAGAAAGCATCCCAGATCGACCTCACCCAAACGCAACGTTCCTTTTTTTGAGCCTCATCCAATCCGCCAGCCCATGAGGTCGGAGGGGGGCTTGTGTTACTGAGAAGTGCAGTTTTTGAGCGACGCAAGTTCTGAAGTGTACGAGATTTGGACCCGCTGGAACCTGAGGTCAGAAGAGCACCGAGAGCCTCACTTCCTCCCCACACAGCCAAAAGGCTTGAGACTAAGAATACCTCTATTATTTTTCTCATTTTTTCCCTATTTTGACGCGGATTCAACTTCGTTTTTTGCCCACATTCGAAAATTCTTGTTTAGAAAAAAACAAGAGCACCTAGAAAAAGAGTTAATATAGGACCTAACTGGGATCAAGCTCTTTTCCATGTTGATCTCAGCGATTCCATGGAGTTCTCATTTGATTAAAGAAAAAAACCGAGGCAAAAATGATTCTATGGAAACCATGACTCAGAAAAACGGTTGGAGTTCAAAATGGCTTCGCTCATCCACCCTTCCTTGTCGTTTGGGAGCGTTTCAAGGATGCAAGCTTGGGGTTTTAGGACTCATCAGTCTTTTGCAATCTGTTTTCATTGGGGGTCTCAACGCGCTAGCCCAAGATACGCCTTCTCCCCCACTCTCTCCCTCTCCCCCAGGCCAGATCGAAAAGCGGGATCCCAGAATACCTCGCTTTTATGACTATAAACCTCAATGGGGAATTTCCCTAAACTACTCTCCTGCTGCCTTTGGGGGGCGAGCCCTGGCGCCTCAACAAGGCTCTTTACAGGCCACTGCCTTTTCGATCGTCACTGAGTTTCAACCCCGCTTCATTCAGTCCTTAGGGGTCTTAGGTATCGGAACTGCCCTTTCCATCTACCCCATCTTAGGGCAGCCCTCGGAGGCCAGCCCTCTGAACCCGAGTGCTTTTTCAATCTGGTCTCTCGGGGGGCAAGTCCGATATCAAGCTCGTTTTTTTCGTCAACAGGTCCTCGTTCCCTCCGTTGCTTATGCTTGGGAGTACCTGACGTATTATTTTAACGATGGACCTGAAGGGCACCTCCTTCTCAGTGGTCCTGTTTATGGACTTTGGCTTTTGCTCAATTGGATTGATCCGTCCACGGCAGCGCACTTCTTTATTGACTATGGTGTGGCTCGGACCTACCTGATTTTTGAGGCTCGAGATGTGCGGAGCTCTCAGGAGAATTTGAACATTCAATCCGTACGAGGATTTTCTTACTTCTTAGGACTCCGCTTTGAGTTTTGAGGACCGCTGTTCTGTTTCTCAGTAGCGATGAACTCCTTCTCCGTTTTCATTTAGAGAACAGCAAAAAGCCTCAGAAAGGCGTTGACTAATTTATCAAATGTGACTAAATCTGGAGCTCCCTTCAGCAACTGTGTTTGTGCTCAGATGGCGGAATTGGTATACGCGCTCGTTTGAGGGGCGAGTGGGGCAACCCGTGCAGGTTCAAGTCCTGTTCTGAGCACCATCCAAACTTTTACTTAAGGCGATCTTAAGTTGAATCGCTCTGTAAGAAGAGCAATCCCAAGGACTCCCTTGAGACTCAACCAATCAGGAGAAGAGCGGTTTAAACCCGGATCGACCTCAGGGAGAAGTTGAGATTGACGAAAGTTTGCTGAAAAAAAAATTGCAACCCGTTGCAGACACCGGTTGCAATCAAAAGAGGAGAAATCTAGTTCAAGCTCATCTCGGAATCGAGATCCGAGAGATGCGTTTCTAAAGAGACCCAAAGAGGCTCTTCTCCTTCAGGACAAAGCTCCAGGCCTTGAATCTCACCCACATCAACGGTGGGGCAGAGTTTTTCTCGGTTCAAGAGCTGAAGAGATTTGGAATCAGAAAAAACAGGGGCATGAAACGAAATTCTTTTTTCAGACAGACCTCCCCCTTGAGTCCATGCCAGGACTCCAACTGAAAAAACAGCAACTGGGTAAGACATCCTGAGAATATTTGAAAGACCGATGAAGAAACCCATGGACCATTACCTTCTTCCTTTTTAATTCGCCCGGCTTGCGGAATAAAGCAGACATGAAAGAGAGCAATTAGAATCGGTTTTTAAAAGATTGATTTTTTAACCTGACACCACCTTCCCGTTGCTTTAGTTTCTAGAGTCTCTGCTTTATGATGTCAAGATTTCCCTTGGTCTGAAAGTAAAATCGATAGGTTATTTTTTAAAAAAGAGGATTTGTGAAAATTCAACTCTATGCTTTTGGAAAGCTCAAGACTGCAGGCCTCAGGGAAACGGCAGACTACTACGAAAAACTCCTCCGAGGATTTGTGGCGTTTGAAGAAATCGAGCTCAAGCCTTTACCGGTGCACGAGAAGAGCCCGACGAACCGAAAAAAGATCCAAGAAAAAGAAGCCACTCTCCTCTTTGAGAGACTCGCCAAAGAACCCGGGGAAAGAAAGCTCATTTATCTTCTTGATGAGAAAGGAAAGGCGCGCTCAACCCGTGAGTGGTCTGAGCAAATGAGAACCTGGGAGTCCTCTTCAATCTCAAAAGTCGTCCTGATCATTGGGAGTAGCCTTGGGTTTTCTCCTGAGACCATCCAAAAAGCCCAAGGTTGTTTTAGTCTAGGCCCACAAACCCTATCTCATGAATTGGCGCGCGTGGTTTTGATTGAACAGCTCTATCGAAGCCTGAGTCTTTTAAGAGGACACCCCTACCATAATGATTAGTCCATCGAGGCGGCGGTTCACCCAGATCGATCTTCAGCCTATCCTGCTGGCGTTGTCTAGGAAGATGAACAAAGACCAGCTCAACTGATCGAGAGCAAGGCTGTTACATGGAGAGTCGCAAAGCCCCTCCTCCGTATGGTGCTCGAATGGACGAGCCGGACTTCGAGTTAGGGGACATGTCGCCCGAGATTTGCACCTCAAAATGGACTCAAAAGGGGAGCAAGAACAGGCTCGGGGCAAGCTCAAAAAAATAAAAGATCAGGCTTAAAATAGGCTTAAGCTAGGCTTCACTTCTGAAATCCAAGCTCAAAAGAGTCAAATGGGGTTTCCCTTTAGGGCTCCAAGCCTTAAGTCCCGGGCAAATCTCAGTGAGAACACCGATCGCAAGTTTACCTCAAGCAGCAATTGAATCAGAAATCACGAGTCTTACTCACGCGCCTCGCGTGCACGCGTAAAAACAAACTCCACGCGTCGGTTCTTGACCTCTGCATCAGGAGTGCGGCTGTTAGTGAACTTCTCATGTACAATATGAGTGACGACTGGATGAATTTGATCGGATCCCAAAAGGCGATGAGACACAAAGTAGTTCATCACAGATACGGACTTAATAATGGAGGCCTCATAAAGACTGGGCATTTTTCTTCCATCCAACAGGAGGTCGGCCGAATGGGCTTCAATGGAGAGACTCCCTTTTAATCCACTTAAGATGCGCCCTACTCGATCCAAGTACTCAGACGCCTTTTGTCGAAGCTGACTGGACTCCGGCTCAAATAAGAGTGTATCGGAAATTGAAAACCGGATATAATCCATCTCCACTTCCACCCCAAAAGCGATGTCCCCTAAAACCTCGTGCAACAACTCTCCGACCTCTTTGAGGTTCTCAGGGCGAGAGATGTTCTTCACCGCATCTTTCACAAAATCAGCGGAGACCATCCCCGTTCCACCATTTAAAATCGAATCTCCAGCTCCGAGCATCTCACCCATGTTGTGAGCCAAAGTCGTGGTTGGATCCCCCCCAGACTTAAAGTGCTCTCCAGGGTGATTAAAAAAGAAGGAGACAGAAGCCTTCGTCTCATCATCAGAAGCCATGAGCCACATCACCAGAAAAAACGCCATCATAGCTGTCACGAAGTCAGCATAAGCCACCTTCCAAGCACCCCCATGATGACCGTGACCGCCTCCGCCTTTTTTCTTTTTAATGATGGTGATATTTGCGTTGGCCATTATTTCCCTACGTTCGATGTGGCTTTATCCACTTCTTCAAATGTGGGGCGCACCTCGGGTGGAATTGATCTTCTGCCAAACTCTACGCAAACTTTTGGGGCGCAGTTTTTGGCATAGGCGATCAAAGCCGCCTTGATCACCATGGCAAACTTTGATTCTTCTCCTAAATTCGATTCCATCTTGGCTGCTAAGGGTTGCATAAAACCGTAGGAAGCCAAGATCCCTAAAAACGTTCCCACTAGTGCTGCCGCAACACTATGACCGATCACATCTTTTCCTTCAGTCAATTTACCCATCGTAATGACGACCCCTAAGACGGCTGCCACGATCCCCAGGCCAGGCATGGCGTCTCCAACTCGAGTGATGGTTGCAGGAGCCTTGTGCTCTTCTTCGTGAGCAGCAGTCAGATCAATGTCCATTAAGTCTTCCAGATCGTAGGGACTCATTGCAGCAGTGAGTTGAACTTTTAAGGTGTCACACAGAAAATCAAGCGCATGGTGATTATGCAAAACGGCGGGATACTTCTTAAAAATTTCACTATTTTCAGGTTTCTCCACATGCGCCTCAATGGCCATGGGATTGGCCTTGGCCAATTTAAAGAGCTCAAATAAAAGCAGAAGCAAGGCCAAGAAGTCTGCTTTCTGTGGGCCGCCCTTACCAACAACTGCCCCTAAAATTTGTTTTACGATTTGCTTGAGAAGTGGAATGGGCGAGGAGATCAGCAAGGATCCAGCCGCAGCTCCTCCAATAATGAGCAACTCAATGGGCTGAATCAAAACGCCCATATGACCGCCTTCCATTAAGAATCCACCGAAAACACATGCGACGACAACTAAGGCACCGACAATGACTAACACAAGGGTTCCCCTCTTCCTCATTAGTCCTTTCGTCTTTTTTACCAAAGGAGTTTAATTTTTTTTGACCCAATCCAAGTTCGCATCCCCTCACCTCTCAACAGCTAACCGATTGAGTCAATTAATGGCGATTTAAAAAGTTGCCTCATCTTCAATCTTTAACTTAGTTTATGTTATCTAAAGAAAACGGCATAACCCACGAAACATCAAATGAGCCAGACTCAAGCATCAATCACTTCAGAGAAGAAGTGCCCGACCGGAAGGAACACAAATCGGACTAATCTTTGGAAAGCTCTGGTCTTTAGGCACACCTCTTTGTGCCATATTGACTTAAAACCGACGAATGCACCGAACATAAAAGACGGAGGTTTTAGCTGAAACGTTGGCTGAGTAATTAGCAAATTGAATGTTCCAGTTACCTGAAGCTGTACTTTCCGTTGTAGTCCAATAAGCAGATGGAAGACTATATCTTACTCCACTTAAACTTTGAGCGTTATTAAAGAGAAAGCGAAGTTCTTGCCTTGCAGGAAGGTACCAGTCCGTATATCCAGCATACCCTCCGGATGAATTGATGTTATTACAAAATTGAGCTGCTGCCGTTGTTGTATAGGTGGTCGCAACGTAAGCAGTCGTCCCTTTTCCATCCACTTCACTATTGCCTCCCAGGATGGTTGTTGCTTCAGAACCAGTTGCGTAAGGCAGCGTAACGGAGTCCTGTGCTCCGTCACAAACATAGGGTGTTCCTGCCTGACAGTTTCCCGGTGTGGTAAAGTACTGTGAACCATTATAGATCCCCATGTAGATATTTCCCACTCCCCAACAGCTCTGACCAATGGTACAGTCTTCAGTACTCCGGGTCACTGCCCAAAAATTTCCGATCTTTGATAGAGTGACTGAGGCTAAGTTCCTGCCCTGCATCTCAAAAACCTGAAGTCCATTTGCAAAACCATCCGATCCACTCGGAGTGAGACTCAAGGTTTTAGGCACCTGTCGGACGACTGTCACCTGCCAACCATCCGGAAGACCACTCAAAGGAGGGAGCGTAAAGACGCCATCAGCCGAATTCGTGTAATTCAAATAATATCCAGCCTGATCATTCGTAATGGTATAAGGAGTCGTGCTGATGGTTGCCCTTTTTGATATTGCCGTACTTAAGGTAGTCCACACGTTAGACATGTAACCCTCAAAAGTACCTAAATCCGAGTTAAACCTCAAATCACCCGACTGAGC
>JBMSSC010000061.1:0-15342 GCA_049424145.1 Bdellovibrionia bacterium
TCTGATCTGTTCAAGAATATTTGCCAGAAGGCGGCTTGAACGTGAAAGAGAAGACTGGAGTCCAAAATTTAGACTGTCTCTCGGAGACACTGTCGAACTGCGGTGGGTAATGACCATAGCGGTGTAACTCCTGAAAGTTTGTTCAGGAGCGATTCGGACATGAATCGCCTTCGGGGAATCTTCGGCGTTCACGCCGGAGAGGATGTCAACCATGGACGCTAACTTTAGCAGAGATTTTTTTTTACCGAAGAAAAAGATGAACCGATGGGGAAAACGGGCCACCCTAAGCCAACCTGGGGTTTGAGCAGCAACTCGAGAGAAAAAATCGGATGCAGAAAAAAAACCGGGGTGAAATCGGTTGCCCCGAGATCACCCCGAACGAAGGAAAATAAGTTCCTCTTAAAAATCGACTACAGCTTTTCTACGGCTTCTGCATTCACACGAATGGAAGCTTGAGATCGAAGCTGCTCCGTGTAATCGCGCACGAGCTCATTTCGAAGCGCATCTCGGACATAAAGTTCCACTTCAGCAAACTCAAGGGGTTTACCTGGCTTTTTATCCAGCACCTTAATGATGTGGTAACCATACAAGGTTTTCACTGGCCCTGTGACTTTCCCGTTTGGAGTTAAAAAAGCAGCATCCGTGAACTCGGCCACCAGCTTGTCATGACCCACGTAGCCCAGATCTCCTTGATTGGACTTCACGCTCGGGTCTTTTGAATGCTTCTTGGCGAGCTCCATGAAATTTCCAGGATTATCCTGTGCCATCTTTTTTACCAGATTGGCTTCTTTTTCGTCTGAAACTAAAATGTGCTGCACATGCACCTGAGTCGTGCTGTAGCGATCACGATGCAACTCATAGTACTTTTTTAAACTCTCAGGCGTGATCTTCGAGGCCAATTTCCGCTCTAATAAGCGATTGACCATGGCTTGCTTTTCAAAAACAGAAATCAGATCTCTAAAATCGGCGTCTTCATCGAGCTTAAGCTTCTTGCCTTCTTGAGCCAAGATCTCTTGATCAATCAGCGCCTGAAGGGCTTTTTTTCGAAACTGAGTGTCTTTTAAAAGATTCGATTTTTGACCTTCGTTTAAGTTGCTGAGCGAAAGGGTGAGATCCCGATCTGAGATCTTTCGGTCATTCACCACGGCTAGCTCTTTTGAATAGGCCTGAGGCGCTCCCAAAGAAGAAAGAACGCTCAACGCCAAGATTGTACTTAAAACTTTGCAATTTTTTTTATTTGCCACTTTTTTACCCCCTAGCTTTGTCAACCTCAAGATTCACTCTTGCACTATTTTGCTCAACACACCGGACCGAACTCTGGACTGATCCAAACTCACGCCTGGATCAGTCGCTACAAATGATACCTAAATAATTTATCATAATGTTCTTGAACTCGCTTTAAATCTATCATGTTAAGAAAACTTGAAAAACCCATCCAAACAGATAGACCATTTAAGTCCTTAAACTGTGGCGGAAGGTAGCGCGGTGCGTTAATAATCCCTTCTTGATACTTTTGATACAGTAATGGGACGTCATCACAGTGCAACTTTCCAACAAATAAAAACGGTAACAACTGCGGCTGGCCCGCTCGAATAGCGGCCCGCATGAAGTTATAGTTTTCCACAAACCCCCGACAATAGGAAATATCTTTTGTAAAAGGAGCGCCTCCTTCTAACATTCCCCCCCGAAACACTCGCTTGACGTTCGATAAGCAATCTTCCTCGGAGTACCCTTCCGTCCGATAAAACTCAAAGACCTCTACAAGATTCGCACCATCTTCGGCCTGATCAATGCCCAAAATCCGGTCATTAATTTGACGCGCACGTTTGGGATAGGATCGAAAGGTAAAAATCTCCATGATCACAGCCAATCCCTCTTGAGTGGAGGCACACCGCGGGGGACCTTTGGCAAGCCAGCGTGCGACCCGCTGTTGATTTCCATTCTGGGTCGTACCCACATGCACCCATCCTTCATGGACCTCTAAGATATCCACATCCCGGGAGGAAAACAGGGCGCTTTCTTTCACTTTCACCACATCACCCCCGGCAGAGGCATCGGCCAGAATTCCATCGGAGATCTTGGCCTCCACCGAAGAGTCAGAAAAGTAAGACCGAAAGCGTTCATTTAAGGTGGCCACCACGTCTTTTGCATCTAAGATTTCGGGGTACTCAACACCTAGCCCCTGGGCATCAATTTTTCCAAAAATCGAGTACAGCAGCTGTCCTAACTCTGAAATCTTACTCTTCTCATCAAAGAAGGAATCCTTCGGTGACCCATAGAGCTGAGCACTGTACTCCCAGAACCTCTTGGTACCCCGTGCTTTGAGCATTTCAACGACGTCGATGTATTGGAGCGCAATTTTTTTCAGTAAGTTTCCGATTTCATCGTCTTGGCCCAAACTCAGGACAATATCGGCATGAATGGCCTTCAATTCCTCGATCTTTTTCTCAGGATCAAAGCCCATTCCGATCTGCTCATAGTAACCAGGGGTGACCTTGGGAATGGTTCGATAGTGACTTTTTTTAAACTCAAGCTCCCAGGAAGGATCCCACTTAATCGCCTCTAAAATGCGGATGGGTTTTTGGGCATCCACAATTTTCTGGGAAAGTCGGCGAATTTTCTCTTTATAGGGTGTCCAGACCATCGTCTTTCAATGGTAACTGATTTTTATACTTATTGTTTATAATAAATAAAAAGAATCACGCTAACGCACTGCAAAACAATCTAAAACCTCAGGGTGAGGGACAAAAAAAAAGCCACCCATGAGGGTGGCTTTTTCGATGCAATCAAAAGTGATTGAAAATTAACGTTTCGAGTATTGGTAACGTCGACGAGCTCCAGCCAAGCCGTATTTTTTTCGCTCCACTTCACGGGAGTCACGGGTGAGATGGCCTGCTTTTTTCAGCACAGCTCGGAAGGCAGGATCGACTTCCAACAAAGCTCGGGAAATTCCGTGCTTGACGGCTCCAGCTTGGCCTGACAATCCACCTCCGTGAACGTTCACGGCAATGTCAAATCGACCGACTGAAGAGGTGAGCTCCAAAGGTTGCATGATCAACATCCGAGCTGTTGGACGAGGAAAGTACTCTTCAAAAGGTCTTCCATTCACACGAATGGTCCCTTCATCCCCAGCACGCTGGCGAATGTATACCCGCGCAATCGCGTTTTTCCGCTTGCCCACTTGATGTAGCTGCTTTTCCATTTCTAAACTTCTCCTTTGAAAACCTTTTCAGTCTCCCTAATGATCTTAGGAAGCGTTCTTCCTGGATTTTGAGATCACAGTGTTGCGTGTTGCGCCTGCTGGCAATTCAACAGGACCTTGTGCCTGATGGGGGTGCTCACTGCCGGCAAAAATCTTCAATTTCTTCATTTGATGTCGAGCTAAACTCGATTTATTGGTCATTCCCCAAACTGCTCGTCGCAGAATTTCTTCAGGATGACGCTGAAGCATTTCTTTAGCGGTCTTGGTCTTTAAACCCCCGACGTAACCGGTGTGATCCCGATACAATTTATCGTTCCACTTGTTTCGGGTAAAGACCACTTGGTCTGCATTGATCACCACGATGAAATCACCGGTGTCTGCGTGTTTCGTGTAAGTGGGTTTGTGTTTCCCAGTCACCACTCGTGCGATGAGAGTCGCAAGACGACCGACGACTTGGTCTCGAGCATCCACGACATACCATTTTGGGGCTTGAGGACCTTTCGTTTCAAAAAAGTGGGGACCAAACTGCTTCGCCTGATAAGACTTTTGCTGCAACATAGGGAGATGGAATTACAGGAGCCCAGGATTGAAGTCAACCGCTATTTCGATTATTATTCAAAAATAGGGCGTATAAAAAAAATGAAAAAAACTCAGCCAACCCGCTCTCAGTCTTATCGGCCTGCCAATCCTCTTCAGATGCCTCGGTTCGGGGGGATCTGCACGTTTAGCAGACTTCCCTATGTTCCGAACATTGCAGGGGAAAAAATCGATGTCGCCATCTTAGGCATTCCCTTTGATGGAGGCACCACGTTTCGCCCCGGGGCGCGCTTTGGCCCACGAGCCTTAAGAGAAGCCTCTGTGCTCTGCCGAAACTTTAACCCCGATTTAAACATCGACGTCTACGAAAAACTTCAAGTCATCGATGCAGGTGACGTGGCGGTCAACCCCTTAAATCTTGCCACGACGTCCACGCGAATTCAAAAGAAGATCTCCGAGCTCCATCAGGCTGGCGCTCGCGTCATTAGTTTAGGAGGGGATCACTCCATTCTTCTGGCTTGCTTAAGAGCCGTGCATCAACGATTTGGGGAGTTCACTCTCATTCACTTTGATGCCCATACCGACACAGCCGATCAGGCCTGGGGAGAAAAATACCACCACGGCACTCCGATTCGTCGGGCCATTGAAGAGGGCCTGATCCAAGGACCCAGGATTTTTCAAATCGGGATTCGTGGTCCCTTAAGCGCTTCGGATCAAAACGAATACCTGAGGGAGCAAAAAATCCAAGTCTTAGACATGGAGTCCTTTCATCAGCCTGAGAAAAGAGATCGCTTCTTTTCAAAAATCCTCAAAACCGCAGGCCAAAAGCCCTGTTACTTGACCTTTGATATTGATGGCATTGATCCGGCCTATGCCCCAGGCACCGGCACCCCCGTCGTAGGAGGTCTCACTAGCCTCGAGGCCCTGCAATGCGTTAGAAAGCTCCGTGGGATCCACCTGGTGGGAGCGGACTTGGTGGAGGTTTCTCCTCCTTATGATCAGTCTGAGCTCACCTCGTTACTCGGATCCGCTTTAGTTTTTGAGTTTTTAAGCCTGATGGCTTTAAAAAAATAATAAGCTCGACTCAAAGGCAGCCTAGCGGCGTGGACCAAAAAGCAGCGTTCCAACGCGAATGTGGGTTGCTCCTTCCTCAATGGCCATCCCAAAGTCCTGAGACATTCCCATGGAGAGCCCCCCATGCGTCTTTGACTGAAGCTGACGCTCCAGGCTGAACAGCTTTTGAAATGAGCCCCGGGGATCTTTCTCAAGATGAGGAATGCACATCAATCCCAGACACTGAAGCTCAGGCTGAGCTTGAAGCGTTTCAGCTAAAGGCAGGAGCTGTTGAGGCAATACACCTGATTTCGTAGGCTCTTCATCGATATTCACCTCAATGAACACCTGCAACTGCCCCAAGCGTCCGGATTGCCGCCAATTTCGTGCCAATTCGCAGCCGAGCTTCACTGAATCCACAGCATGCACACTGAACACCCAGGGAATCAGACGCTTGACTTTATTGGTCTGCAAATGACCTATCATATGCCACCGAATCCCCGTAAAGCCTCGGCTCTCGAGATCCTCTGCCTTGGCCACCAGCTCTTGAACATAATTCTCACCAAAATCCCGATGTCCAAGGCGATACAAAGCCTCAATTTGATCCACAGGCTGGTTTTTACTCACCGCAACCAAGACGACGGAGGCCTGAGGACTTTTTGAGAGTTTCAGCCTCTCGGCCATCTCCTTTTGAACCCAGCCATAACGAGTTGGCAAATCCCCTGAAATTAAAGTGCCCGATTGCATGAAAACACCCTCACGTCAAATTTCTCCAAATCAACAACCAATTCGGTCAGAGGAAGACCCACCACATTTGTGTAACTGCCCTCAAGGCGCTCAATTAAAGCAGCTCCCCGACCTTGAACGGCATAAGCCCCTGCTTTATCCATTGACTCGCCCATGGCCAGGTAGCCCTGAATCAAATCCAGCGACAGGGGCCTCATCTTGACCTTGGAAATGACGGCTCTTAAGCACTTTTTTCTCTTTTTTGTCCCAAAACTGAGCAGACAATAGCCAGTCAGCACCGAGTGCCACTTCCCACTTAAGCGCTCCAACATCTGCTGGGCATCCAGCTGATCCTTGGGTTTTCCCAAAATCCTCTGACCACCCGGAGCCACCACAACTGTGTCGGCAGCCAGAATGACACCCCGATCATATTTTTGAGCGGCTCGGGAACACGCAGACTCCGCCTTTTCAAAAGCCAAACGCTGAACCAACAACAGAGCCTTCTCACCCGGTCTGATTTTTTCATCCGTCAGCGGAGGCTCCAAGTAACAAAGAAGGCCTATTTGTTTCAATAAATCGAGTCGTCTAGGAGAAGTCGAGGCTAAAACGATGGGCAAACCCAGTTCATTGCGCATATGACTTCCTACCAGAGTTTTTTAAAAAAAAAATCCCTCTCCAGTCAGCGCTAAAAATAAAACTGTGAAGCTAAAAAGCGAAACTGATTCCGAAAGTCACGGTAGCTTTGAAATTTTCTAAAGAAGACCACCACTTCAGTTTTCACCTGGTTCTCGCTGATGAACAAAAAACTCGAACCCGTGCGAAACACACTGCCTAACCCCACACCTGCTCCAGCTTGAGACGCCTTCACTTTATATTCTTCTTGGTGATAGGCCTTGGCGATGTGAGAAAAAAGTCGAGCTTTGTCTAGGCTTCCAAAAAAATCCACCACCGAGAGAGTCAAAAGCTCGCCATCATACGCCACATGGAGCTCGACTGCGGACTGGCCCTCCAGAGCAAAAGAAGTGGAACGAGGAGTGGTCGCATAAATTTGCTTCCCTAAGGCATCCACCGGGGCATCAAAAATAGCATTCATCAAGACCTCGTCGACGGCTGAAACAATGGTCATGGCCATGCGACTTTGAAATTTAGCTGCAGCCAAAAAATTCCGGACGGCATCGACAGCTGCATTTTTTTGAGTGGACTGAGAGAGCTTGATCACCTGCACCTTTGCCCCAGCTTTAAGAAACCGAGGCAGGCCGAAGGCTCGTTCCGCTTGCATCGCTTGAACGATTCTCCCGTACTGTTCTCCTGACTTTTTTACTTCGCCGTAGTTTCTCATCATGAAATTGGAGAACAGTGGGCTTTGAACCAAATACGGATACTCCTCAATTTCCTGAGTGCAGATGAAATGAAAGGAAAGTGAGGCAATCCGATCAGAAAAAATACCAATCTGGGCTTGAACGGCGTCCTCTAAGGCCTGATAGGCGGCTTGGCTCGGGATATCCACAAAAACACAGACCACCTCTTCTTGAGCCATCCACTTCACGCCGTCATCCATCTTCTGGGCAACTTTTAGAGTTAGCCCTGCCGTCATGGCCACTTCAGAGGCAAACTGTTGATCTTCGGCATGCTCGGAGATGAGCAATAGCGTTTTAGCCACGGAACCTCACTTTATCGAGAAAGAAACTCAAAATACTCTTCAGGAATATCATCAAACTCAGCATCGCCTCCGCACTTATTGCACTTTAAAAGGGGGATCTTAAACTTCATTTTTTTAATGTCTTCGCACCTAAAAAGCCCCAATAATTCGGCCTGGCAATTTCTGCAATTAAAAGGAACAAAAATCGACTCCACCAATCCATTACCGCTGAAGTTCGAAATCAAATTCAGTTGCTCCACGATCGGAGGAGAACACTCAAAAAATCGAAGCTTTGTTCCCTTACTCTGGCAACTTTGAAAGTACTTAATCCAACTTTTAACACCTACGGAATTAATCCGACTGATTTCTTTACAATAAAGGTCCATGTTTTGAGGGGGAACGCCGATCTCCTTCTCAAAAACCACATTTTCCTCAATGGACCCGATCAGCCGAACCACTAGCGTATCGCCTTTTTTTTCTTTAATTACATTAAACACAACGTGCTCCATTTTGAAAAATTTTTCCTAAAATTATAATTTAATTATATTTAATATTAAAAACACCAATCAACTTATTTTTTTCTAAAAAGGAAACTAAAGTATTTTTCAGGTACATCATCAAACTCCGCCTCCCCAGAACATTTTTTACATTTCATCTTAGGAATTTTTGAACCACTTTTTTGAATTTCATTGGATTGAAATAAAGCTAAAAACTCGGCGTGGCATTTCTTACAAACGAAAGGAACAAAAAGAGACTCCACTGTTCCATGACTGATAAAATTAGAAATCAAATTCATCTGATCCACGACGCTCGGGGAGCACTCAAAAAATCGAAGCCTTGTTTTTGTACTTTGGCATTTTTGAAAGTACTTAATCCAGCTTCGAACTCCATCAGAATTGATTCGAGACACTTCTTTGCAGTAAATATCCAGCGCCGCAGGAGGAGAACCTAATTCACGCTCAAACCCTGCATTTTCCTCAATCGCTCCAATGAGTCGAACCACCAGGGTATCACCCTGCTGCTTTTTTATGATCTGAAGCACCACTTCCCCCTCTTTTAAAAAAGCTCCCCTCGAACCGAAGAGCAGCTCGTCGCACGATCATTTTAATTCTATCTTAAGAAATGTGAATATTATTTAAAAAAATAAAATAAAAGGGAGGATAGACTACAGAAAATCTTGACTAAAAGGGTCTAAAAACTCAGCGAAGCGAGCGATCGGAACGATCCGAGAGCGGCTCTTCTAACTTCCCCTGAGAGGAATTCTCCCAACCCTTACCTTCTAAACCGTTTTTGAAAGCCCCTAAGCCTTTACCTAAAGCATGGCCCAACTCAGGAAGCCTTCGATGCCCGAAAAGTAAAACCACAAGAGAAACGATCAATAAATGACCTAGACTTAAGCCGAACATACTCGTGTCCTACCTGAATTAAGGATTGGCGTCAAATCCGATTCTGAGCTAGGCTCTCCCTGAATTTTTGACTGTTTGAATTGTTGACCCAAGAAAGCGGACCCTGACACCATGAAACCCATCGAACTTCTTTGTACCGTGACCTCCTTTAAAACCATCACTCCCACTGTATTTGAGCTGGGATTTCAAGCGAGCCCCTCTT
Source organism: Bdellovibrionia bacterium (assembly GCA_049424145.1). Lineage (GTDB taxonomy): Bacteria > Bdellovibrionota > UBA1018 > UBA1018 > UBA1018 > JBMSSC01. The sequence goes on from JBMSSC010000061.1 coordinate 8,766, forward strand.
TTTCGTTTCAAGCAGGACAGTTCATCAGCGTGATCATTCCAGGAGCGGGACCTAAGGGTCGAGATCTCAGGCGTGCTTACTCTATTGCCTCTTCTGCTGAAGCCAACTCCATTGAATTATGCATCAAACTAGTTGAAGGCGGCCCAGGCACTCAGTACCTCTTTCAACTCAGGCCTGAGGACACGTTTAAAGCCATCGGTCCCTATGGGGATTTCACTTATCAAACCCCAAAAACCAAACAGGCCTGCTTCATTGCAACGGGTACGGGCATTGCTCCGTTTCGGTCCATGGTTCTTTCACAAGCCTACCAAGCACAACCCCCGCTTCGGGCGATTTGCCTCTTAGGTGTAAGAACAGAGGACGAACTGCTTTACGCGGATGTTTTCAAAACAATTCCGAAGCTGACGTTTGTGGAAGCCGTTTCCCAGCCCCAGGCCAAGTGGAATGGGTTCAAAGGGCGCGTAACGGATTACCTTCGCAGCATGGCCCAGAGCGAATCTCAATGGGATTGGCTCAATACCGATTACTACCTCTGCGGTAATGGCTCTATGATTGCGGAAGTGAAAGCTTTTTTAGCTGAAAAAGGGGTCCCCAAAGAATCTATTCATCTAGAGAAGTACTACTGAGATCAGGATCACCCATCAAGCGGCTTTCTCTCAGAGATCACCCCACCTGCTTGAATCGAGGAGTTGAGGGTGCCGCGTATGCTGGGCCAGAGGAGGTCAGACGCTGAAGAATCTCCTCTAGATCTAAAGCACAAATGGTTTCCTCTTTGGAAATGTAGTTTCCTAAGATTCCAAACTCCTTCTTCAAAGGGACGATAGGAGGATGAGTCACTTGGCGGATGTCCATGATCTTGCGAACGACAAAACCATAAAAATTCTTCCCGTGACTAAAAATAATCGTGCTCAGTTTCTCCCCGTATCGATTGAAATCAGGTTGGCTCTGAAACAAGAACGCCTCTAAATCAATTAAAGTGAGGATCTGCCCCCGGTACGCCATCACTCGCTCGCCTGCCGAGGAGCGCACTTGAGCCAACTCGATTTCCTCAATCCGAAAAACGGAGGGCTGAGAAATCGCATAGTTTCCGCGCTGAAACAGCTCAAATAGAAGAACTGAACTTAAGGACTGGTGGTTTTTTTCCAAATCTTGGACCGGTTTCAACCGCCTTTCTGAAGCACTTTTTTGAACTGCACCTTTGACGGCAGCGTGATTCAGTAGTCCTTGGGGATCTAAAATCAAACCCACCGTTCCATCATCTAAAAACGTTGCGCCCTGATATAAATCCAGTGATTTCAGCCGACCCTGTAAGGCCTTAATCACCGTATCCTCGACATTCATCACCACATCCACCACCAGAGCTGCCGTTCTAGATCCCACCTGAACCACAATGAGATTCATCTCTTCATCCACCGCCAAATCGGTTTGGACCAAACCTAAGAGTTTGGCTAAATGAATGATCGGCACCAATTGGTCCTCAAAAATGAGGGTCAATGAGCCCTGTAGAGGAAAAAGGAGATCACTTCGATTCGAATCGGTGACTTTTAATACTCTAAGAATATCATCTTGCGGCAACCCAAACTCAAACCCTCCGGCCTCCACAAATAGACAGTTGGTGATTAACACCGACTTCAACACCGGTAAGGTCAGGACAAACTTAGACCCTAGTCCTTTTTTAGAGAAAATCTTAATCTTTCCCCCTAGGCTTTGAACCTGGGACTTCACCATGGACATTCCCACTCCGCGACCTGAGATGTCCGTGACTTTTTCTGCAGTGGAAAATCCCGACTCAAAGATCATTCCATAGAGTTCATCAGGTAACAATCGTTCGGCTTCTTCACGAGTGTGAGAACCATTTTTTATCAGACGATTTTTAATAGCCTCTTCACTAATTCCTCGCCCATCATCTTCAATCTCAACAATCACCAGATCACTCTGGGTTTTTGCAGTAATCGTAATTTTCCCCGCACGATTTTTGCCCACTTGAACTCGATCCTCGGGCTTCTCAATGCCATGATCAATGCTGTTTCGAATGATATGAATTAAACTATTGCTTAAAACCTCAGCAATTGCGGTATCGACTCGAAGCTCCTGACCTTCAATCAAAAGCTCCGCCTCTTTTCCCAAAAGTTTGGTCGTATCACGAATGGCTCGATTTAAAGGCCGTAAGATATTTTTTACTGAAACTTTTCTAATTTCCGTGATCTTCGACTGCACACTACTGTTGACGTGATGAAGCTCTTCTAGAAGCTCCACCAACATCACAACATCCTTATCCCCTGCGTACTGCTTTTCAATGGCTCGAACACATTTGTTCAGCATGTTGCGGATCACCGTCATCTCACCTGAGATTTGCATGAACTCATCCAATAAACTCACTGCAACCTTCAGCTCCGATGGTCCTTTCGTTTGATCTTTCTTTGCGCCTCCATCGGCAGGCTCCGCAACGGGGGCCGCGCTCTGTGCTTGAGGCTGATCAAATTTCTTTTTTGGTTCCAAAGACTTTCCTTCTAACGAAGGCTTCTCCGATTGAACATCGGACTCAAAAACCTCAGCAATTAAGCTCTCCACATCCTGCTGTTTGAAGCTTCCAGTTCTCATCTCCAGAAGAAGCTCTTTGAGCTGGTCTAAGCCTTTTAAGATGATCGATACTGTTCGTCCGTTTAACTCAATTTCTTTTCTCTGCGCTTTCTTTAAAATCTCTTCAAACTTGTGAGCAAAACGATTGAGCGTCTTGGGCTCAAAAAAACTACTGGCTCCTTTAATCGTATGAACGATCCCAAAACAAAGGTTAATGGCTTCCATATCTTCAGGATCTTGCTCCAAGCGCAGAGCTAAATCCTCTGCCTGCTCAAGATTCGATAGCGACTCTTCGATCACGGCTTTGAGAATCTCACGGTCCTCTTTGATGGAAAGAAGACGATCGATCACTCCTTTTTTAATAAACTCCAGGATCTGCGGCTCCGTTAAAGGATGAAGAAAAACGAACTTCTTCTCCAGATCCACCCCGTAAGACTGAAGCTCAGCAGGGCCCCGCTCTGCGCAGATCGCTAAAGGAAGCTGCGCCCCCATCTGCGCTCTGAAATCGAGTGCGTCTTTTTGATTCAAATTCCAGCCTTTTCCAATCAGCCACGCCCAGTCAATGACAACTCCCAGGATCATGCTCTGATGAAGCTGAATCCACTTGAGTCCCTCCTGCGGGTCGGCACAGAGAAACGGATGAACCCCTAGGGTGAGCAGAGTTCCCTCAAAGGTCTTTCGATCTTCTAAGGAATCACCCAAATAAACCATGTGATAAGGATCCGCACTCAGCGTCTTCTTCAGTTCCTCAAGAGAGATCTTCCAAGTGCTTGCCGAACCATTTTCAATCATGAGTCTTCCGCCTTTTCCCCTTAGCCTGAGGATCGGGCCCCTGAGAAGAACGAAGGTTCTTCACCGTCACCGCTGAGCTTAAGCTTGCTCAGTTCAAGGGCACTCCTCCACCTTCTTTATCGGATCAAAAACGGAATCAATTATAGGGGACTGCATTTAAAACCCAGGCGGCGTTTCACTTTTCACCAGATCTATTTGATTTTATTACCTAATTTTTTATAACCAGCCCTGAAAAAACGGTGAGGATTTGCCCCCCCTCTGCTTGCCCTCTCACTTGGAGGAAGAGGGGTTCGACTGGATCGAGGCCCATCAACCGAGAAATTTTAGCCCAGTACGAACTTCGGTTCGGCAGATTTAACCTATTTTTCTTTTTTCAAAAAGAACGGATACTAAAAAGGGAGACTAAGAATCCTTATGAGCGCAACGGCATTTCAAAAAGGAAATCCAAGTTCGATTATCCCCATTCATTCGAACCAGGCCCCTCCTCAGCCTTCATCACCCTATGATCCGGCCTTAAATACAAAACCCCTAACAGAGCCCTATCTCCCCGATTCTCGCTCACTACCGCCGTCGCTCCCAGGCGTGAGCCATGAACTGGAGCGCTACTTTGCCGCAGCTAAACAGATCGAAGCTGCCTTCAATCATGAGCAAGTCCTAAATCGTCGCTACCAAGATGAGATCCGGGACCTACAGATTCAGTACTCACGCCTCGCTCAGGAGTCTGACACGCGAATTCGTGATCAACTCGTTCGCGAAGAACGACTGAAGTCTCAACTCAGCACTCAAGCCATGACGTTTCAACAGTCTGAAAAAATCCTTCAAAATCAACTGAGCGATCTGTCCAGGCAAGTGGAAAAGCTGCGCGATGAGCGGAATAAAGCCGATTTAGAGGTAGAACTCACCAAAGCCAATCTTGATTACATGAAACAGAGGGAGGAAACCCTCACCATCAGCATTCAGAATTTAAAAAACAATGAGAAAGCTCAAACCGAGACCCTCACCAAACTCACGCAACAAATCAAGGAGCTCACCTCCCAGGTCGATCGTTACAAAGCCTCTTGGCAGCAAGTCTCTGAGCTGGAGAAAAAAGCAAAGGCCGTGATTGAGGAGAACCCGAACTTAAAACAGACCATTGAAGAGCTCCGAGAATCCGTGAAGGCAGAAAAGCAGAAGTCAGAGCAGATCCAAGAGGTTCTAACCAAAGAGAGACGTGAAAAAAGAATTGCATTAAGCTGTCTTCATACGGCTGAGGCCAAGATCACGCAATTATCTTGGGAACTGGAGAACATGAAGAAAAACTATGAAAAAAGCATCGACGGATCGGTCTTTGAACTGACCCTCTAGATGAGCACTTCCCCGCTCGGATGAATTTAAACTTTTGGATCGAAAAAGAAGGAAAATCAATCATGAGCCAAATCAGCGAAAACCCAATTCCAATCGAAGAAATCCTGATTCAAAAAAACTGGGTCCGAGAAGCAGACCTCGCCCAAGTCTGGGTCGACCAACTGAGTCAACTCCCTCATGTGGGGCAAATCCTTTTTGACTTACAGCTCTTAAACCCGACACAGCTCTTAGACGTATTGGAGCTACAATCCGCAGAGAGGATTAGTTTTCAGGAGGCTCTGGTTCAAAAAAACCTCTGGAATGAAGACATAGAAAAAAAAGTGACTCAAGTCCTGGAGGCGTCCGCGCGCCCCTTGCTCGATCTTTTGATCCAAAAAGGATTATTAAAACCCGAGTCCATCCCTCAAATCCTAGGTGACACTCACCAAACTACCCCAGCCGCCTCGGAATCTAAGACTCCACCCAATGGGACCCCCGTATTTTCTGCATTAGACGAAGAAAAAATCAAAAATGCACAATTCCTATTCAGCACACTAAAGGCAGGTGTCGATGATGCGGACATGGCTCGTCCAATTTTAGATGAAATCCAAGTGGAGCTCCGAGCCTTAATGCCCATCCTGCTTTCCAGCGCCTCAAAATCGGTTCAAACACTCACCACCGAGTTTGAACAGTTCCTCGTTCAATGCAGGGAGCAAGTGAACCAAAGCCAACTCCAACTCGTACAGCCCACATCCGACCTGGGAGAGAAATTCTTTGGGCTGATCCTCGAGCTAAAAAAGTCCCTCAGCCCTGAGCAGGAGTTGGAAGCCACCCTTGCTCAAGCGCCCTATGCGGCTACTTGGGAGCTTTTGGTGAAAATCGTCAAAAGTTTTGCAAGCTCAGTGAAGCCCTAACTCCATGTCGCAGTCAAAAGCATTTCGGATTCTCATTCTGCCCTCAGGTGGCGCAACTGGAATCATTCCAGCAGCTCTTCTAGCAGCCTTGGAGCAAAAGACGGGTCGACCCACCCATCTGCTTTTTGATGAAATCTGGTGTTCTTCAATTGGATCCGTCATTGCAGCCCTCTTAACCCACCCCGGATTTAAACGCCATTCGCACTCGCCCCTGAGTGCAGAAGAGGTAACTCATTTTCTAATATCAATTTTCTCAAGCTGCAGGTCCGCCCTGAGGATCCGTGAAACCCTGCGCAGGGCTTGGCCCCATCTCGCAGATCCTCAGCTAAAAGACACCTTGATTCCAATGAAGATTCTAGCTGCAGAGGTAACCAAGCGATGGGGTCCCTGGCCCAAAGCCACCCAGCTTAAAACCTTTAGCACCCAGGAGACCCCACAAGTGAACCTACTGGATGCCGTTAGCGCCTCATGCACGGTATTCCCGTTTCACTGGAAACTCACACAGGTTCACTCCTTAACATCTCCTCATGGTTTGTACCTGGATGCGGGATGCGAGGTCTGCACGGAAAGTTGCATGAACCCCTTCGCAGTGTTTGGGCCTACTTTGGAAGCCAAGGCGCGGGAGCTCCCCATCTCCCTCTATTTTTTTAGTAACGGATGGGTAAGGTGGGATGAAACCCATAGACTCCACAGTGGGGCACACCCAGTTCGCCTTTTCAATCTTGATACGTCGCTGGAGTCAATTTGGAAGAAGTGGAAGAAAACCACTCGATTAGGCCGAGTGATGAGGCCTGTGAATCACCCGCGTATCCTCCAGAACCTGACCGGAGCAGGAGCCCTACCCCCCTCGTTGCTCATCGAACACGCACAAGGACTCACAAGTGCCCAGGCTTTTCGTCAAGTCGTAGATTCCCTCTTATCCAATCCGCCGTAAAACTCGCCCGTTCAGGGGCGAGATATAAGGCGTC
>JBMSSC010000062.1:0-15291 GCA_049424145.1 Bdellovibrionia bacterium
AAAATCTGTAAAGTACAGAACGAAACCTTTGAGACGTTGAAAGTCTGATTTGTTCGAGAATATTTGCCAGAAGGCGGCTTGAACGTGAAAGAGAAGACTGGAGTCCAAAATTTAGACTGTCTCTCGGAGACACTGTCGAACTGCGGTGGGTAATGACCATAGCGGTGTAACTCCTGAAAGTTTGTTCAGGAGCGATTTGGACATGAATCGCCTTCGGGGAATCTTTGGTGTTCACGCCGGAGAGGATGTCAATAATGGTATCAAAGCAACGGAAATTAAGATTTTTAAATTCCCCGTAAGTGAAATAACTACAATTCAAACTTCCTCGGGCGAAAGAAAGCGCGCCAAAGCCTATCTGTCGCTCAAAGTCATGAAGATCACTGGAGCGCAGCCTCCAACCGCCCCAGACCTAATCTCTGGCAATTCACCCACTGATGGCAACACCATCTTGATCAACCTAACTTATGATAGCAATTCTAAGATCGTCGAGGAATGTGAGAGCACAACCATGGCCGCATCAAGCTTAACCGTCCCCACCGGATCAGACTCAGTCACTGGTGGAAGCGATTGCTCAGCCCAAACCAGCGGAAGCATTATCGAAAACTCAACCGGAGTTTTTATTTGCTTCAACAACACTTGGAAACAGTTAGAGTTTCAAAAGACCATGCCTGAACTCTGCAAGAGTCTTGGTGCGACAGTAGATTATCCACCGGGCCTCAACGGCAAGCCTATTTGTGTCTTCGGAGGCGACACCTGTCCAACAAATCCAGCCGATGGGTCTAACGACTGGGTATAACTTCAAAACTGGAGCGTCACAAGCCCCCAGACATACGAGGGAAAGAAGTGTAAAATAGGTACTTTTTATGCCAGCTCGACGGACTGCACCAGCTTGACTCAGTGCGCCGAACAAACTTATCCAACGGAAAATTATACTTGCCGGACAGAGTCGCATGGTTTGAGTAATCCCACGACCATGATTGAACGCTGTTCTTATAGCACCCAATCCAGAACTGATAGAACAGGTAGATTTGGTTGCACAAACGACTCTATTAACTCCACGACTCAAACCTGCAATGCTTATTTGGTCAGAGTCGGATGCGTCTTAAAACGAGCACTCTCTCAATACTAGAGCTTCTTGAGTAATCCAATTCTGAATTAAAAAGCTCAGAAGTGATTTAACTCCGCCTTAGCACAGAAGCAAAGCGGAGGCTTCACTGTGCCCGATCCATCTCAATGCCCTAGGGAGCCTGAATCAAGGAGACCATCTCACGAACTGCTTGTTCCAGACCGACGAAGACGGCTCGACACACAATGGCGTGTCCAATGTTGAACTCTTCAATTAAACTGACCTGATCTAGAGTTTGAAGATCCGCCACGGGCTTAAGATTCTCGTAGTCAAACCCATGACCTGCGTGCGCATGCAAACCTAAGGAGTGAGCGAGCTCGGCTGAGGCTTTGAGTTGCTTGAGCTGTTGCGCTGCAACCAACTTTGATTTTCGGCCAAACTCACCTTGAGCAGCGCGACAGTACTTGCCGGTGTGAAACTCCACGGCATCTGCTCCGAGCTCGTGACTGAGCTGAACAACCTCACAACTGGGCTCAATAAAGAGGCTCACTCGGATTTTAGCTTTCTTTAACTGCGCAATCCCTGAGGCCAGGGACTTTTTGCCGCGCGCCAAGTTCAGGCCTCCTTCGGTGGTGAGCTCCTTTCTTTTTTCAGGAACGAGACACACCCAATCTGGCGCGACTTTTTTTGCAATACGAAGCATTTCCTCTGACATCGCCATCTCTAAGTTCAAAGGGAGCTTGGAGTGTTTTCTTAAAGCAAACACATCGGCATCTTGAATGTGACGGCGATCTTCTCTTAAGTGAACGGTGATTTGATGCCCTCCTGCTCGATCAACGGCATGGGCCGCATCCAGGAGATTGGGATAAGAGGTTCCCCTTAATTGACGAAGCGTTGCAACGTGATCAATGTTGACACCTAAACGAGCGGGCACTAATGGTGGGAGATTCATGGTGGATCCTCATGCTAGTTTTTTTCGAATCTTCTCGGCAATGGATTTGACTAAGGAATTAATCTGCTCAAAATCTTCCCCCTCCACCATCACTCGTAAGAGGGGCTCTGTGCCCGAGTACCGAACAAAGACGCGGCCTTTGGAGCCTAATGCGGCCTGGGCTTGAGCAATGGATTTGGCAATCTCGGGAAAATTCTCAAGCGGTTCTTTTTTGGAAACTCGCACATCTTCTCTCACTTGGGGATAGAGCGTGATGGCTTTTTTCAGTTCTGAGAGAGTTTTTCCATTTCTTCGCATGGCTTCTAAGACTTTTAAAGCAGCCACGATGCCGTCGCCCGTGGTGGAGTGGTCCAAGAAGACGACGTGCCCGGACTGCTCCCCGCCTAAGTTAAGTCCATTTTTTCTCATGGAGTCCACCACGTATCGATCGCCCACTTGTGCTCTGACCATGGAAATCCCATGATCTCGCAACGTGTGTTCAAGCCCAATGTTAGACATCGGCGTGGTGACCACGGTGTTGTTTTTTAAACTCTTCTCCCGAGCCATTTGAATGGCACATAAGCCAATGATTTGATCCCCATCGACAAACTCTCCATTTTCATCCGAGAGGATGCAGCGATCGCCGTCACCATCCAAGGAGATTCCTAAATCGGCTCGGTACTTGACCACTAGGTCAGACATCGAATTGGGATGCAAGGCCCCACAGGACTCATTGATATTCATCCCATCGGGACTCACTCCGCTCCGAATGACCTCAGCACCCAACTCTTCAAACACCAAGGGAGCAACTTTATAGGCAGCGCCATTGGCACAATCCAAAACTATGCGAAGGCCCAGGAGATCTAAGTCCCTGGGAAAGAGGCTTTTTAAAAAAACGAGATACCGCCCATGGACGTCATCGATTCGATAGGCTTTGCCAACGAGGTCACCGGTGGGTCTGAGTTTATCTAGGTCTTTTGAGAAGACCAGGCGCTCAATCTCGGCTTCAATTTCATCAGGGAGTTTGTACCCATCGGCGGAGAAGATTTTAATCCCATTGTCGGCAAACGGATTATGGGAGGCTGAGATCATCACTCCCGCATCGGCTCTCATGCTCTGGGTGACAAAGGCCACGCCAGGTGTCGGCAGAGGACCAATTAAGATCACATCGGCACCCATGGAGCAAATGCCCGAAGCCAAGGCTTGCTCCAGCATATAGCCTGAGAGCCGGGTGTCTTTGCCCACGACGATCTTAGCGCGTCGGACTGGTTTGGCCGAATCGATGGGCCGAATTCCAACTGGCATGGACCCTTTGACCACTTCAGCCGGGTTCGTGGCCAGAACGTGGGCAACGGCTTTTCCGACGGCCAGAGCAATCTCACTGGTCATGGGAAACTCATTGGCTAATCCACGAATTCCATCCGTTCCAAATAGTTTTCGGTTCATCTTTTTTAAAGCCCCCGTTTTACGCCCAGCGACTTCATTTTTAAACGTTGTCTTAATACAACGTGAGGTGTACTCGCTCTGGGACAACCTTCACCAGTTCAATTGAGCTCGGAAGAACAACCTTCAGAGGCTCAACATACTTTCCTTTGGGCCGATGACTTAAATCCACCACGGCGTAGATTTCTTTGCGATCGATTTGAGTCAAGTCAGTTGAACTGGCTTTCACAAAAACACTGACTGATTTCTCTTCGATTCTTGATCTATAAAGAGATAAAACTCGAATGTCTACATGTTTAATTCGAAAGGTGGCCGACTGAGGAGCCACTTCCACTTGGACCCGTGGAAGTTCTCCATCCAACTGAACTCCGAAGCGAGAAAGATCCAGAGCCACATCTTTTTCAACAGAAGACTTCAGCTCGGATAAATCAATCGGAAGGGTGGGGATCTGAGATAAGCCATCGACTTTGCTCTCTGGCCCTTTGATTCGAACGAGCTCAGGCTTCACTTGGACCTTCACTAAACGATAGCCCTCAGGAGGGTTTCCCTGAAGCTCGACTCGCACGGGAATTTCCCGTCGCTTTAAAGATTCCAGCTTAACAAGAATTGAAATGGGATTGATCGAAAGAACTTTCACCCCAATGGGCAATCGAATGTTGTCTGAGAAAAACCGATAAGTCACCAAAGTGGGCTTGTTTCCCACTAAGTTGACTCGAATCGGCTCTTCCCTCCGATCCAAGATACTTCTTAAGAACGCTTTTGGCCCTGAAAGCCTGAAGGCAATTTTATCTGGAATCTCATTTGAAGCCACGATGTCTGGAGATGTGAGGATTTCAAGGGGAATCTCCTTAGTGACCTCGACGTTTCTGGATCCTAAGACGACGCCCCAAAGCACCATGGCAATGGCCACTGAGATGATCTTAGTCCCCAGGTTCTTAGAAACGAGCTCCCAGAGGTACCCTGAGAGTGATCCTCTTCGACTATTCCTCATAGTGATCCCTACTTTGCATTTCTAAAAGCCAATCCCTCATGCGCTTGGGCAAATTAGGTTGGGTTCTGGAGTAATCCAAAAGGGCCGTGAGGCTTTGACGAAGCTCCTCTTCATTGAGATTGGTGGTGATTTTTCCATTCTTCACTAAATGACTCTCACCTGCTTCCTCAGACACCAAGACCACAATGGCGTCTGAATCCTCAGTCAATCCTAGCGCTGCGCGATGACGAGTGCCGTATTTTTTATCAATGTTCGGATCCTTGGAGAGAGGAAGAAAACACCCGGCTGCCGCAATCTTTCCTTCCGTAATGATCACAGCCCCGTCATGAATTGGTGAGGAGGGAATAAAGATGGCATAGAGGAGTTCCGCTTTCACCCGAGACTCTAAGCGTGAACCCGTATCAATAAAGTTCTTAAGTCCCGTCTCGCGCTCAATCACAATGAGCGCTCCGATCTTCTCGCGAGCAAGCCGACTTGCGGCTCGCGCAATATCATCGATCATTTCCCGCTCTTCAGCCTGGGAAGTAGCCGAGAAGAAAGGGTTCTTCCCCACATGAGTCAACGCGCGCCTGAGATCATCTTGAAACAACACGATCACAATTAAGATCAGGTAATCAAAGAAGTAAGAAAACAGCCATTGTGCCGTGAACATCTCCATCATGTACGAGAGGTAAAATCCAATGCCCAGGATTCCAAGTCCTGTGAGCATTTGCATGGCTCGTGTTCCTTTGATCAGCAGCAGGATCCGATACACGATCAAAGCAACAATGCCCACGTCTAAAAGGTCGATCCACCTAAAACTGGACTGTAGGTTCGCTAAAAAATCTCCCACGTGACTTTTAAGCTGCGTTCTTCTGCTTTCAGGCCAGCACTAAATCAAGCTGGTACAGGAGCAGGAGCAGCCCCTCCTCCCGATTCCGATTCTGAAACGCCTGCCACAGGAGCAGAGGCATTCGGAGTATTTCCCGAACTCCCTGCTTGTGAAGGCTTTCTCTCGATTTTCTGACCCTGCACAATCTTTTCCACCTCAACGCCGTCAATCGTCTCAAACTCAAGAAGAGCGGCAGCCAGGTTATGAAGAATCGGCAACTGAGAGAGGAGTATCTCGCGAGCTCTCCGGTAGTTTCGCTCCACAATGTCTCGAACTTCCCGATCAATGGTCTGCGCCGTTTGTTCGGAGTAATCTCGGTTCTGAGCAATTTCACGACCCAGGAAGATGGCTTCTTCTTTTTTCCCGAACGTCAAAGGCCCCAGAATATCGCTCATCCCCCACTCGCAGACCATCCGACGAGCTAGCTCCGTTGCTCGCTCGATATCGTTTCCTGCGCCTGTGGTTTTTTCTTTAAACACGATTTCCTCAGCCACACGACCACCCATTAAAAAGGCAATCCGATTCTCAGCCTTTTCACGGGTTAGGCTGGAACGATCTTCATTCGGGAGCGTTTGAGTCACCCCAAGTGCCATGCCCCTGGGAATGATACTCACCTTATGAATCGGATCTGTATCGGGTAGGAACTTGCCCACCAGAGTATGACCTGCCTCGTGATAGGCTGTATTGCGTTTCTCAGCCTCGGAAATGACCATGCTCTTGCGCTCAACGCCCATGAGCACTTTATCTTTGGCGTGCTCAAAATCACACATCTCGAGAAACTTCTTATTCACTCGAGCTGCCAGTAAGGCGGCCTCATTGACTAAGTTTTCCAGATCCGCACCCGAAAACCCTGGGGTCCCGCGAGCAATCACTTGTAAGTCCACATCGGAGGAGACGGGAGTCTTTCGGGTGTGAACTTTTAAAATTGCCTCACGCCCTCTGACATCGGGTGGAGACACCACGACTCTGCGGTCAAAGCGTCCGGGCCGTAACAGTGCAGGATCCAGCACATCGGGTCGGTTAGTGGCTGCAATAAGGATCACCCCATCGTTGGACTCAAACCCGTCCATCTCCACTAAGAGCTGATTGAGAGTTTGCTCGCGCTCATCATGGCCACCGCCTAGACCTGCGCCTCGGTGACGACCGACGGCATCAATCTCGTCAATGAAAACAATACAGGGAGCATGCTTCTTGCCTTGCTCAAATAAATCTCGAACTCGAGAGGCCCCTACCCCCACGAACATCTCAACGAAGTCCGAACCGGAGATGGAGAAGAACGGAACGCCCGCTTCACCTGCAATGGCCTTGGCTAAAAGAGTTTTTCCGTTTCCAGGAGAACCCATGAGTAAAACCCCTTTAGGAATTCTCCCTCCTAAGCGGGTGAACTTTTTAGGGTCCTTCAGAAACTCAATGATCTCTTCTAATTCTTGCTTGGCTTCCTCGGCACCTGCGACATCTTTAAAGGTAATCCGATTGTTCGCTTCGCTTAACAAACGAGCTTTACTCTTACCAAACGACATGGCTTTTCCGCCACCCACTTGGATCTGCCGCATGAACAGAAAAAAGACCACAAAAAGAAGGAGCATCGGAAACCAAGAAATCAGCATTTGCTGCCAGATGGGAGTTTTCTCAGCTCGCTCGTAGTTGGGGATGATGTTGTTTTTTTCTAAAATCTCAAAAACTTTTGCGTTCTCAGTATCCCCGATGGTTTCAAAGTACTTCTTTCCTTCGTTACCCTGAGAATCTTTGAGTGCTCCAACAATTAAGTTGTCCGCTTTAAAAGTCACATCGGAGACTTTACCGTCTTTAACGAGTTGAACGAACTCACTGAATTTAATCTCTCTGCGATGCCGATTGCCGGTTTCAAAAACTTTAAACAAGCTAGCAAACAACAAAATAAAAACAATCCACAGAGCAACAGTTTTTTGCGATGGCTTCATCTTCTCTTATCCCATCCCTCTTTAGTTTTGAACCCTAACATAAACCCACTGAACAAATCAATTTATGCTTCTCAACCAGCGGTCCCTTTTTGTGGACCTAACCTGCCCCTGACTTGCGCATGAGAAGAAGAAAACTCCCCTTAAGAATCACCCGGGAGCTCAATTGCCTTGTTCTTTTTCTCTGCTTTTTTTTTCCTTCCCTCTTGGCTCTCCATTTTTTCCAAAACCCACTTCTCGGAAGACTGACTCGTTAATCGATATCCGCCCGGCAGGTGAACTTCTCCTTGCCAAGGGGGGTCGATTTGCCGTTTCTGAGAAAGAAGATCCAAGTGAGAGCGACGGATCTGAAGACCCGCTGCTTGAATTAGAATACCATAAGGATCGACCGGCTGAATCGATAATTTTGATCCTCGCTTTGGATCAGAATGAAAAGACAGATCCTTGACGTTCTGCTGGGCAGAAAGTGCCAACTGCACCAAATGATCCACCGCTTTTGGAAAACAAGACTCCAAAGCAGGCATCAACTCTCGCCGCATCCTGGCTCGCAAAAAAGAAGTGGAAAAGTTGGTCGAATCCACTCGGTACTCTTGCCCCACTTCGTTGAGGTAGTCATAGATCATCTGCTTTCGAGTCGTTAAAAAAGGACGAAGCTCGACCCCTTGCTCAAGGACAATACCGCCTCCGTGAGTCTGAGCCGCCCCCGTACAGAGCCGCCAAAGGAGTGTTTCAGCTAAGTCATCCGCCTGATGCGCCGTCATGACCCGAGCCTCCGTTTGGCTGGCTCGGGCTTGAAAAATAGCTTTTCTTCGCACTCGAGCATCTTGCTCCCACGAACTTCGCTTCGGCTTTAAGGAGGGATCCAGGCGCCCCACGAAAACAGGGACGTTCCACTTTCTTCCCAACTCTTGAACAAAGAGCTCATCTTGATCCGATTCGCCTGCTCGCCACCCATGGTTCACGTGCAGTAGCTCGATTTGGTTGCGCGGAACAACCCTTCTTCCGAAATGAACGAGCAAATGAGCTAAAGCCACTGAATCAGGCCCACCAGAAACTGCGATTAGGATATGCGAATTTAACGGGAGAGAGATTCCCTGTGATTTCAAAAGCGCCAAAACGGATCGAATGAGCTTCCCCGCCTTAGGCCCTGCCTTGGGATAGCCTGTTTTTTTTTGGACTGACATCAAGAACTTTCTTATCTCTTATTTCTTGTCTTGACCAAATCAATCTTCTCATATTATGAACTAACTCACTTCAGTTCATGGCTGGGTACCTCAGTTGGTTAGAGGGCCGCATTCATAACGCGGACGTCGCCGGTTCGATCCCGGCCCCAGCCACCATTCTGAAAAAAAACCAAACAAAAAAATCGAAAACGCGCCTAAAGAAATTCTGACGAGAGTCTCACGAAAGCTTGAAGAAGCTTGGCCTTTCCTGGCCACGAGACAGCCTTCTTCATCCACAAGTCCTGATTCTCAAAAGAAAAACAGAATCACCCCACCCCTTGAGTCCTTTGGGCTGACTGAAGTCCATCGCCCCTCTCATTTTTTAACCCTCTCCAATCCACACGCCCAGCTTAAAAAAGGCCACACTCCCTCACAGAGCGTACCCGCCCAGCCTTAAGAGCCAAAACGCCCCAGACTGATCAAACTCTCCCGAAAAACAGGCCCAAAGGGCTCATTCCTGGATCTGAGCACAACTCCATTCATTTCAAAGAGGCTTCAAAACCGACTTGGAGCCTTGACCCGAATACTGCGCCTTCAACTTCTCCACTGTTTCATCTTCAAGATGATGAAATAGGGGTTGAGGAGTTCCAATCTTTTGACCAGCAGGAAGAGCGTGATGGAGATCTTCCCAGTTGGAAGACGGAATCCCTAATTGACGAAACAAAGTCTCAGCACTTTCAGGTAGGTAGGGCTTCAGTAAAACCCCTAAATTTCGAAGAGTGATCAATAGAACCGCAATGATCGTTCCCGTTCGCGCTGAATCCTCCTTAATGGTTTTCCAAGGAGCCGTGTCTTGAAGGTACTTGTTGGCAATCTTGGCCATCAGCATGATTCGAGATAACCCATCGCGCAAACGAACTTCTTCCAAATCCCGCTGGTAATCCTGAATGAGCTTTCGAGTCGTATCCAAAAACTCCTGATCCTCTGCCTTCAAAGCACCCAGAACAGGAACGGTTGAATCGAGTTTATTTTGCGCAAACACTAAGACGCGATGAACTAGGTTTCCTAAATTCGCAGAAAGTTCATTGTTGATTCGCGCTTGAAAATCTGACCAATGAAAGCACGTATCATGCTGCTCAGGACGCATGCACAGCAAGTAGTAGCGCCAAAAATCCACAGAAACTCCGGACTCAATTGCATCCGTCCCAAAAACCCCAATCCCCCGCGATTTTGAGAACTTATCATCCTCATAATTGAGGTACTCGGTTGCACTGAGGTGATGAACCATCGTCCAGGGTTCCCCGCTTGCCAACTGAATGGCCGGAAAAAGAATCGAGTGAAACGGAACATTATCTTTTCCCATAAACTGATAGAGTTGAACTTCTTTTGAATTCATCCACCAATCTTTCCAATTCTCAATTCGAGATGCGGTAATGGAGATGTACCCAATCGGAGCATCAAACCAAACGTAAAACACCTTCCCCTCAAACCCTGGCTTAGGAACCGGAATTCCCCACTTCAAATCCCGGGTGATCGACCGAGTCTTCAGACCCTCTCGGATCCAGGACTGAGTGATTGCCTGAGCGTTATCGGTCCATGACCCTTCTTTCTGAGCAGCATGGATCCATTCGACGAGCCGAGATTCGATTTGAGGCAGATCCAAGTACAGATGCTGCGTGGTTTTTTTTACGGGTTGAGAGCCTGAGATCGTGCTTTTGAGATTCAAGAGCTCATCCGGCTGCAACAATTTCCCACACTTATCGCACTGATCTCCATGAGCTTCTGGAAAATGACAATGCGGACACTCGCCCACCAAATAGCGATCCGCCAAAAAGAGCTTGGCCGTCTCGTCATAAAACTGATCGGAGGACTGAACCTTCATGAACCCGTTTTGATCACACTGCTGAAAAATCTTCTGAGTGATCTCGGCATGAACCGGAAGCGAAGTTCGCCCAAAAACATCAAAGCTGATTTGAAACCACTCGTAAATTCGCTTATGGATCGCATGGTAGTGATCACAGACTTGTTGAGGCGTTTTTTTCTCCTCAAGCGCTTTCATTTCTGTGGCCGTGCCGTACTCATCCGTCCCACACACGAACAAGGTCTCGTACTTCATCATCCGACAAAATCGGGCATAAACATCGGCCGATAAAACGGAACCAATGATATTCCCCAAGTGAGGAACGTTATTCACATACGGCAAGGCTGAAGTAATGAGTTTTTTTTTCACGGACTAACTCCCCGATCTGGCTTGGCTTTTGAAGATGAAAAACACCTGAAGCGATAAAAACTGGAGCCAAATCTAGCCCAATGCCTGAGGAAATCAAGCCCTTTTCAGCTCCCTCTGCGAAATCTCGTGGCCTTCGAAAAATGATTTCCAAATTCATGCCCTGTCCATTCACAGGGGGAATGGACACCGACCCAATCCAGCCTCCGGTCTTCAAACCTGAAGACCTCAGGGCTTTAGGGCTTTAAATCTGAAGACCCCAGGCTTTCAAACCTCAAGAAACGAACCGACCATCCAAACACCAAGACACTGTGCTCCCCCTTTTGCGCTTCAAAAAATAACGCTTGAGCTCTTCAGATTCGAGTTTAATTCTTTCTTATTTTCTAGTATCAATAAAAAGTTATGTTTCAACTTAAAAAACCAAAGAGTCAATCCCAGAGCCAAACTCAGAGCCAAAAAAGAGAAACCCAATTCAGACTTAGAAAAAAAATAACTCTTCAACGCCACTCAGAAAAATCCATTCTTTCATCACCTAGTCTTCATTGTACTCACCTCCCTACGCTCGCAGCCTTCTTTTTAGGGATCAACTTTTTAAGTAGCTCTTCTACCTTTGCAGTAGAACTTTGCTCGGAAATCACTGAACAAAAAAAACCCTACTGCCTAGCTCTTAAAACCATTGAAAAGAAAAAATCCTGTCTCATTCTCCCTGAAGGGAGCCAAAGCCGAACTCTCTGCGAAGTGCTAGGCGATCTTGAGAAGCGCGGGAGCTGCCCCCCCAGAACCAACCCTGAGGACGCCAAAGGTCCTCAAAAGATTTGCCGTAAAGTCTTAGCCGGACTCCTGTTAAAACCGTGCCAGTCATTTAGAACCATTGAGGACACAAATTGGTGTGAGTTTGGAACTTACATCAAGAACGAACATCCTCACGTTGCGCTTCGAATCCAAAAAGCAAACATTAGAAATCAAAGCTTAAAGCCTAAAGTCGAACATTGGGCGCGCTCCGTCTACGACGCCGAGACGGCTCACTCCCTGGAGTCTCTGGTTTTAAACCTAGCCAGCAAACTTCAACTCAAATTCTTAGCCCAACTCAACCCTCATTCAGACAGCACCGAGCCTCTCTCCCCTCCTTCGGCAAGCGCCGTCGTCAAGGATCAGGATTTTGTCTCCTTCGTGGGCGAGCTGATCTTATTTGTAGAAAAACACCGAAACCATCTGCAGGCCATTCATCAACAAAACCCATCCCAAGTTCATTACTTCCCCTACGGGACTCCAATCGAAGGGGAAACTGCGCCTTGCGCTCTGGCTCTGACTCCTCAAGGCCGACTTTTAGTTTTCTTAAAAACGGTCCGAATCAAGGATCAAACCCTCCACCTCGAGCCCCTGGGAACGGGAACCTATAAGGAAATTCACCTCGCATTTGACTACGATGACGCCCTCTCCTCTGAGTCCGACCTTCATGCCGAGCATCCCTTTTTGGCTGAGGGGGAGTTTCGAATCCAAATCAAGTCCGGTGAACAGTCGATCGAAGAGCAACTCGCTCACTGGTACCAAGACTCCCAGCAGGAGTTTGAACTCCATAAAATGGTCTCCGACAAAAAAGGAGTCACCCGAACGGATGCTCTCTTCATGGTGACCGATGAGCAGTCAAGCCCGCTGCCTCAAATTAAGATTATCCAAAAACTTTATGAGGAGACCTTACTCGATCTCTATAACTCCATCTTTGCGCGCAACCGACACCAAGCCGTTACGCATTACCGAGGGACTTCGCTGAAGCACCTGAAAGTCGATATTGCCGTGCAATTACTCGAAGGACTCTCCTCCATTCATGCAGCAGGAATTCACCATCGGGACATTAAACCCGAGAACATTCTGATTGACTACGACCAGTTTGGAAAGCCTCAAGCCCGCATCACAGACTTTGGACTCTCGGCCAACTTAGAGTGGCTTAAGTCGGGTAAGCAAGCCTCGAATTTTGCGGGAAGTGCCACTTATCTGGCTCCTTTTTACGTTCGGGAGTTTGTGGCTAAAAATCACCGTGCGAATTTGAACATTAAAAACGACATTTGGGCCATGGGATTGACCTTAAATATTTTTGACAACTTTTTTCAGTGGAACAAAACGGGCGCATTGGAGACGAACACCCTACTGAACGTTTTACTGAGACTCAGTTCCTACAAGGACCTTCGTGAGCTCTACACCGAGAATTTAATGTTTGAGCCCGAACGAGGAACATTTGAACACGTCATTTACCGAATGGTGAACCCTGATCCAACCCAACAACCTACGGCTGATGAAGCCTTAGCAGAAATGAAAGCCGTTCAGGCACGTCTTCGAGCAGAAGAACCTGACCCAGAGTTTTTCCTCGAACTCACTCAACGCTTAGGGCGATTTGTTTTCTCTCCAGCGTCTCCCCCTAAGTTTGGAATCAAGAAGAACCCTCTGAGCTCTCGGGTGACGAACATTTCCTTAGATTCCACTGGGCCCTAATTTGCTTTTCCAAGCCTGAATCTTGAGGATGATAAAATTTCTGCCCTCTCAGCGCCTCAGGCAGATGGCTTTTTCCTGAGGATTGGTAGCCTGAAGGCCCATGAGGATAGCAGTACCCTTGACCATACCCTTGAGCTCTCATGGCTGGGGTCACGGGATTCCGCAAGTGAAGGGGAACGGGAAGAGCGCCTGTTTGGCGCACGATTTCAAGAGCACTTTCAATGGCTTGGTAGGACGCATAGCTCTTGGGAGCAACGCTGAGGTAGCTCACCAACTGAGCCAGAGGGATGCGAGCCTCAGGCATCCCGACGAACTCCACGGCTTCTTTGGCAGCAACCGCTAAGCTTAGGGCTCTAGGGTCCGCATTCCCAATATCCTCGGACGCAAGAATCACCAAGCGACGAACAATCCACAACGGGTCCTCACCTCCCTCGAGCATTCGAGCCAAGTAGTAAATGGCCGCTTGGGGATCACTATCGCGAATGGACTTAATCAGGGCCGATGAAACGGCGTGGTGTTCTTCACCCGTGGAGTCATAACGAATCGGGTTGGCTGTAAAAACCTGGGCATAAGCCTCTTGAATTGCTGGTTGACTCAGAGGTTCCAAGCCTTGCTTCGATGCATCATCCCGGGCGTTTGACTCGCTCCCGTCCTGAGCCAGCCGAGACTGGGTCAGTTCGGATGCAAAAAAACTTGCCAACGCTTCCAGTGAATTCAAGGCCCGTCGCGCATCTCCCTGGGCCTGCTCCGCCAGCCAAAGCAGCCCATAGGCACTGATCTGAATCACCCGCCCCAAGCCCCGATTAGGATCCCCAAGCGCGCGCTCTAAGATGGAAACCAGGGCTGTGGAGTCCAAGGGTTCTAAGCGAATGACCTTTAAGCGAGAAAGGAGGGCTGCGTTCAACTCAAAGGAAGGATTCTCGGTCGTAGCTCCCAGCAGAATGAACGTGCCTGATTCCACATGAGGTAATAAGGCGTCTTGCTGAGAACGATTGAACCGATGAAGTTCATCCACAAACAGGAGGGTTTTTTTTCCATAAACCCTTTTTCGTTCCTGGGCCCTGAGCACCGCGTCTTTGACCTCTTTCACGCCCGAGAGGACCGCACTTAAACTCTCAAAATAACTGTGCGTCTTTTGAGCGATGATGCCCGCTAATGTGGTTTTACCGCAGCCCGGTGGCCCCCAAAACAATAAAGAGGAGACGCGATCCATCTCAATCCATCGGCGAAGGGGCTTTCCTGGGCCCAGAACCTGACTATGTCCAAAGAACTCCTCCAGACTCTGGGGTCTCACCCGATGCGCCAGAGGAACGGAGCGCGGATGAGCCGGTTCCAACTCCTCTGCTGAAGTGCTTTGCGTCCGTGTGAACTCGAATAAATCCCCGTTGAGACTCAGAGTCGAATCCTTCTTGGACGGGTTCTTTTCTGGATTCTTGCTTCCACCTAACGTAACTACTCCTGACTCATGGATCTCAGGCGACTGTTCTTGATTCCATAGGCGAAGTAAATGATTAATCCAAGAGCAAGCCAGACCATCAGCCGAATCCAGGTGTCTCTCGGTAGACCCGTCATCACCCACAAGCAAGCCAAAGCGCCGGAGGGAGCCACAAACCCATACAGAGGCGTCTTAAAGGGCCGATGGATTTCAGGGTGTCTCCAGCGTAAAATTGGAATTCCCACACACACCAGGACAAACGCCAGCAGTGTGCCGATGGATACGAGCTCACCCACCAAACTCATGGGCATTAAACCCGCGCAGAGAGATACGAACACTCCCGTCGTTAAGGCTGCTTGCTGGGGTACCGCATGCTCATTGAGGCGATGAAACCAAGGCAACAGACCATCTTTTGCCATGGAGTAAAAAATACGAGTTTGCCCTAAGAGCATCACCAAAATCACGGAGGTGAGTCCAGCTAAGGCTCCCACTTTCACTAAAAACCCAATGATTTTTTGTGCGCCCAAGGACCAATTGCGCAGCATCACAATGCGATCCACACCCACGGCAACGGGATCCGGCACTCCAAGTTTCTGATAAGGCACCACACCGGTGATCACTAGGGCCATTAAAATGTACAAAACGGTGCACCCGAACAAAGAACCTAAGATCCCAATCGGGAGGTCCCTGGAGGGATTCTTACATTCTTGTGCCGTGGTCGAGACCGCATCAAACCCGAT
>JBMSSC010000063.1:0-14967 GCA_049424145.1 Bdellovibrionia bacterium
TTACAGTCACTGGACGCACCAGCTACAACAATTAGTTTTTGCAGGACTGGGAAAAAGATAAGCAATCCTAAATCAAACGAATCCGAGAGCGAGCTTATCATGAGGTCAAGCACTTAGAGGAGTCTTACCGAAACGGACTTGACCAAAACGCAAAAGAAGCTCAAAACGCCCTTCAAACCGCTCGGGAACAAAGCCTAGAAAACCTAGCTTATGAAAAAACCCGAGCCCAGGAAAACGCAGACCGATTAAGAGAGCAGATTTACAATCAAAAAGGTCAAATCGAAAGCGAGCGTAGATCCAGCCAAAAAAGACTCGAGCAAATGGCTGAAGCCAATGAAAATCGACGCAAAACAGATGAAAAATCGAATCGAAACCGAGAGGAAGACCTGATTAAAAACACCTCTGAGGCCTACCGAAAAAACGATGACCAAATCAAGGCGTTTCAGAGGAGCCAAAATCAAGCATTAGAAGACTCTCAAAAAAATCGACAAACCCTGAATCAACAAACGTTAAATCAAACGCAAGAGGCCATCCGAAAGATGAGTGAGCGGGCCTCAGAAAATGATCAACAGCTCCGCAAGGCCAATCAACAGATTACCGACTCTTACCAGACCCAACTGGATGCGTTGAAAAAAACCACTGAGAACGCAGAAAACTACTACTCCACCAAGAATCAAAAGGTCATGGAGGAAAAAGAAAGACACTATAACGATCTCCTCAGAGAAAGAACGATCGAGGGAGATCAAAAACTCAAGTACTTAGGAGAACAACTGGACAAGCAGGCGGCCCAAGCCCGTCAGATGTCAGAAATTGAATCTCAACGACGTGATGCTCTCCTAGAAGATACGATGACTCACTCGGAAGAACAGAAGAAAATCGCACTCGAAAAGCAGGCCAAAGGCTACGAACGAGCGATGAGCCAGCAGAACGCCAAAGATTCTGCAAAAATTAAGTACCTCGAAGACGCTCTTCACACCACGAAAACTTCCACCGATCCAAACCTGATCTCCCCTGCGGCCGAGGAAAGAATTCGAAAGATCCTCACGCAATCTCACAAAAAGGAGCTCGATACGGAGGTTGATAAACACAACCGGTATACGACTCAATTGATTGAAAACAAACAAACCGAACTCAATAACGCTCGAGAAGACTATCAGAGCGAGCTTTTGAGAGCTAAAAGTGAGTTTGAGCGAGAGATCACCCTGAATCGTTCGAACTTTTTAGATACCGTTGCTGAGAACGAAGTCGATGCAGCAACCCGCCTGAAAGACTCCGAATCAAGCACTGCCTATCAAATCGAAGCCCTCCACCGGCATTATGGACGACTCTTGGAGAAACAAAAAAGGGACTTCAACAACGCCTTTGACAGCAGTCGAAGTGCGGCCGAGATTCGTTTCAATGAGTTTAAGCAAGAGGCAGAAATGGCTGCCAAACTGGCTCATAAGACCGCAGTGGCGGAGAAAACCGATCTCATTAAATCTTACGAAAGAAAACTTCAAAAACTCAAAGAGGACCACGAAAATAATTTGGATATTGTGAAGACTCAAGCGATAGTAGATGTACATGCCACCGAGCAGCGGTTAAAACAAGAAATCGAAGCTCAAGGAAAATCGCATGAACAAAAACTCGCTCAAGCTCTTGCACAACACAAAGAACGAGAGCGAATTGCCGAGCAAAATTATCAAGATGAAATAGACAGGACAAAACGCTCATATGAACTCCTTATCCAAAAGAAGAGTTAAAATTGTCTGTACGTTAGGACCTTCCTCTCAGACGGTTGAGCAAATCTCGGCCCTCATTGATGAGGGCATGGATGTCGCTCGACTCAACTTTAGTCACGGGACTCATGCGTTTCACGCCTCACTGATCCAGGCCGTGCGCGAAGCTGCGAAGAAAAAAAATCGATCGGTGGGGATCATGCAGGACCTTCAAGGCCCAAAAATCCGTGTGGGAATGCTACCGAAGACCGGAATTGAACTGAAAGCAGGCGATACGGTCGTTCTTTATCCCGAGGGATCAGAACCCAGGACCTCTCTTCACGGAAAAATTGCCATCCCGATCTCTTCAGAAATTGCACTTCCCGTCTCAAAAGACACTCAGACCGGAGCACGCATCCTTTTTGACGACGGAAAAATTGCAACCCGAGCGATTTCAGTGTCCCCGCCGGAGATTGTCATTGAGGTTGAAGTGGGCGGAAAGCTCACCAGTCAAAAAGGGATGAACCTCCCGGGCACTCCCCTCTCCATTCCTTGCCTCACCGATAAGGACCTCGAGGACTTGGCTTTTGGACTCTCCCAGAAGGTGGATGCAGTGGCACTGTCGTTTGTTCGAAACAAGCACGACATTGAGCGCTTGCGGGAGAAAATGAGAAGCATCACCCATGACCTTCCCTTAGTGATTCCCAAGATTGAACGAGAAGAAGCTGTGGACCTTCATGAATCGATTGTGGAGGTTTCCGATGCTCTGTTGATTGCCCGCGGCGATATGGCGGTTGAAGTGGGAGCAGAACGCGTCCCGATCATTCAAAAGAAGCTCATTCAAGCCTGCAACCAATGGGGGGTTCCCGTCATTACGGCCACCCAAATGCTGGAGTCCATGATTTCTTCTCCGACTCCGACGCGAGCTGAGGCCAGCGACGTGGCAAACGCCGTGTTTGATGGAACGGATGCCGTGATGCTCTCTGGAGAAACTGCTTCGGGGCAATATGCCAGGGAAGCCGTCAGCACGATGAGTCGCATCGTTTTGGAAGCCGAGAGGACAAAAAACGCCTACTCTCGACACTCCAAACGAGCCTTGCCCAGGACCTCCATTGTGGATGCCATTGAAAGCAGTGCTGCACACATTGCTCAGCAGGTGAATGCGGTGGCCATTGCCTGTCTGACGCACTCAGGGATGGCTGCGCGTACGCTTGCGAAGTATCGCCCGGAGACCCCCATTGTTGCCATCGTCGATAAGGAGTCCATCCTCGCACGACTGGCGTTTGTCTGGGGTGTGCGTGGAATCGTGATTCCCAAGCTCGTGGCGACAGATGATTTGTTTGCGATGGTAGAATCAGTTTTAAAAGCCCATCATTGGGCAGGGGCTGAGGACCTTGTGGTGGTCACCGCAGGAATTCCTACGCTCAGGCGAGGCACCACCAATATGGTCAAGGTTCACCGCCTCGGAGCCAACCTAGGGCGTGAATTTGATACCGGATCAATCTAGACCTTTTTTCTTCCCCTTGCTGTGACCCCAGAGACCTGCTAGTTGTTTGGGTCCTCATGACACTCAAAAGCACGGATGAACTGACGCCTTTAATGAAACAATACTGGGACTTAAAAGCCACGGTCCCGGACGCCTTACTGTTATTTCGGATGGGCGATTTCTACGAACTCTTCGGAGACGATGCCGTGACGGCGGCCTCGATTCTGGAGATCACCCTCACGAGCCGGGATAAAACGAAAGCCAATCCCATTGCCATGGCAGGAGTCCCTCACCACAGTGTTCAGGGGTACATTCAAAAACTCCTAAAAGCCGGAAAAAAAATCGCTTTAGGGGAACAGGTGGAGGACCCGGAGTCAGTCAAAGGGACGGGAAAAATCGTGAGACGAGAAATTGTCCGCGTGCTCACGCCTGCTGTGCAGTTTGATGTTGAAGGGTCGGAGGCCAATTATTTGGCCACGCTCACCAGCCACACCGAAGGCTCACGAACCCTATGGATCCTCACCTGCTTAGACGTATCCACGGGGGAAGTCTTAATCAGTGATCCGCTTGAGCTTACCTCCGTGCTCCAAGAGTTTCGCAACCTCCCGATTCGCCACTACCTGCACTACCCTCACCTCATGGAGCTTGAGCGCCTGGGAAACCTGGAGGGGATCTTAAGCGAGGGCCTACCTAAAAACTACGTCTCCCTTGAAAAAGGATCTGAGATTCTAAAAAAGCAGTATCAGATTGAAAACCTGGGCTCGTTTTTAAAAACCCCCAGTGCTCTTTTAGGGCTCAGCACCTTAGTCACCTATGTCTTAAGAACCCAACTTTTAGAGCGAATCGAGCACCTACGCCTGCCTGAGCCCCTCCGCAAACCGGAGACCTTGGTTCTAGGCCCCTCCACCGCTCAACACCTGGATCTTGCCGATCTCTTTCGACTGATCAATCATACCCGATCCACCTTAGGGGCTCGTCGGCTAAAAAACTGGCTCTTAGCTCCTTTACTGGACCCCCAGGCCATTGAACTGCGTCAATCTGCCGTGCGTGCGATTTCGGAGATGAGTAGTCCTCTTCGCCAGAGTCTGGCTCAAAACCTAGCTCCCATTCATGATCTGGAGCGAATCTTAGCTCGCGTGAATACGCAGCTCGCCACCCCAAAAGACGCCCTAGCCCTAGGACAATCCCTCACTCACCTGCCCCACCTCGTTCCCCTTCTTGCGCCTTTGCAGTCCCGCTGCCTTCAGCAGCTGCACCAATCACTGCTCCAAGCGGCCAGCGAACTGGAACCCTTAACTCAAACTCTGGTTCGTTCCCTCAGAGAAGACGCCCCCACGCACGCTCGGGAGGGGGGAATTTTTCAGCGCGGAACGTCCCCTGAACTGGACCGCCTCATCGATCTGACTGAAAACGGCCAGCGTTGGCTCAGTGAGCTTGAGAACCGCGAGCGCGAGCAAACCAAGATCCCTTCACTCAAAGTGCGCTACAATCGCGTCTTTGGGTATTACATTGAAGTGACTCAGGCGCATTTAAAAAATGTCCCTCCCCATTACCAGAGAAAACAAACCATGGTCGGAGCGGAGCGCTTTTTCACCGACGAGCTCAAGCGATTTGAAGAAGAAATCCTCACCGCCTCAACCCGTCAAAAGCAATTAGAGCAGGAACTCTTTGAGTCACTTCTGGGTCAAATCCAGGCTCAAAGCCCTGCCATCATGGCTCTGGCCGAACACCTAGGACAACTCGACTCGCTGGCCTCCTTTGCGTCCCTCAGCCTTCAACCCGGCTGGTGCATGCCGCTCATTGACAACTCTTTGAATCTAGACATTCGCGCGGGACGTCACCCCATGGTGGATCAAGCCCAAAAAGGAGGCTTCGTCCCCAATGACGTTTGCCTGTCTCCCTCCTCACGCATGACTCTGCTCATCACGGGACCCAATATGGGAGGTAAGTCCACGATCATGAGGCAAACTGCCCTCATCGTCATCCTCGGGCAGATGGGAGCGCCGGTTCCAGCCCAAAGTGCGAGCTGGGGAGCCTTCTCCTCCGTCTACACCCGAATTGGAGCTCAAGATGCCATCGCACGGGGTCAGAGTACGTTCATGGTGGAAATGAGCGAACTGGCTGAGATCCTCCATCATGCGGATGCAAAATCCCTCATCATCCTCGACGAGATTGGTCGTGGCACAAGCACCTATGACGGAATCAGCGTGGCTTGGGCCACTTTAGAGTGGATCTGCACAAAGATTCAGGCCCGCACGTTTTTTGCCACCCACTATCACGAGCTCATTCACCTCTCGCAGAGCCTACCGCTCTTAGCCAACACTCACCTCGCAGTCGCAGGCACCCGATCTCCCAGTAAAAAGACCCTGCGATTCCTCTACGAGCTCAAAGAAGGCCCCACCAATGAAAGCTTCGGCATTCATGTGGCCCAGATGGCGGGGCTTCCGCCTTCCGTCATTCAACGGGCCTGGGAGGTTTTAGAAAACCTGGAGAACTCGACGAAAACCGAACCCGCCTCGCCATCCGTCCTTGAACTCCCACTGTTTCAATCCATTCAGCGAGCCGAAGTCCAGGAGAGCGAGCCTGAAGTTGAACCCCCGACTCACCCATTATTTCTGGAATTAGCGGAAGTGGACCCCCATCACTTAACTCCAATGCAAGCCCTAGAGACCTTAATCCGACTCAAGACTCTTGCAGCACCCCAGGATATCGCTGAATCACGGCCTTGAGGTTCTTCTTCAGAGCGGCGCCCATCGGCACACCGGGAGTGCGCAAACTGACCCAAGCCCACTGAACGGGGTGCGTTTCTCCAGAGTCTTGAGACATCAGGTGAGTGAGGATCTCTTTTTCAGCTGAGCCCTGGAGCCTGAGGACATGGGTGAGCCGCCGAATCTTATGGCGCGTCACCACATGCTCACTTTCCATCTCGCCTAAAGTAAGAAGCTTTCCTTTTTTCACTCGAGGGCAAAACTCAAGGAGATCCCAAAGCCCTGCTCTCCATTTTCCCTGGGGACTTTGAGTGAGCAGTACTTCGGCTTGAGAATTTAAAATGCAATAACGAGTTTCCTCGACCCGAACCCACGATTTGGGCTTCTTTTTTGGAGGATACTCCTGCTCAACCCGCATCTGATGGGCACGACAGACGGAAGAAATAGGACAATGCCCGCACTGAGGTTTTTTCGGGGTACAAATCGTTGCGCCCAGCTCCATGAGCGCCTGGTTCAGTTGACTGGGGAGTAAACCCAGGGAATAGCCTCCCTGCACGACCAGGGTGGAGAGTCGCCACAGGCGTTTTTTATAGATGGCTTGACCAGCAGCAGACCCCACTCGTCTGACTCTTGAGAGGACGCGTTCCACATTTCCATCTAAGAGGGGCTCCGGATAATTGCCAGCAATGGATAAAACGGCTCCAGCCGTGTACTGCCCCACCCCTGGAATCTCAAGCCACTGCGCTCGGGTTTTAGGAAACTGCCCTGTCTCCCCCCAGAACTCCAAAAGTTTTTTTGCCCCTTGATGGAGATTGCGAGCGCGCGAGTAGTAGCCTAAACCCGCCCAAAGCAAAAGGACCTCCTCTAACGGAGCCCGGGCCAAGCTTTCTAAATCCGGGAATCGGGCCATGAAGCGTTCAAAATAAGGAATCACGCTCACCACTTGAGTCTGCTGAAGCATGATCTCAGAGACCCAGACCCGATAATAGGAAGGTTGATCTCTCCAGGGCAGATCCCGCTGTTTGCACTGAAACCAGTGAACCAACTGCTGGAGTGCCCGAGGCAGGGGGGATTGATTTTTTAAGGTTTTCAAACGGGCTAAGGACTTGATCATCCCGAATCCATCCCATAATCTAAGAAGAGGGGGCAAGTGTGAAAAAAATTCATGGGCTCTATCTCATCACGCTGGGAATGATCCAAATGATCGCACCGCAGAGGAGTCTGCTCTGGACTCCCTGCTGGGCCAGCCCCCAGCCCTTTCAAGTGGTTCTTGATCCAGGCCATGGGGGTTCTGATGAGGGGACGGTCTATGAATCGGGACAATTCCGGGTTGCGGAAAAAACGATCACTTTAGCCTTAGCCAAACGGGTTGAAAAACTCCTTAAAACCCGCGGCTACCGTGTGGCATTGACTCGATCAGATGACCGCGAAGTCCCTCTGGCGGCCCGAACACAACTTGCTAATCAATTGAAGGCTCGGGTTTTTATCTCAATTCACTTAAACTCATCGGATCTCCTGGGCTCTCAAGATGCAGAAGGAGTGGAAACCTACATCCTCAATAGCACGACCGATGCGTCGTCCCGACGTCTTTCGCAGCTTGAAAACAGCGTGATCTCAGCAGACCCCAAAAACCCAACCGAACTGGACGTTGCTCTGATTTTAAAAGACCTCCGACTGGATGCCAACTTGGGCGACAGCAAGCGCTTAGCCTGCACTCTTCAGAACCACTTGGTGAGTGCGACGTCTCAGACCTCTTCCCTAAACCGTAAACGAAGAAACCGCGGAGTGAAGCAGGCCCTTTTTCATGTCCTTCTGGGCGCAGACATGCCTTCCGTTTTAGTAGAAACCGGCTTCCTGAAAAACCCCTATGATCGAGCCCTTTTTATGTCCCATTCAGGACAAAATCGAATTGCTCAAGCGATCGTGGAGGCAATTGAGAGCTACCAAAAACAAATGAAAAGCGGCGCATCCAAGAGCGCCTGGACCCATTGCCCTCAGAGCTAAAAGCCTTTTAGACCAAAAAAAGGCCCCAAGCAGCACATCGATCGTGTTGAGGGTACCGAAAGGAAGAGGGGGTCACCGCGGGGTTACAAAGCATTTTGAAGACCAGGACAAGAACTGACTTTGTCCTGGTTCCCCCCAAAAGGCCTAGCACTTCTACCAGGCCTACACCTTTTTCATTTACCATAGATTAAATGAATTGCAAATTTTAAATTTTATTTCCTCAAAAAATCAGCTCAAAAATTAGTCCTGTGTCAAGACTCTAGACAGCTCATCGCGCAAGCACACCGCATTAGAATTGGATCAAATTATTTTTTTATTCATTATTTCAATCACATAGAATCATTAATTTTAAATTCTACAAATAAAAAAAATGGCACCCTGCTTGCTCTACTGCTTCTCAGCTGCATTCACTCAAACCTGGACCCCAGGTCCTTAGATTGATTTGCAGTAAGTTTTTTATGGAGGTTTTTTTATGAAATCAAAAAAGAGCTTAGCGGTTGTTATGACCCTATCAAGTTTAGGATCCATTCTGAGTGCCTGTGGTGGTGCAACCCCTCAGACCATGCCTCCGGCCATGTTTTCCGCCCCTCAGTTTAATCCCAATGGGACTCAAATGACTCTTCCATCCGGATGCATTCCATTGACTCAACCTATCCAGTTTTCTGCGACAGGCATGTTCAGTGATCCATCCACGGCATTAGCAGGAGCCATCCCCTACAATGACACTCTATTCTATGGCAATCGGATAGGAGGAGCTGCCAATCAAGCTTTCGGAACTATCACTCCCTCAGGAGCACTCATCACTGCACCTCCTGCAGGGGCAGCTCTGAGCGTGAGTACGGCAGGCTCTCCCACTCCAAGACCGGATGGCAGCTTAACCATGAACATCTTCCCATCCGTAGGCACTGCATTACCCATGAACTACACTGGACTTGCTAATGCCACGGGAACCATCACCATCAGCCCCCAGAAACTCACCGTGATCTACGGTCTATTTGGCTTAAGCTACCCGAACACAACAACAAGCTACAACGGCTCGTTGACCAACTATTTTGGTGGTTCTTTTTTGCCTACAGGAGGAAGCTTCACCACCCAACAACCCTGTGTGAGCGGTGTGTCCATCAGCATGACCCGTTTTAACAACGTCTTTGGAGCAGGACGTGTGTATCTCTACCTGAACAACACCCGAAACGGAGCGTACCTTCAGTTCTAAGAAGAAAAAGGAGAAAGGCCCGAGCCTTTCT
The DNA here is from genome assembly GCA_049424145.1 of Bdellovibrionia bacterium. Lineage (GTDB taxonomy): Bacteria > Bdellovibrionota > UBA1018 > UBA1018 > UBA1018 > JBMSSC01. The sequence goes on from JBMSSC010000063.1 coordinate 9,140, forward strand.
TCTGAAAGCTAAGGGATCCTTCCTCCATCCCCCCCCTCTCAAACAACGCCTCCACCCCCACTTAAAAAAGCCGGGTGGGGGTTCACAGACGGCAAACGCCGAGGGGGGAGCACCTCCACAAAGAGGGGTCCTTTTTCGCTTCAAGTGTGCTAAAAGACGGGGATGAATTCATGGAATGAGCAAATGCAACTGCTTTCAGTCGAGCTGGTTCCCTTTTTTATGGCCCTAGTGTTTCATGAGTATGCTCATGCCGCTATGGCTAACTACTGGGGAGATCGAACAGCCCAATCTCAAGGTCGCCTCACATTAAACCCCTTGCCGCACCTGGACCCCATTGGCTCGATTCTTTTTCCCATCCTGGGAATGCTCTCGGGCAGCTCGTTTTTATTTGCCTGGGCACGGCCCGTGCCGATTAATGAAAAGTACTTCCGCAAATTGAAGCCCGGGATCTTTTGGACGGCTCTGGCTGGACCTGCGATGAATTGGTTTTTGGCCCTCTGCTCGGCTGTGGTGTTTTGCCTTTTGGAGAAATGGCTCCCACCTACGTTTTTCTTGCATCAACCCCTGATTCTGATGGCCTACATCTCGGTTCGTTTAAACTACACGCTCATGATTTTTAATCTCATTCCTTTGCCCCCCTTAGATGGAAGTAAAGTTTTAGAGGTTTTTCTGCCCTACGCATACCGAAGGCAATTTGAACAGATTTCTCAATACAGTTTTTTCATCTTTTTAGCGCTGATGATGACGGGGGCTTTTTCCATCCTCCAATATCCTATTCGCTTTTTTACCGAATGGACGCTCATTCTCACCACGACCCTCTTTGGGGTCTCCTCAAGCGGAGTGTAACCTGATGTCTGACGCAAAAAAAGTTCTCCTTTCAGCCATTCAACCCTCCAATCGCCTCACCTTAGGCAACTACTTGGGAGCGATTCGCAATTGGCTTGAACTTCAAAAAAACTACGATTGCCTGTTCTTCGCTGGAGACCTGCACACCATTACCGTTCGCCAGAATCCCAGTGAGCTTCGTGAGCAGACCTACCGAATTGTGGCCACCTACCTGGCAGCAGGAATCGACCCCAACCACGCCACCCTCTTTCTGCAGTCTCACGTCCCTGAGCACTCGGAGCTGGCCTGGGTCTTAGGATGCTTTGCCTCCACCGGAGAGCTCAATCGCATGACCCAATTTAAGGATAAAAGCGCCAAGGAAAAAAACACCTCAGCGGGACTGTTGACTTACCCCCTCCTGATGGCAGCGGACATTCTGCTTTACCAAACTCACCTCGTCCCCGTGGGCGAAGATCAAAAGCAACACATTGAGCTCACCCGAGACTTAGCCCTCCGCTTAAATCACACCTATCAGAAACCCCTGTTTACCCTACCGGAAGCGTTTTCTCCAAAAATTGGCGCCCGCATCATGAGTCTGCAAAACCCCACAGCCAAAATGTCCAAGTCGGATCCCGATCCCAATGGAGCGATCTATTTGACAGACACGGATGAACAGATTCTGAAGAAGATGAAGCGAGCCGTAACGGACTCAGGCCAGGAGATCACCGATGACCCAGCCAAACCGGGGATTCAAAACCTCATTCAGATCCAATCGGCCATCACGGGAAAAACCCCCGAGCAGGTAGTCGCGCATTACGCGGGCAAACAGTATGGACATCTGAAGCTTGAAACCGCAGAGCACGTCATTGAGCTCCTACGCCCCATCCGAACACGAACGGATGAACTACTGGGGGACCTCACTCACCTCGACACCACTCTGAAAAAAGGGGCCCAAGAAGCTCGCCTTCGAGCACAAAAAACATTATCCGAAGTTTATCATACGATTGGGTTGGTAAAGGGACGATTTTGAGTCAAAATGGACCCACGAAAAACCAAAGCGGAGGACTTTTAATTGGCTCATCGAGTACCCATCACCATTCACGTAGAAAGCTTTGAAGGTCCGCTTGACCTTCTCCTTTACCTGATTCAAAGCCATGAACTGGACATTTCCAAAGTCTCAATTGGTAAGATTACCGATCAGTACCTAGCTTACGTCACGTTACTTCAGGAGCTCAACTTTGATGCAGCCAGTGAGTTTCTAGTCATGGCAGCAACCCTGCTCCACTGGAAGAGCAAAGCTCTTTTGCCCCAAGAAAATAAGGCAGGGGATGGGACAGCATCCGATGAGCCTGAAGCCCTCACTCAGGAGGAGCTGGTTCGCCAGCTCTTAGAGCATCAGCGATTTCTGGCCGCTGGGGAAACCTTAGGAGAGCTTCCCCTCTTAGGTCAGGACGTGTTTAGCCGGGCCAACGCCAAGCCGCCGGTGGAGAAAGTTTGGCGCGAGATGAACTTAACGGATCTCTCCATGGCCTATCAAGACATGATCATCCAATCTCGCAAGCGAACGCAAATTTTGAAAAAAGAAACGGTCTCGCTCACGGATAAGATCTTAGAATTTGGTCAAACGCTACCGCTTCACCAGTGGGTGGACATGAAAACGTTGATGCCTGAGTTTCCTGCGCGCCCAGAAATTGTGGTGACCTTTTTAGCAGGTCTGGAGCTCTCCCGACTCAAGAAGATGAGAATGCACCAAGAGGGCGCCTACCAAACCGTCTACTTGGAGCTAATTGACGATTTGAAGAACTTTGATACCCAACTGGCCTCAGGCTTCGATGCCATTGAGCGCTCCTTAGCCGCGCAAAAAGAGGCGCCCCCAAGCCCAGTGGCTCATGAACTGGCTCCAGGCGCGTAAGAAACAGGTTGATTCAAAGCGTTTTCAACTGATGACTGATTGATTTTTTTTAAGGAAACACCGAGCATGAAAAAAAACAAAAAATCTAAAGCAAAAAAACTCGATGCCCTAAGCTCCATTGTGACCTGGGTTGGGGATCCCTCTCATTTGAATACCAGCCCATCGGACTCTCTTTCAGAGGATTTAGGAGGTGAAGAGGACTTGGAAGAGCAAAGTCATGACGCGGAGAACTCGTTGGACTCATCGGTGAATGAACCGGAGGATTCAGAGGAGCTCGACTCCGAGCAAGACTTCAGCGACGAAGACCTCAGCCATGAGGAGACCCAGTCTGCTCCGTTTCTCAACCCTGAACCGATTGCATCCGAGGATCCCGAAACTAAATCAATTGACTCCTCTACCCTACCGACGTGGGATGAGGAGTCCTCTGAGCTTGAACTTCAAGCCCCCGAGGAAATCGAAGACCAGCTCAAGCGCCTCTCCAAAATCATTCAAACCCAAGCCCAGGAAGCCCTAGCTGAACAGGAAACCCTGGAAGCGTCCCTGCAATTTAATCCAGACGAGGAGCTGGCACGGCAAATTGCCGAGGACCAAGCTCTAGAGAACCAAGAACAGCTCGATCGAGCCCAAATCATGGGAGAGATCCAAACGGAGAGCTACGGAGAGGACCCCTTGTCTCAGATCGATCAGGCAAAATCCCCCGAGGAAACGGCGGTCGATCAAGCCGAGCTTCAATCCTGCATCGAGGCGCTCCTGTTTATTTCTGATAAACCTCTGCCTTTAGCCAAACTGCGAGAGTTCTTAAACCCCTCACTTGAGCTGGCTTGGTATGAACAAGCACTAGCTGAGATGCAGCAACGCTACTCCCAACTGTGCCACGGAATTGAGCTTCTGGAAGTTGGCGGAGGCTACCAGCTTCGCACCAAACTGGCACGATCGGAGCTGGCTAAGAAACTCGTTAAAGTTCAGGCCCAAAAACTCTCCAGCGGAGCCATGGAGTCATTAGCCATCATTGCCTATAAACAGCCGGTCATGAAAGAAGAGATTGATAAGATTCGAGGCGTGGATTCCTCCTATTTTATTCGCGGGCTGATCGATAAAAAACTCATTAAAATCTCAGGCCGCTCTGAACTGCCAGGACGCCCCGTGCTCTATGCCACCACGCACGAGTTCTTAGAGCTCTTTGGACTGAAGGATCTCTCCAGCCTCCCCTCTCTGAAAGAGCTTGAGCAAATGATCCCCGCCTCCCAGACAAAGAACCCTCAGGATGAGGACCCCAAAGTGAAGGTGATGAGAAAAATGGTGAGCGAAATGAATCTGGACGGCTCAGGCGCCTTAAACTATGATCCCAAGGAGGACGATCGACTCCTCAAAGACTTCCGTGAGCGAGTCAGCTCGATTCCCTCTTCTACTCCGTACCTAGATGAGTTAAAAGCAGCAGAACTGCTCGCCAAACAACAACAAGATGAGGCTCGCCTGGCCCAAGCTCAAGCCCAAGCTCGTACCCAGAGTCAAGCCACTGCTCCTATTTCTGAGCATTAAATGAACCCCAGTTCCTTACCCCTGAAAGAGGTTTTAGTCCCATGGCATTAGAACGAATTCAAAAAATCTTAGCACAAGCGGGAATCGCGTCTCGCCGCAAAGCAGAACAACTCATCTCCGAAGGTGAGGTGACCCTCAATGGAAAAATTGCCAAGCTAGGTGATAAGGCAACCCCAGGGAAAGATTCCATTAAAGTCATGGGAAAGCTTCTGCGCATGCCCCAGGAAAAGGTGTACTTGGCATTTAACAAGCCCAAAGCCGTCATTTGCAGTCTCGGCGACCCGCAGAACCGCCCGAACTTGGGCGACTACCTCCGTCAGCTCAACGTCCGCGTGTATCCGATCGGGCGATTGGACTTCAACAGTGAGGGACTCATCCTTCTGACCAATGATGGAACTTTTGCTGAAAAGGTGCAAAAAAGCGATCACATCGCGCGCGTTTACGATGTCAAAGTCAAAGGCTTGCCCGATGAAGAAATGCTCTCGCGCATTCAACGCGGGGGAAAAATTACAACCCCTGGAGCCCCTCCATCCAAAGGATTTAAGCCTCATTCAGTCCGCCTGACCAAGAAGCTTGCGAATAAATCGGTGATCCAAGTGGTGATCCTCGGAGGCGGAGCCATTGATGTGAAGGCATTTTTTGAAACCCGCGGGTTCTTAGTGGAGAAAGTCTCACGAACCGCGTTTGGGCATTTGACGCTGAAGAACTTACCTGCTGGCACGTTTAAACGACTCAAAGCCACTCAAGCCCTAGCCCTGCTCGAGCAACCCGAGTTGGCCATGCGGCGCTTAGAACAAGAAGCACAGACTCAGAAGACTCCGGCTTTGCGCAAAGCGCCTGCACCGCCCAAGCCTCTGGCGCGGCCTAAAAAGACGCTGAAATCCGTCTACTAACAGGGCAAAAAATATTCTCGCCCCCGTGCATTCCATGCTTGCACGAAACCCAAAGGCGAAGTATAACGGTTTTCATTGGAGCAAACAAAGTTTGCTTCAGAGTCAAAAAGCAGTAATCTTCCTTTTTTTAGAAGACGCATTATCCCTTCTGGGTCCTTCTTCTGAGACAATCTGAGATTCAGCTTGAGACGGTGATGTCGCGGGGTGGAGCAGCCCGGTAGCTCGTTGGGCTCATAACCCAAAGGTCCTAGGTTCAAATCCTAGCCCCGCAACCAATATAAAAAATAAGAAGGCTTAACGTTTTATTACGTTAGGCCTTTTTTTTCCTCCCAAAAAACTGAATCTAATTTTCTTCTGGAAAATCCGTTTTTTTTAGTTCCAACGATCTTCTTTTGCTCATCAGGCTCCTCACCCACCATCAACCGTGAAGAGCCGCTCCTCGAGACCTTAGATTCAAATCCGCGTCCAGCAACCCATCTGAAACCTCTAAGAAACTCACAAGAAAAAAGGTCTCAGAGTTTTTTTATCAAACATGCCGTAAAACCTCCTGGTTTAGCAGGAGGATATAAGGCATCCGAACTTGAGTTCGGCGTTCCTTTTTTGCTCCAATTAAGCGAAATCGAGTTTTCGTTCTTTGAAATTCAGATATACGGTTCGAG
>JBMSSC010000064.1:0-14931 GCA_049424145.1 Bdellovibrionia bacterium
GTTCTGTACTTGACAGATTTTACCGAGCACAAGATGTTTTTTGGTGCTCGAACCGGATATCTGAATTTCAAAGAACGAAAACTCTATTTATCTTAACTGGAGCAAAAATGGAACGCCGAACTCAAGTTCGGATGCCTGATATCCTCCTGCGAACCCAGGAGGTTCTACGGCATGTTTGATAAAAGGAACGAAGAGAGAGTTTTTTTTGCTCGCCAAGAGCTTTTTTCAGGAGTCACAAGCTCAGGCCGCCGTTCGTTGGTCGTGCTGGATCAAGTCCCTCTTCTGGGGCTTCGTCGGGAAAATTTCAGGAAGGTCCTACGCACTGAGCCCAGATCGTGTTAATTTTATCCTATGCATCCCCCGTTGATTCGAGAAGTGAGACTAAGTGTTTCAGAGGACAATGAGTCTGGTACCGTCATTCAAGTGGCTCGTCCCCAGGTGAAAGAACCTCCGCGTTACGCTGTCATCTTGCATAATGACGATTACACAACGATGGAGTTTGTGACGGAGGTTCTGAGGCGTTATTTTCATAAGTCGGACGAGGAAGCGGTACAAATTATGCTGCAGGTCCATCAGAAAGGTAAAGGAACTGCAGGAGTTTATTCCTTTGAGATTGCAGAGACCAAGGTGATGCAAGTCGAAGAGTATGCTCGCTTCAAAGGGCATCCGCTGAAGTGCTCCATTGAGCCGGTTCCTTGACGGGTTCTCGCTGTACAGATGGAGTGAAAAAAGGGTATAAAGAACCCATTGATGGAAAGAAGTAAAAAAAAAGGTTTGGGATTCACCCATGATCGGTCGTAAAGCAGAAGCAGTTTTAAATCGGGCAGTGCGCAGTGCAGTCGAGCAGGAGCATGAGTATTTCACCCTTGAACACGTGCTTTGGAGCTTGCTTGCTGACGCAAAAATCAGCGAGACCATTTTAGCTTGTGGTGGAGATCCGCAGGAGATCCGTCGCGAACTGGAGCTCTACCTTCAAGCCGAGATCCCCAAGGCCTCTCGGGCCGAGCATCCGCCTGAGAGTTCAAGAGGTGGTGAAGCCGCGCGAGAAAATGCTCCGGATAAGAATTCTGACCCCACACGAGACAATAGCAGTGATCATCGAATGGGTGGGTCCGAGGAGATGGACGAGTATCCGGTGGAGCATCCGGTGGCCACTCTCAGCATTCAGCGACTCATTCAACGAGCTCTGTTTCATGTCCAGTCTGCAGGCAAAGACGAGATTCAGCCCGAGGACCTCCTGGTGGCTTTGTTTCAAGCCAAAGACTCCAAGGCCCTGTACATGCTTGCACGCCAAGGGATTGAGCGCCTGGATGTTCTCAATTACATCAGTCATGGGATTCGCAAGGATAAGGACTCCGAAAAAGATGAGGAAATGGAGGACTCTGAGGACTCACCTGACGGCAGTGACGGTGAAGCCGACGATGGCCCTGTGAGCAAACCTCAAGTCACCAAGTCCCAGGACGATCCCCTGTCGCTCTATGCATTGAATCTTAATGAACGGGCTAAGGCAGGGCGAATTGATCCCCTCATTGGAAGACAAATCGAGCTGGATCGCATCATTCAGACGTTGTGTCGCAGGAGAAAAAATAATCCTTTATTAGTGGGAGAGGCAGGGGTCGGAAAAACCGCCTTGGCCGAAGGGTTGGCCATGCGCATTGTGGCTCGAACGGTGCCGGATCTTCTGCATCACTCCATTGTGTATTCTTTGGACCTTGGAGCGCTGCTGGCTGGGGCAAAGTTTCGAGGAGATTTTGAGCAACGCTTTAAGAAAGTCATTCAATCCCTTGAAACGAAGAAGGAACGCGGGTTTAGTCCAATTTTGTTCATTGATGAGATTCATACCATCATTGGAGCCGGGGCAGTGAGTGGGGGAGCCTTAGATGCAGCCAATCTTTTAAAACCCTTCTTATCTCAGGGGGCGATTCGGTGCATTGGATCAACCACTTACGCCGAGTACCGCGGAGTGTTTGAAAAAGATCATGCTCTGGCCCGGAGGTTTCAAAAGATTGATGTGGCTGAGCCCACGATTGATGAAGCCGTTCAGATCCTCATGGGATTAAAGCCAAGGTTTGAGGAGCATCACCGAGTGATCTACTCAGCTGAGGCCATTCGAGCCGCCGTTGAGCTATCGGCCAAGCATTTAACCGAGCGATTTTTACCGGATAAAGCCATTGATATTATTGATGAGGCAGGAGCCAAGGTTCGGCTGAAACGGAATCAGGCGTCGGGATCCTTGGAAAACGAGTTTCGCGAGGGGGGGCAGGCCAAGGAGGAGAAGGGCTTTCAGGCTGACTTTTCCGGCCTAACTGAGGATTTAGGGGAGTCTCAGGAACCCGAGTTTCTCATTGATTCGCCGCTGATTGAGGAGGTCGTGGCCCAGATTGCTCGGATCCCGGCGAGATCCATTAGTACCTCTCAAAAAGTTCGTTTGAAGAACTTAAAGTCAGATTTGAAGCTTTCGATCTTTGGACAAGATCCAGGAGTGGAGGCCTTGGTCACAGCCATTCGTTTGGCGCGATCTGGTCTGAGAACCGGAGATCGACCCGTGGGATGTTTTTTATTCTGTGGGCCTACGGGAGTTGGAAAAACCGAGCTTAGTAAACAGTTATCCCATTGTCTTGGGGTTCCCTTTCTCCGATTTGATATGAGCGAGTACAGTGAGAAGCATACGGTCTCTCGCCTCATTGGTGCGCCTCCCGGCTATGTTGGTTTTGAGCAGGCGGGCTTGCTGACCGATGGAGTGCTGAAGAATCCTCATTCCGTGATCCTTTTAGATGAGCTGGAGAAGGCGCATCCGGATATCTGGAACGTGCTCCTTCAGGTCATGGATCACGGGATGTTAACGGACAGCAATGGGCGGAAAGCCGATTTTAGAAACGCCATTCTGATTATGACCTCCAACGTGGGCTCGCGAGAGCTGGAGCGCAGACCTTTGGGAATGGGGTCCGCTGGGGCAGGATCCTCCGGTCTTGCAGCGCAAAAAGCGGTGGAACAAACCTTTAGTCCTGAGTTTCGAAACCGCCTGGATGCGATTGTCTATTTCAATCCCCTGGACCCCGCAACGGTGGTGCAGGTGGTCAATAAGCACTTAATGGAGCTTGAATCTCAGCTCTTGAGTAAAAAAGTCGATGTTGAGTTTGCCGCCGAGGTCAAAGACTGGCTTGCTGAAAAAGGCTATGATCGGCTGATGGGGGCACGTCCCTTAAACCGACTCATTCAGGATCGGATCAAAAAACCGCTCTCGGAGGAAATCCTCTTTGGCAGGCTTGAGCATGGGGGAAAAGTCCGAGTTTTTGTTCAGAATGATGACTTAGCCTTTGAGTATCACAGTGCCCCGGTTCAACGCGCCGGGCAGGAGTCGGAAGCCCGAGTTCAAGAGGTGAGGGATCAGGATCCGCTTTTGCTCAGTGTCAAGCGGAGGCGTTCTTAACTCCTGCGCTGGTCTCTGGCAAAACGCTTGTGTTTCTGAACTAAGTGCGTTACCTAAAGGGCAATGGGAGTCTACCTTCTCACCCACAGAGACGTGGGGGCGTGCGCGTAGAAGATCGACAAGGATCGACAAGGATCGACAAGGATGGACAAAAAGATGCGAATCGTTCCGATTCACTCTTTCTGCAGTCCTTGAGAAGCGCGAACTGGGTAGAGTCCAGACCGCTCTGGTTTTTCCGATCAGAGAGTGGTTCACTCAAAAATTCAATGAAAGGAAAAAGCGGGTCACCTCCTTCTCTGAAGGGCTGAGGAGTTGAGATTCCGCTGGAAGAAGTTCATGACAGGCACACAAACGAAAGAAGTACAAACGGCAGTTCCCGCTCAAGTTTTAAGAAGAAAACTGAAAGATTTGGGAAGAAAAAAACGAGCAGATAAATTAAAAGCGGATGCGGCTTTTGCAAAAGCCTATCATGAAGCCAAGTCCAAAAGGGCTTTAGAGAAGAAATCAGCTTTCCGTAAAAAGAAATCTAGGAAAAAATAATTCCTCCCGTTTTTAAACGGAGGAATTTCTCCACGATTCAAGTTAGAATCGTGTAAAATTAAAAATGAGAAAAAAGAAAAGGGAGGTCCCACGATCTCCCTTTTCTTTTTTCTTTCCATCCAGAGCAATGATGCAAGCAAGAAGGTCCATGAGTGGGGATGGGCAATGAAGTGGGGGAGGGGCCTTGGCTTTGTGGAGGGTGCCCTTAAATCAGCAGTCCTAGGGACGAACGGAGGAAGCCATGGAAAGTGGGCAGGGTGGGAAGAGTGGACTGAATGGACCGAATGGGCTGAATGGGAAGGCAACACCCATTCTTCTGAGTTCCGGTTGGAGAGCTCGCGCGATTGCCTCGTTGGAATGGCTGCTCTTGAAAGTGCTTTCTCAGTCTCAATTTGAAACCCTGCTTCTTTGGGCCTTTGGGGTTCGAATCCCCATGCTTCTTTTTGCGACTCCTACCGTGGTTGAGCTCAATGAGCAGCGATGTGAGATTCGCATTCCCTTGAATTGGAGGACGCGCAATCATTTGGGTTCGATGTATTTTGGAACCTTGGCCGTGGGGGCGGATTGTGCGGGGGGATTGATGGCGATGCGCTTGATTCAGAAACACAGAGTGCCAGTGAGTTTGATTTTCAAAGACTTTCAGGCGGATTTTATCAAGCGAGCTGAGGGGGATGTGCACTTCTCTTTAGAGGCTCAGCATTCAGGCTCTTCGATCCCAGCGCTGGTTCAGAGAGCCATCGACACTGGAGAGCGGCAAAATCTAAAGGTCGAAGTGGTGGCAACGGTTCCTAAAAAAACCGGTTCGCAACCAGTGGCTCGATTTCAGCTCACCTTGTCCTTAAAGAGACGTTCAGGGGAACTGAGCAGTTAGAAAATTTTTAAACGGCAAGCCTGTTGCTTGGAGAGTCGGGTTAAGAACTCGTCGCGATCCAGGAGCTGGGCACCTAAGGCCTGCAGATGAGGGGTCATGACTTGAATGTCAATCCAAGTGAGTCCTTGCGCTTGGAGGTGATGGAGAAGAAAGACGATGGCCAGCTTGGATGCGTGATCGGCGAGATGAAACATGCTTTCCGCTGAAAAGGCCCCGCCTGAATCCACACCATAAAGCCCTCCTACGAGTCGATCCCCTTGCCAAGCTTCAACGCTGTGAGCCACTTTGAGTTCGTGGAGTTGGAGATAGGCTTGACGCATGGCAGAAGTAATCCAGGTGCCCGATTGGCCAGCTCGTGGAACCTTGGCACAAAGTTCAATGACTTGAGGGAAGGCTTGATCGACGGTGAAACGGTAGAGGTTTTTCTTTTGAAATCGCACCAGACTTCTTGAAAGGTGAAGTTGGTGGATGTCTAAAATGGCTCGTTCGGCAGGACAAAACCACGGTAGGGGGAGTCCTGGGATCGGCCACGGAAAAATGCCCTGCCGGTAGGCTTGAATCAAAGTATCGGGGCTTAAATCCCCTCCAAAAGCCACAATCCCCTCCGAGTTTGCCTTTCGGGGGTCTGGGAATAAACGAATCGGCATAGGGCACGCAGTTTACCATGAACTTGGGTTTCTGAAAAATTTACTCTATTCAGAGGGTTTCAAGTTGAGGTAATCTAAAAGTGTGAAAACGTTCATTACGATTCCGACTTACAATGAAGCCCCCACCATTGGCTCGTTAATTGAGCAGATCTTAGGATTAGGTCTGGCTGATCTAGGAATTCTCGTCATTGACGATAGCTCCACGGATGGAACGCGAGAAGTGGTCACTCAACTCGCTCAGGCTCATCCCTCTGTAAAACTCGTGGAGCGATTGGATCACTATCGGGGCAAGGCCACGGCCAGTCTTGTGGGCTTTGATCTAGCTTTGCAGCTGGGAGCGGATCAAATTGTGGAGATGGATGGTGATTTTTCACATAACCCTCAAGACATTCCACAGCTGCTGGCCGCACTACAGGATTCGGAGATCTCCATTGGCTCACGTCTGGTGATGGGGGGGATGGATTTGCGACCTAAGGCCAAGCGAGTGTTTAGTTTTTTTACGAATTTCTATATTCGTGTGGCTTTAGAGCGGCGGTCTCATCGCAGTGTGGTCAATGATTGGACGAGTCGGTTTCGCGCCTACCGAAGAGAAGTGCTGGTGAAGATTCCGCCCTTTACGTTATTGCCGGGATCCGATGCTCTGGGGCAAGAACTATTGTTTCGTGCCTTGAACGCAGGGATGCGCGTGAAGGAGTTACCCATCCAGATGGTGAGTCGTCCCAGTGGATGCTCTGGCTTGGATTTTATGGAAGGGGTTCATTGCTTTTTAAGCGTACTGGCGTATGCGATCCTCTACCGTTTTCGGAATATGGATTTTAGTCTGGGTCACCTTCAAGCCAAGGTGGTGGATCAGAGCTCCTATCAAGTCACCTCGATTGAGGCGTCCGCAGATCCTGCTCACGCTCCACGGATTCAAATCTCTTCTTGAAAAAAGGGGAGTCCTTTTAAGTTTTTTTCAAAGCAGAGACCATTTGTTGGCCCCAGTGAAGTGCACTTTGGTTTTGAACCTTCTGCTTCATGCTTTGCATGCGTTGGGATCTCTCCTGGTGTGGCATCCTGAGGGCATGGGCCATGGCATCGGCCACCTGCTCAGGGGAGTAGGGGTTGACGATCCAGGCCTCAGTGAGTTCTTGGCAGGCACCTGTGAATTGACTCAGGATCAAAGCACCTTGATGCGGCTTCTGGCACCAAACATACTCCTTGGCCACAAGGTTCATCCCGTCATGAAGAGAGGTCACTAAGCACAGGTCGCCTAACTGGTAAAACTGCTGAAGCTGATCCCAGTTGAAGTGCTCGTTTAAGAAGTAGATCGGCTGGTACTTTCCATCGGAGGATCTAAAGCGCTCGTTCACTCTTTGGATGAGTTGCTTGAGGTGTTGTTCAAGGCTTTGATAAGCGGGTAGATGGCTTCGGCTGGGAGCTGCAATCTGAACCAGAGCAAATCGTCCTTGATAGGCAGGGTATTTTTCCAAAAACCGCTCGACGGCTTCCACCCGTTCTGGGATTCCTTTGGTGTAATCCAAGCGGTCCACTCCGACGGCTAATAGATCACAGTGAATGCCGTATTTTTTTTTCAGCTTCGAGATCTCCAGTGGGCTGAGATCGGTCACGGGCTCAGGCTGGATTCCGATCGGGAAGGCTCGAACTGAAGTGGAATGGTTCTCCCGATGAACCGAAAAGTGCTCCCAGTCCACTCGGGCCTCAAGGTAGCGATCACAGGTGGCAAGAAAGTTATTGCAGTAGGCCTGCGTGTGAAAGCCGATTAAATCCGCTCCCAGAAGTCCACTTAAAAGTTCTTTTGCCCAAGGACAGATTCCAAAAATCTCCGGATTGGGCCACGGAATGTGCCAAAACAATCCCACCTGCAGCTGAGTTTCAAGATGGATTTCTTTTAAGATGCGCGGGACCAGTGCGAAATGGTAGTCCTGCACCAGGATCAGAGGGTTTTGCTGAAGGTCGGTCCTACGAAGGGCTGAACTGAATTTGAAGTTAACGGTTTTGTACTGCTGCCAGTCGGAGAGTCGAAACACCGGGCGGTTGTGCGCTAAATGACAAAGAGGCCAAAGCCCTTCGTTGGAGAAGCCTGAGTAATACCCCGCTTCTTCTTGCGGAGTGAGAAACAGCCGCCTGAGTCGATAAGTGGGATCATGAGGAGGAACTGCAATCTCTCCTTTTGCATCGACTGTGAGTGGGTCAAAGGCTCCGCTTCCATGGGCCACCCAAAGGCCTCCAGATGCTCTTAAGATGGGTTCTAAGGCGGTGACCAGTCCACTTGCCGGGCGAAGTGCTTCGTGCGCGCACGATGAGTTTTGATGCACATAGGGTTCCCGGTTTGCAATCACGATGAGTGGATTCATGCGCCTGGTAAGAGGTTGCAACCGTTATGCCCTAGGGAGAGGTAGGTGTTTAATGGTCTTCAGTCTTGACTTATAGAAATTAAATAAAACAAAAATTAAATAAAGTCGTCTGGCATTTGAGTTGCACATGAGCTGATTGTCGAACCAAATATTCTTAGGAGGATATTTAATGAAATCCTTCCGGTCTCTATCAACGATTGTGAGCATGTTTGTCAGCTTACTGGCAGGGTCAAGTGCGATGGCTGGGCCACTGCCTTACGGGGGTCTTCCATACGGGGGTGTTCCATTTGGAGCAGCAGGTCCATGGGGAGGTCCAATTGGCTTAGGGCTTCCAGGTCCGTTCTTTGGCCCCATGGGGCTTCCTCCCATGGGTTTAGCGCTCAGTGTGGGGCAGCCCTTTGGTTTTTCTTCAGTGGGTCTACCCTTTGGTTTTCCTGTGGCAGGATTACCTGTGGGGATGTTGCCTGGAGTGCTTCCCGTGGGGCTTGTGCCTCCCATGATGGGGGTCCCTCCATTTGCAGTGGGCGCAGGACTTTTTTGGGGCGCAGGTTTAGGTTTATCCGGCTATTATCTCGGAGGCGGAATGATTCCTCCTCTGCCCTTCGGAGGTCCGCTTCTTGGGGGCTTAGGCCCCATTGGTTGGGGTGGTATGCCTTGGGGGCCAGGCTTCCTTCCTCCTCTGCCATTTGCAGGTCAGATGGGCAAAGGAATACTTCCTCCTCCTCCCATTGGTCCTAAGGGGATTGCAGGTCAGTTCCTCCCTCCTCCCATCGGTCCCAAAGGGGTAGCAGGCCAGTTCCTCCCTCCTCCTATCGGTCCTAAGGGGATTGCAGGTCAGTTCCTTCCTCCTCCTATTGGTCCTAAGGGGATTGCAGGCCAAGTGCTTCCTCCTCCTATTGGTCCTAAGGGAATTGCAGGCCAGTTCTTACCTCCTCCTCTTCCTCCCGCTCCTGTTCCTCCTCCCATTTTGCCTCCTAAACCTTAACCGGTTATTTGGGGTCAGGAACAAAAGAGCCTGTGTTGTGCCGTTTAGTGGAGTTTGAGCGCAAGCAGGTGGGTCCTCATCCCCTAAACTTGGATGAGGACGAGAGAAACTCTGGCCCAAGTGCCAGAGTTTCTCTCCCTTTTCTTCTTGATGCCGGGTGTGGGCATCAGCTAAATTTTAAACATGTCAGAGTTTCAATTGGATGTCAGAACAGATCGAGCTCTTAAGCCCCTGAGTAGGCAAGCCTGGATTGACGCAACGGAGTTTTACGCACTGCCGAGTCAAGAGGTTTTAAAGCAAGTCACAGATCGAGTCTCAGAGCGGGAGAATCCCTTGGTTTTATTGGATCTGGATTCGACTTTGTATGAAGTGAGACCACGTACGTATTTTATCCTCAAGGAGTGGGCTCAAACTGAGGCAGCCAAAAATCATCCTGAAGTCTGTGCTTTGATCCTCAGCATGGGTCCCCATCAGATTGGCTACTCCATTGAAGACACCTTTGAAAACCTAGGTCTTGGATCTCCTGGACAGATCCCCTCCTCACGGATGGATTCACTTTTGGAAGTGCAGCGATTTTGGAAGTCTAGGTTTTTTCATTCTGATTATTTAAGTTATGACTTTGCCTATGACGGTGCAGCAGAGTTCGTCCGAGGCCTCCATGAGAGGGGTGCCTCGATCGTCTATCTGACGGGACGTGATGAGCCTCAGATGGGAAACGGGACTCGCTCCAATTTGATTCGGGATGGGTTTCCGTGGAGTTTGCCCAAGGTGAGTTTGATGATGAAACCCCATTTCAAGGTGGGGGACCTTGAGTTCAAACAAAATGCACTGCGATTCCTCGAGCTGCAAGGCCATTTGATTGCTTCTTTTGAGAATGAACCCTTGAACCTTCTTTCGATTCAAAAGGCCTTTCCAAGCGCCATGCACGTTTTCATGGACACGCTCTGTAGTGATCACCCGGCCCCAGTCGGTCGGGGGATTTATCGGATCACGGGATTTGTGGATTTTTAAGAGGACGAGCCTAAGGCTTCGGACTACTCCAAGTGTTCGTTTTTAAGGGAAAGCAAATCACACGCTCTGGGCACTCAGTTTCATTGCGTTCCCCATGGATTCTCATTGGGTTAGAGCAAGTTTCTCTTGTCAGTGGGGTGAAAACAGTGGAGTGTAACGCTGCCATGGAAGGAAGCGGTTTTTTATGTCGGATTTTCAGTTAGTCACCCTTAAAAACGGAACCCAAGGGGTTTTTTCCGTCCAGGAAAATGAAGTGTTTCATCCTGGAATTGGTCCTGCTCAGGAGGCGTTTGAGCTTCATGTTCAGCAGCAAAGGCTAACTGAGCGAGTGAGACAAGACCGCAAATTTGTCATTTGGGATGTAGGCCTCGGGGCTGCGGCCAATGCGCTGTGCGCGATTGATGCGCTTTTGAGTCTGCCTGATCTTTCAAGTACGGTAGAAATTCATAGTTTTGATCGGACGCTCGCGCCCCTGGAGTTTGCTTATGAGCATGCCCAGGAGCTCGTGTACCCGGTACCGCACCGAGGTTCCATTCAAGCGTTGCTCTCCTGCGGGCGAGTTCAAATCACGCCTCAGATCACTTGGGTGCTGCACCTGGGAGATTTTGCCGAGCAGCTTAGGACGGCTCTCCTGCCCTCTGCGCAGGCCATCTTTTTTGATCCCTACTCCCCTCAAAAGAACCCAGACCTCTGGAGCTTAGATCTCTTTACGCTCTTGAAGCAAAAGCTTGATCCTCAGGTGGGTGCTCTTTTGAGTACCTACACCTGCTCGACGGCGGTTCGTGTTTCACTCCTGTTGGCAGGTTTTTTTGTGGGCCTCGGGGTCCCGGTTCACACCAAGCGGCAGACGACGCTTGCTTCAACCCACTTGCCGCTTCTGCCTCAAGCGCTTGGCGCAAGCTGGCTTCAGACCGTGGCTCGTTCCAGTGCCTCGGCTCCAATTCGAATGAAGCTAGACTCCTTGGGTTCAAGAGCCACGCTCAGTGAGCCAATCTCGGAGGAGGATTTTAACAGGCTCAGGCAATGCCCGCAGTTTAAAGTCGAATTGATGTCTCAAAAATGAGAAAAAAATCCTCTTCAGGTAGTACAAAGGGACGCAGGAGGCCGGGGGCAAAAGAGGAAAGAAAAGTAAAAAAGAGCAAAGAAGAGCAAAGAAGGGTAAAGAAGGGTAAAGAAGGGTAAAGAAGGGTAAAGAAGGGGAGACGAGCGTCAAGTAGAGTCGAGGAGAGCCGACTGAAAAAAAGGTTGGAGCAGCCGAAAGCGACTCCTCGAGCCAAGGAGATTCTTTTTTAAGCGTCCAGCATTTTGACTCGAGGAGTGTTCATAGCGAATTGAAATCCACCCCGGATCTTAACGTTGATTCATTTTCTCTTTTTTCTGCTGAAGGTTTTGAATTTGAGTGTCAATTCTTTGGCTTTCTAGTTGGCGACGGGCTTGGCGATGATTTTCTCGGCAGGTGCGTGCGGCATCCTGATTGGCGGCTCCTGCCATGCAGCTGCGCTCCGTTTGAAGTTGAGAAATCCTCTCGTCCATGTGCTGAAGCATTCTTTGCTTATGTTCCGTAAAATGGTTCTGATCCTCTCCGGCTAAGGCAGAAGAGGAGATCATGAGAGCAGCGATCGTCCATCCGATTTTTTTCATGAGTGAGTCTCCTTTGGTTTTTTTTGATTCATTTGCTTTAAATCTTTTTTATTTTAAATTTAAAACGTAGATTAGGTCAAACTCAATTGATCAAAGGTTCTATTTTTGCTTCAAAGGGGCGCTGAATCTGAAGGGCTTTGAGTTCAGGCAGTCCCAGCTCGATGGATGCCCTGATGCGATCCACCGAGTTTCCATCTAAGACTGTGGAGCGAGCAAAAGGGCCTGGGTCATCCTCAAAGTAAATGACCTCTAAGTTTTGGAGGTCCTGAGCAGCACTCCAAATGAGTCCTGCGCACATCTTGCAGGGTTTGAGAGTCGTATAGATCCGAGAGCCTGAGGGAAGCGGTTTTTTTTCCCGCAGCTGAAACTCTCGCACGAGGTTTACTTCCGCATGTAAGGTTTTGTTGTGAGCATGAGTGTTTTGAGCCATTTGAAGAATGTCCCCGGACTGAGAAACTAAGAGAGCCCCCACGGGGCGATCCGCTTGGTGTCGGGGCAGGACGACGGGCGTTGCGTCGCGCAGTCTGAGAGCAAGGGTGATGAATGGAGTGTCAGGGGACTCAGGCTCTAGAGCACGTTCCTTCTCCGGGATCACGCGGGGGAGGGATGGATTTTCTGGTTTGATCTTGGGTGCTCCAAAATCATCAGGGATTCTCTCAAAAGTGAGCTGACGGAGGATTCCGTGATCCTTGGGGATTAGGCTTGCAGTGACTCGCTTGGCCACCACCCGGATCATACCCCGACAAAACTCCGTGAGTGGGGCTGTTGTGAAAATTCGCGAGCGTAAAATGCGCTGCGACGATCCCGGGTTGAGTTGACAGACGCCATGAATCAAACTCACCACCTCGGAGCGGGTTGGAAACCGCTGCTCTGGGCGCAGGGTGGAAAAGTACACCTTTGAGTTGAATTCTAAAAAAGCTACGTGAGCAGATCCGGGATTTCTTAAAAGAAGATCCCAGGCGATCTGCTCATCGGTGGCTTGTGGAGGGTGGGTCTCCCTCAAACGTGCAATGTTCTCTGATTGAAGATTAATGAGTGTGGTGAGTGTTGGGGGTGTGGGGGTGCCCGTGTTCAATTTCCTCATCCGTGGCTTCACGTACGTCGGTGACTTCCACTTCGAAGTGCAGGGTTTGGCCTGCGAGCGGATGATTGGTGTCCACGGTCACCTCATCGCCTTGAATATCCGTAATCGTGAGGATTTCGTATCCATCATCAGTTTCCACTTCATAGCTTTCGCCTACTTCGAGTTCTTCGTCTTCAGGAAATTCATCACGGCTTAACGTGTCGGTTAATCCTTCTTCTTTCAAGCCATAGGCCTCCTCGGGAGGAATGCTCACCGTCAGGCGATCCCCTGCCGATTTGCCCTCTAAAGCTTTCTCTAAGCCCGGAATAATGGCTTCGGACCCATGGAGATAAACCAGTGGATCATGGGCTTCCGATTGGTCTAAGACCTGCTTGGAGTCATCGCAAAGGGTGTATTGAATGGAAACAACAGAGTTTTTCGAAATTTTCAAAGTTTAGTTCCTTTGTTTGAGTTTGGATGTCTTGTGATTTTTTGGGATTCCTTGGTGTAGCATCAGTGGAGGGGAAGGCTTAGCCTAGTTCTTTTTCAGGGTCAATGCTTTACTTTTTTATTTTTTGATTTTACTTCGAAGGGATGAAAAAGCGCGTCAAAGTCGGAGCCGGAGTCATTGTACGAGAGGGAAAGCTGCTGGTGGCTCGCAGGAGTGCAGCTCAAGTCTTAGGAGGATTCTGGGAGTTTCCAGGCGGAAAGCTTGAGCCCGAGGAGACGCCCGAGCAGTGCATTCGACGGGAAATTCGCGAAGAGCTGGCCTTAGAAGTGAGCGTCCATCAGTGCTTAGGGTGTGAAACCTATGCCTATCCCACCTTAGAAGTGGAACTGTGGGTCTATTTATGCACGACTCAAGGCGAGCCCTGCCTCTTGGGTTCTCATGACACGTACCAGTGGTGCTCCCCGGATCAATTACACACGTTTCAGTGGGCTCCAGCTGATTGCTTTATGGTGAACCAGATCGTCCAGCAGGGCTTACCCGAGGTGCGCTCGCGCTGAAGGGTGGGCTTCTTTTCAGTTGGTCCGATCCTGGCATACTCGTTGGGGCATGAACACGATTTCTTCTTTCATCCATCGAAAAGTAGTGATTTTAAACGAAGAGGTGTCCCTTCAAGTGGCGGCGCGAGCCTTAAGGGACAATGAGGTGGGCTCAATCTTAGTCATTAACTCAGACGGCTCATTAGTCGGTATCGCAACGGATCGCGATTTTGCCTGCCGGGGCGTGGCGGAGTTTTCTTCCTTCGATGGACCTCTTTCTCGGATCATGAGTCGTGATCTCATTAAAGTCGATGAGAACGCCGAGCTTCAACAAGTTCTCTACTTGATGGAAAACTATGGGGTGCGACGAATCCCCGTCATGGGGCGAACCCCTCAGGGCAAAGAGCGAGTCCTGGGGATCTTAACCCTCGATGATCTGATCGCATCAGGGACCATCGCTCCATCAACCCTAGGTCGGATCGTCAAGCGGCAGATTGGAAAAAGGGCGGGTCATGCACCGACGATTTACCGCAGTGCACGCGCCTTTCAGCGATCCCAAGCGCATCGGACTCAAACCCAAAGTGAATTCTATTCCTTCTTGTCTCAAGCCACGGGTCTGACTCCTCAAGTCATTCCTGCCGTCAGTCATTTCCTCCTGAGTTCCCTGATCATGAGAATCCCCGCCAGCAGTGCTGCGCATTTTCTGGCTCAGCTGCCCAGCCTCATCCAAGCCTCATTGGCAGATCAGCCCCCAGGCCCAGACCGTACCATTACGGTGGAATGGATCCTCGATGAGCTGGTCTCCCGGTTTCAGTTCACCCAGGAGCTGGCTTCGTTTGTCCTCTCTCATTTCTGTGAGGGTCTGGAACACTTCTTAAGCCCGGGGCAGATCACCCACTTACGCTCCCAGCTACCCCTGGAGTTTCACCCCCTATTTCCTCAAACGGAGGAAGAGAAAAAAGTCTTCACTCGCTTGAGCACGTCTGAGAAACAGGAAAAAAAGACGGCTTAAACTCCTCAGCGCGGTTCCCCTGGATTCCGCTTTGTGGCAAGCTACGCTCGATGTTGGATCAAAACCTCAGTTGGTACTCAGGGCCTCTTCCCTTAGTCGAGTGGACTTCGGCCGGTCTTTATTGCCGAAAAGGAGGATTTGCCATTGATCCTCACGCAGGTGTGGAGACGGCCATCATCACGCATGCGCACAGTGATCACGCCAAAAGGGGATCAAAAAACTACATCGCGGAGGAATCCGGGTTAGGCTTACTGCGAGTTCGTTTAGGCAAGCGAATCTCAGTCAGGGGTGTCCCCTACGGTAAACCCTTTGAGTTGGGCCAAGTGCAGGTGAGTTTTCATCCGGCAGGCCATATTCTGGGCTCAGCCCAAGATCGGAAGAGCGTCG
>JBMSSC010000065.1:0-14862 GCA_049424145.1 Bdellovibrionia bacterium
AAGGGTTTTGAATCTGTTATCAATGCCATGATTTCTGATATGCCCACCCGAGACAGTGCAGCCATTCCTGTGGATCAAAAAGAGTTGATGGCCTCCGCGAAACAAGGGCCTGCCGTCATTCTTTCCCTTGAGGATGCCATGAATCGGTACGGGGGGCGTCTGGGATCTTTTCAAGTGGGCAATGTGAGCGCCCGTGATTTTATTCAAAGAGAATTAAGCCGCTGTTACCAAGCCGCTCAAAAACCCATGAGTGAAGAGGTCAATCGAGAGGATCGATCCATTGGGAAAGCTCGCTTTGAGCTTCAGCAAGCACGACAGGCTAATGCTTCCATGGCTCGTCAGTTGTTGGATGATGCAAGTCAGGTTTACTCGGCGAATATGACCTCTTTGGCTGGGCAAGGCGTGCCACCGAATACAGCGGGATGCTTGGATCGGACTCCGGAGATTGCCTTGGGCTGTGTGAAGAATTTGAGAGTGGCTCTCAATAATCAATTGATGGGCACAGGCATGGATCAATTTAAAATGTCAGGAAAGTTTTCAGGGACCCAGACTTCCCAGGGGATTCCCTATACTTGTCGGGGTTTAAATGGTTGTATTGCAACCATGCAGTCGTTGGATCAAAAACTCACCAATGAAACAAAAAGACTCACGACTTACAAATCACAGTACGTTTTGAATGCCAATCAAAACGTCGATACATTTGCAAAAAATATTGCTTCCCAGTTGAGTGTTCAGAATCAAATGCTAGCTCAACGACTCAAATTGATGGGGATCGTGTTACCTCCTGTTCCCGGTGAACAGCTTCAAAAGGATGCCGATGGCCTTTATCAGACACCAAAAAATGCCTTAAATTTTATTGGTCAATTTGCGAATCCCCCACTACTGGATCCGAACAGCTCGGCGCTCGCCTCGGCGATCAAAGACAGCGAGTCGCAGGCTCAGCAGGCCTCATCTAACTTGGCCAGGCTTCAGGTGCAGCGAGCTCAGCTTTCGGCCTTAGGTCCTTCTTGTAAAGCACAGGCGGCAGGAGCAGCCTTGGACTCAAGTCTTTCGGGAGCAGAGTATCAAGCCTCCGATCTTGCCGATGCCAACTGTGGTCAGGTGTTGCCGGATTGTGCTGCTCGACAAAATGACCTCTCAAGAATTATGACCGAGCTAAGGGGGAACGCATCCGTTACGAGCTATTCGACTTTTCATTCCTTAAACTCAGGGATTTCGCAGGTCTGTAATTCCTCCAGCACCGGACAGAGTTCCTCTCGAACGCTCACGGCACAGCAGTGTCAGATGGCGTTCAATAGCTTAAAAGGTTCTCTGCAAAGTGCTGCGGTCAATGCCAAAACTGCAGGCTCTGCTGGAAGCGCCAATATGGGAGGCGGGATGTATCCCGGTGGGATGTATCCTGGTGGAGGCATGATGCCGGGTGGGATGTATCCTGGAGGAGGGATGTATCCGTCCGGGGGTTACATTCCTCGTTAGCGAAACTCTAGGTGTCGCCCATCGGGTGATATCCGCCCTGTTTTAACGACGCTTCTTCGGGGAAGTATGATAGTCTTCAGACATGCAGTGCATTGAGTTCACCAAAATGCAGGGTTTAGGCAATGACTTCATTGTAATCGATGAGCTTCGATCGACATTTTTGGATCGACTTTGGGTCGATGGGAGCTTTGCCCAGAGAATTTGTGATCGTCGATTCGGTGTTGGAGCCGATCAGATTTTATGGCTCAAACAGCCCCATGGAAAAGGCCCTGATGCTCGGATGGAGATTCTTAATGCCGATGGGTCTCAGGCCGAGATGTGTGGAAATGGGATTCGAGCGGTTGCCATCTACTTAAATCGCCACCATTTTCAGGACCGTTTGCAGTTTGAAATTGAGACGCTTGCAGGATTAAAATTAGTTCAACTCAGGGGGCAGAAAGTCACCGTGGATATGGGAGCTCCCACACTGGGAGGTGGTTTTCCTCAAGGAGAATCCTTAGAGGTGATGGGTCAATCCCTGACTTTTTTTGAAGTGAATATGGGAAATCCTCACGCCGTATTTTTTGAAGGTCCCAACCTCAGTGCTCTTCGCTTGGAGGAGTTGGGTCCTCAGATTGAAACTCATTTGAGATTTCCCAATCGAACGAATGTGGAATGGGTGACCGTGGAGAATTCTCACCGGATTTCCGTTCGAGTATGGGAAAGAGGAGCGGGGATCACGCTAGCTTGTGGCACGGGTGCTTGTGCAGCGGCCGTGGCAGCACTGGCAACCGCTCGGGTGAAAACGCCGCTTGAGGTGGTTTTGCCCGGCGGAACTCTTCAGATCCATTGGCAAGGGGGCTCTTCCTCCGTTCAAATGGAAGGGCCTGCTCAAGAAGTGTTTCGCGGTCAGTTCGAGCTTCCGGCTTCCGGTTGAGCCTGGCGTTGAGACTGAAACGAATCAGTGATCCATTTGAGAAAGGGGATTCAGATAAAGCCGAAAGGTTTTATCTCGATGTCGTCGAATGGCAAAGCTGCCGTTTTCCTTCTCGCTCGAGAGCTTTGCGTAAAACTCAGGATCAATCTCCGCGATCTCTTGAACACTCTTTCCTTCGTATTTCCCGAAATCAATAATGACCTGATTTTCCTCAATAATGCCCGTCACCGGACTGTTGGTGTTGCTCATACTCCCCCTTCCTAGTCTCAAAACGCTTCAACTTGGAGATCTAAGGGATCTGATTGTCAGTTCCCCACAATGACTTCGAAAGACTTTTTAAGTCCCCCGCTCCAAACGAGTTTTTTCTGAGTGTAAACGTTTCTGGATCGACTTTCAACCTGCTCTCGGAGAGTTCCTCTTGGTCCCTGAAAAATACGGAAGCCTTCAAATCACTCACCCTCGTTCGGAGGCGTTTGTTGGATCAAATATCTCGATCTTGTGGGTTTTCATTCTTGGATTCCCTCGCTCGGATTCCCACGGAGCGTCAGACAAAAGCAGAGCTTCCCTTTGGGCTTTATGGTATAAGCCCTGGGCATGTGCGGCATAGTCGGTTTAATTGGAACCCAAGAAGCGGCTCAAGAAGCCTTCTTGGCGCTGACCACCCTTCAGCACCGTGGACAAGATGCAGCGGGTATTCTTTCCTATGATGATTCGGGATTTCATCGGGTGAAAAATACAGGACTTGTTGAGGCTGTTTTTACCCGAGAAAACATGAAAAATCTGACCGGTCAGATCGCCATTGGTCATGCTCGCTACAGTACTATCGGAAGAGGCGACTTAATTGATGTTCAGCCCTTCTTATTGAGCTATCCGTTTGGTTTAGGGATGGTTCACAATGGGAATATCGTCAATTGTCAGCAGCTAGCGGAGGATTTAAAAGTTCGAGCCAAGCGCAGGCTGCTCACTCAGTCCGATACGGAAATTGTTTTAAATCTTTTTGCCGAAGGCTTGGCTCGCTGGGATATCAACCAAGCAGAGAGTTCGGCGACGGCCTTTGAACGGGTTTGTTCTTCCGTGGCTCAAATCTTTCAGCAAGTCAATGGCAGCTACAGTATTCTGACTTTAATTGCAGATCAAGGCCTAGTTGCGTTTCGTGATCCGCATGGGATTCGTCCGATGGTCATGGGGCGAAAAAAAAATGAACGGGGGAGCTGGGCTTACATGATTGCGTCTGAGAGCGTCTGCTTGCCGTTTTTGGGGTATGAGTGGGTGCGGGACATTGAGCCGGGAGAAGTGCTGTTGATTGACTTTCAAGGGCAGATTCACTCGCGTGTTTTAGATAGAAAAACGTCCAGTCACTGCATGTTTGAATGGGTTTATTTTGCATCCCCTGAATCCGTCATGGATCAGATCCCTGTGTATAAATCTCGAATTCTGCTCGGAAAACAGCTGGCCGCTCAAATTCAAAAACAGATGACAGAAACGGGCATGGAAGTGGATCTAGTGGTCCCTGTTCCGGAGACCTCTCGGATTGCAGCTATTGCTTTGGCAGAAGAGCTTAAGATCCCGTATCGAGAGGTTTTGATTAAAAACCGCTATATCAAGAGGACGTTCATATTAGACTCTCAGGAAAAAAGGGAGACGGCCGTGAATCTAAAACTCTCTCCCGTTCACTCGGAGATTCGTGGAAAACGAGTCTTGTTAGTCGATGATTCGATTGTTCGCGGAACCACCTCCAAGAAGATCATTGATCTCGTGAGAAGCGCCGGCGCCTCACGCGTTTATTTTGTCTCAACGTGTCCCCCTGTTCAGCATCCGTGCTACTATGGCATTGATTTTCCGCTTGAGTCTGAATTGATTGCCTCAGGTAGGAGTCTTCATGAAATCGAACGGGAATTAGGGGCTGATGCCGTCATTTACCAATCGGAGCAGGGACTTGAGCAAGCGATGCTTCAAGCGGCTCAAGAGGTCGCTGAAAAATCAAAAGTCGGTGCGCCGGGTGGAACGCCTGCTCGTCCTCCTCGGTTGTGTATGGCCTGTTTGAATGGTCAATATCCCACTAACGTCAGTCAACCCGGATCTTGCTTTGCGTCCCATCGCAGAGAGGATCGCAAGGAGAGTCAATGATCCCTGTCATTTATCGTGGGTCGGTGAAAGATGTCTTAGGGCCCCTTTTAGTGGAGAGGCAATCCTCCGTGATTTTTGAATACTCCGATTCGTTCTCCGTCTTTGATTGGGGAAGAATGCCCGATCTTCTGCACAAAAAAGGAGAGGCACTAGCGGTGCTTGCCGCAAGCCTTTTTGAGCGTTTTGAGAGGGCGGACACTTGGAAGGAGTTTTCTCGATCTCCGATGGCTTTGGCCATGAGAAAAGCCAACCGTTTTGGGGCTGTCTTCAACGAGATTGGAGAAGAACTTCAGTCCAGTGGTCTAAGAACTCATTACTTAGGGGTGCTTGAGCCCACTTCATCTCAAAGCTCGTCCAAACCTTGGTCGCTTCATTCCCTCAGTCAAGTTCAAAGTCCTTTTCGTAAAATCGCCGTTCGACAAGTGCATGTCGTCAAGCCCCACTTAAGTTCAATCTTAGGGCGCGTTCTGCCGGATTATTATCCCACACGTCATGCTCCCACTCCAAAGCTCATCCCCTTGGAAGTGGTGTTTCGCTTTAGTTGCCCCGAAGGCAGCTCCCTGATGGAGCGTGCCGGGCGGGATCCCGCTTATATGGCTTCCATTGGTTTTCCTGATGTGAGCGTCAACTCACGCTCCCTTTGGGACTTTCCCGTGCTGGAGCTCTTCACTAAGCTTGAAGCCACCGATCGGCCCGTCAGTTTATCTGAGGCACTGGCAATCTCCGGTCTTCTGGCTAGCCAACTTCAGGAGATTTTGCTTAAAACGGCCTGGGTGGGGGCTTTGTTGCGCCATTGGCTTGCCCAACTGGGACTTGAGCTAGCGGATGGAAAAATCGAATGGGCCATCGATGCCCAGGGAAAATGCTTTTTGGTCGATGCCATTGGGCCCGATGAACTACGGATCCTTAAAGATGGCATCCAGCTCTCTAAGGAGTTTTTGCGTAATTATTATCGCAATAGCAGCTGGTATCAATCCGTTGAAAACGCCAAGGGGCAAGCCAAGTGGTCAGGTGTTTCGGATTGGAAGAAACTGGTTGCAGAGGCTCCCCCCGCCTTACCGTCTCAGGTTCGAGACTTAGCCTCTCAGATGTACCTGTCTTTGGCCAATGAGCTTGCTGAGAAAAAGTGGTTTTCCGAAGCACGAGGAATTCAAAGTGTGGTGGAGGAGTGTCAAGGTCTGAGCCTGAGTCGGGCGTCTTTTTAGATCAAAAGCGGTTGGATCTGAGTGGAGCAAAAGGAGAGGTCAAGGGGTTTAAAGTCATGTCTTCAGTATTGGTGATGGGTTCAGGAGCCAGAGAACATGCTCTGGCGTGGAAGTTATCTCAGTCGCCTAAGGTATCTCACATCATCGTGGCTCCGGGAAACCCCGGGATGCCCGCGCATTGGGAGCGTTGGCCACTGGATTTAAATGCGGCGCTTGGTCCTCAAGCTGAAGTCATTTTTTCCAAGCTTGCGCATCGAGCCAAGCAAGCAGACGTGAGTTTAGTGGTGGTCGGTCCGGATCAGCCGCTCTCTGAAGGGGCTGTGGATCAACTCAAACGCGCGGGTCTTGTGGTTTTTGGGCCCCAAGCCCAGGCGGCGCGCATTGAGTCGAGTAAGTCCTTTGCCAAGCAGCTCATGAAGCAAGCAAGCATCCCCACCGCGCGCTACTGGGTCGCAGCTGACATCGAAGAAGCAAGAAAGATTCTTAAATCCCTCCCCTGGGGGCCCTCGCTGCGCCCCAAGCGTTCATCCTCTCATTCCTTAGGATGGGTGATCAAAGCCGATGGGCTCGCTCTTGGCAAAGGAGTTCGCGTTTGTGATCGCCTGGACGAAGCACTTGAGGCGTGCCAGGAGCTTGGGGCTTTGTGCTTTCCTCACAACCCAAGACTGGTCATTGAAGAAAAAGTGAGCGGTCAGGAGCTCTCGTGGATGGCTTTTTGTGATGGTTCAACCTGTGCCTTACTGGAGCCTGCTCAAGACTACAAACGATTGCTCGATGGAGATCTAGGACCCAATACCGGCGGAATGGGGGCTTTGAGTCCAGTGCCGGGTGTGCCTCGATCGTGGTTCAATCGAATTCGAGAGGAAGTGTTTCTTCCCGCGTTGCGTGAGATGAAGAACTTGGGTCATCCGTTTGCTGGGCTTCTTTACGCAGGGTTGATGGTGGATTGGGAAGCGGATCGTTACTGGGTGCTTGAGTTTAATGCACGCTTTGGAGATCCTGAAACTCAGGTGCTTTTACCCCGATTCAAGGGAGATCTACTTCCTTGGCTGATGGCCTCAGCTCAGGGAGATTTAAGTGGGCTTCCCGCTGAAGTCCCCTTTGAACCGGATGCTGCGGTTTACGTGGTGGCAGGATCTCAAGGTTATCCGCAAGCCCCTCGCTTGGGTCAGCGCATTGAGATTGGAGCTCAATCCCCCCACCCAGAGGTGGAGATGAAGGGATCAGCTGAGCTTCCCTCCTATTTTTTTGCAGGGGTCAAGGAGGATGCTGAGCGCCATTTGTGTTCCTCAGGCGGACGCGTCATGGGAGCTCTCGGTTTAGCTCCCTCCCTAGCAGCGGCGAGGCAGAAGGCGTATGAGAATTTATCTCAGGTCCGCTTTGATGGCATGATTTGGAGATCGGATATTGGGTGTGGTCTGTGAAATCGGATGTGTCTGTTTCCATTGCTATATTAGCGTCCGGGCGGGGTTCAAATTTTTGGGCGATTCATCAAGCGATTGAGGCCAATGAGCTTCAGGCTCGAATCGTGGCCGTGGTCTCGGATCAAAAGGATGCCTTAGTCCTGAGCCGCGCTCAGCAGGCTCAGGTCCCCGCTTTTTGCGTGCCTTGGCCCGACCGAAAGCTTTTTTCCTCCTCATCCGAGCTCAGAGCCGATCATGAACAGAGGGTTTTAAAAGCACTCGAGCCGTTTGCCCCTCGCTTCTTAGTCTTAGCCGGGTACATGAGGATCTTAAGTCCCCTTCTAATTGAAGCGTTTCGCTCTGAGTGCGGGTACTCGCGAATCGTCAATATTCATCCCTCGCTTCTGCCCGCTTTCTGCGGAGTTCACTCCTATGCTCAGGCGTTTCATTATGGTGTGAAGTGGACGGGTGTGACCGTTCACTTCGTGGAGTCGGCCGTGGATACCGGACCGATTTGTGCTCAAGAGGTGTTTCCGATTTCTGATTGTCAAACGCCAGAGGAAGTGGAAAAAAGGGGACTTGAGATTGAACATCGCCTTTTTCCTGAAACGTTAAAGTGGTTGCTGCCAGAACAATTCAGATTAGAAACTCGTGCTGAAGGGAGAATTTGTGTTTGCCCGAATTGAAGTTGCGTTAAAGCCTGATTTTATTGATGCACCGGCTCAGGGCCTTTTAAGACGCCTGGAGCTGGCTCATCCGGAGATTCGAAAAAAAATTAGGTGGGCACGCCTTTTAGAGACGTTCTGGATTGATATCCCGATTTCTCGAGAGGAACTGATTCCGGCCATCACCGATGTCTGCTGGGATCGGGTCCTTCAGTGGGTGTTTACCGGTAACCTCATGCCCTCGGCCACGGGGAAGTCAGGTGGGCTACAAGATCTCATGGAAGCTGCACCGAATCGACCGGGCAAATTCTGGGGGATTGAAAGGAAGTTTCGTGCAGGCACAACCGATCATTGCGGTAAGACCTTAAAAGAAGCTTTTGAAATTGTGCTCGGGAAATCGATCCCGGAGGCACGAGCCTCCAGTGGTGGTCTTCTTCTCTTGGAGGGCCCTGAACTCAATGAGGATTGGTTAGCGGTCATTGCAAGAGATGTCTTTTGTAACGAGTTAATTGAAACCTGGACGTTAGTGAGTGAAGAGAGTCTCAAAAAAAATGATCGATTTCATCAGGAGAGAATCAAGTACGATTTGCCGAGAGTTCCTCTTCGATCCTCAAGTCAAGTGGAGACGTTCCGCTTAGGGGATCTCAGTGATGCCGATTTAGAAAAACTCAGCCAGCAAAAACTCTGGGCCTTAAACTTAAAGGAATTGCAGGCCATTCGGGCGTATTTTATGGATCCCCAAGTCATTGAGAGACGCTCGGGGATTGGTCTTTCCGATCCCACCGATGCTGAGATGGAAATTCTGGCTCAAACCTGGTCCGAGCACTGTAAGCATAAAATTTTCAATGCTCAGATTGAGTACGAAGAGGCTGGAAAGAGTTTAATCCCCAAAACCATTGATGGTCTTTTTCAGAGCACCATTGCGGGGACAACCGCTGAAATCCCCAAGCCCTGGCTTCTCTCCGTATTCTCCGATAACGCAGGGATCTGTGCCTTTGACGAGGAAGATGCGTTTTGTATGAAAGTTGAAACCCATAACTCGCCTTCGGCTTTAGATCCGTATGGAGGCGCGCTGACTGGAATTGTCGGAGTGAATCGAGATATTCTAGGCTGTGGCCTTGGAGCCAAGCCCATCTTCAATACCAATGTGTTCTGCGTGGCTCCCCCCGATTATTCAAAAGGGCTTCCTGATCAAATTTTTCATCCCCGCAGGATCTTAGACGGAATCAGACGTGGGGTTGAGCACGGCGGGAATAAGAGTGGAATCCCCACCCTCAATGGGGCCTTGGTGTTTGACGAGCGGTACCTAGGAAAACCCCTGGTGTATTGCGGAACTGCGGGATTCATGCCGAAGCGCAGTGCGGGGGTGGAGTGTCAGACCAAACAAGTCCTCCCCGGCGATCACATCTGCATGGTGGGTGGCAGAATCGGGAAAGATGGGATTCATGGAGCCACCTTCTCGTCGTTAGCCCTCGATGCTCAAGCCCCCTCCTCGGCAGTTCAGCTCGGTGATCCGATCACCCAAAAGCGAATGGCCGATTTTTTGCTGGAAGCGCGTGATCGTGGTCTTTATCGCGCCATTACGGATAACGGCGCAGGCGGGCTTTCCTCCTCTGTGGGGGAAATGGCTAAGCTCTCCGGTGGGGCTAAAATGGATGTGAGTCGGGCTAAAACGAAGTACCCTGGGTTGAAGCCGTTTGAGCTCATTGTGAGCGAGTCGCAGGAGCGAATGACGGTTGCGGTGCCTGTGGTTCATGTGTCTGAGTTTTTTGACCTAGCCTTTGCCCGTGGAGTTGAGGTCAGTGATCTGGGTGAGTTTACGGATTCAGGGCGCTTTGAAATCACTTACGAAGATCAGCGCGTGGCCTACTTAGATTTGGATTTCTTGCACGAAGGCGTTCCAAGGCTTGAGTTAAAAGCCCGCTGGACCCCACCTGCTCAATGGGTTTCTGAAGGAAGCAGTCGAGAGATGAAGCCCTTTGATTCCAGTTCAGAGGAAGGCGGCGCTCAAGTTCTTTTAGGACTCTTGGGAAGACCCAATATTGCCTCAAAAGAATGGCTCATTCGTCAGTATGATCATGAAGTTCAAGGCACCTCGGTGATTAAGCCCCTTCACACCGTGGGGCTAGGGACTCCTCAGTCCTCCAGTGGGCCCAACGATGGGGGAGTCATCAAGCCCAAAGCCACCTCGAATGCAGGGATCAGTGTCGGATCTGGGGTTCATCCTCATCTGTCTGAGATCGATCCCTACCTCATGGCGCAGGCCTCGGTCGATGAAGCCATTCGAAACGTCCTGTGCGTGGGAGCTGAGTATGGACTCCCTGAGTCGGTCTTAGCGTTAGTCGATAATTTCTGCTGGCCCGATCCTGTGGGGGATCCGTTGAAGACCGCCTGGCTGGTGAGAGCCTGCTACGGACTGAGGGAAGCTTGCTTGGCTTTGTCTGTACCTCTGATCTCAGGTAAAGACAGCATGAAAAACGATTTCAGGGGATTTCGGGATTCCGAGCCGGTCCATATCTCCGTTCCTCCCACCCTCTTAATGACCGCTGTGGCTAAAGTTGCTGACATCACGCAGGCGCGATCGGCAGACTTTAAATCCGTAGGAAATGTGATCTTTGTCCTCGGGGAAGCCAATTTTGGTCTTTTGGGCTCGGAGTTTCAAGCTCACCTAAGCCCCGCGCCTTTGTCAGGGTTCGGTTCGCTGCGAGTGGGGTTACCTTCCTGGAAGATGGCTCGACGCATCTACAGCTGGCTGGGGGGAGCCAGTGGGCGCTTAACCTCAAAACTCAAATCACTTCATGACGTTTCAGATGGAGGATTGCTCACGGCTGTGGCAGAAAGTTGCCTTGCTCGGGGTTTGGGAGCTTCACTTGAGTTTCCTCCCGATTGTAACCCTTGGGAGTATGCATTTGGTGAGGGGTTTCATACGTTCATCGCCTCAGCCGCAGCAGAAGATGTGCAGGCACTGGAGTCAGAGTGGGATGATTTGGGGATTCCCTATCGAAGACTGGGAGTGATTCAAGCCAAGGACTCCCTTGAGGTGAATTTAGGAATGAAGGACCCGGGTAGCGCTTCCTCTGCCGCTCTCCGTGTGGAGGTCCAAGCGCTGCGCTCCGCTTGGGTGAAACAAGGATATTGGGAATAAGGAGCAGACCCCATGGTGCATCGAAATCCAAAAGTATTAGTCATCGCAGGCGATGGGATCAATTGTGAGCTGGAGACGGCTCAAGCTTTTCAAAAAGCTAAGTTTGATGTGGAATTAGCCCACTTAAATGATCTCATCCTTCGACAGGTGAAATTGGACCAGCTCTCGTCTGAGTACTCAGCTCTTGCGCTTCCTGGAGGTTTTTCCTTTGGCGATGATCTGAGCTCAGGGAAGGTTCTCGCTTTAAAACTCCAGCATCGTTTGCGCTGGGATTTACCCACTTACGTGAGCCGAGGTGGCCTTGTTCTTGGGATTTGTAACGGGTTTCAAGCCCTCATTCGTCTTGGGGTGTTTGGCAGCGAAGTGTCGATTACCCATAATTTAAATGGTAAGTTCATGAATGCATGGACTCAAGTCATGCCTCATGGGACGCGCAGTCTTTGGCTGAGTGGGGTAGGGGACATGGATTTGCCCATCCGTCATGGAGAAGGCCGGATTGTCATTGCTCCCAGTCGTAAATCCGAGACGCTTGAGAAAATGGATCGCCTCGGTATGACGTGCCTGAAGTACCGCGTCAACCCCAACGGAAGCCAAGAGTCGTTAGCGGGTCTTTGTGATCCCTCAGGTAGGATTTTAGGTCTGATGCCTCACCCCGAGGGTTTTATTCGTTGGACGGCTCATCCAGAGTGGACGGCGCAGCCGGGGCGGGCTAGTTCTCCCGGTCAGGGCTTGGCGATTTTTGAGAATGCTTACCGAGAAGCGCTTAAGTCGCTTTAGAGAAATGAAAAAGC
Organism: Bdellovibrionia bacterium; assembly: GCA_049424145.1. Lineage (GTDB taxonomy): Bacteria > Bdellovibrionota > UBA1018 > UBA1018 > UBA1018 > JBMSSC01. The sequence continues at coordinate 11,729 of JBMSSC010000065.1, forward strand.
GTCAAGCGAGGGAGTCTCTTCCGGTGTCTAACGACCGAGGCCTTTAGGAATCTGACTAGAAGACCGCTTTAAGACGTGTGGGAGTGACGGTTTTTTTTTAGAGTCCACCTGGCACGTCTTCAGGTGATGACTTGCGCTGATTTCAGTGACATTCGCCTAGAGGCGTCCAGATTCCCCTTTTTTTGATCCAACAGTAAATCCCTCAATTGCGATCATCTTGGTAAGATTGCTCCAGCTCATTTGAAGGGCTTGGTTTTGTCTTGAGATATTTCTCACGGCTTAAAATGGTTCTAATGTAGAGGGTAAATAGAAGTTGAATGCTGCGCTTGATCTCTCCAAAGTCCATCTTTGAATGACCATAGGTCCGTGGAGGCAAAGTAATCGGAATTTCTCGCACTTTCAATCCACTCAGATGCAGAAAGTATAGGCTTTCAAAGAAGAAAGAGTAACCTCTTGAGGTAATCAAGTGGAAAGAATCCTGGGGGATCTGATTGAGCTTGTAGAGTCTGAACCCCCCTGTGGCATCATAAGGTATGTTTAAGAAAGTTTTCGTCGCAAAATGTCCGGCATAGGTTAAGAAGCGACGAATGAGGTTCCATCCCGTCAGGCTTCCTTTTTGAAGATAGCGAGATCCAACGACGATGTCCTCGGTTCCTCCCTGTGCGGCTCTTAGAATATCAAAAATCTTAGATGGATGATGAGTAAAATCACAATCCATGGTGATTAGCGTCTGATAGCCGTGTTGGTAGGCCCAGTGAATGCCCTCCAAATGGGCACTGCCGATCCCCAGTTTGCCATTTCGGTTGACAACGTGAAGTTGAGAATGGGATTTGGATAGGATCTGAAGAATCTCCCCGGTTCCATCAGGAGAATTGTCATCGATGAATAGGATGTCTAGATCGAGACCAAGAGCTTGTATCTCTGAGAAGAGTTTGGGTGCATTGTCTTTCTCATTATAGGTGGGAATAAAGACTAGTGGACGTCGAATCTGAGCCGGAGAATCTTTAACCATAGGTCACTTTGCTTTCTTACTCGATTCTATTTTTAGTAACATTTTGACCATTTCTTCAAATTTAAACATCGGCTTCCAGCCGGTTTGACGAATCAGCTTGGCAGGATCTCCAATGCGCACAGGACCTCTCCGAGTTAATATGGATGGGTCTTGGCGGACATATTTTTCTGGATCTAAATCAAGGCTATCAAATACAATCTGAATAAACTCCCGTACAGTATGCCCCTCTCCGGTTGCCACGATAAATTCATCACTTGTCGGGAGTTGTAATATGCGATACATGGCTTCGACATAGTCCCCAGCATATCCCCAGTCGATTGTAGCGTTGAGATCTCCAATTACCAAATGATCCTGCTGACCGGATCGGATCGCAAGAGCGGTTTTGATAATCTTCATGGAGAGAAATTTTTCACTTCTCAAGTTGGATTCGTGATTATAGAGAATTCCCACGGAAGCAAATAGACCATATTTTTTTCTAAACTTTCGACAAGCCAATAGTCCATTTGCCTTTGAAATGGCATAGCTTGAGTCTGGTCTTAATGGAGTCGATTCGCATTGAATGGCTGCAGATGGATGGCCAAAAATATGGGATGAAGCTGCATAAAAAATGCGTGTTTTAGGAGAATCGTTTCGGATTGATTCCAAAAAGTGAATAAGGGAGTGGAAGTTAACCTCAAACGTCCTTCTTGTAAAATCTGAATTCTCTGAGCCAGATTCTTCAGACGAATGATGAATCGCTGCTAGGTGGTAAATTTCTGATGGTTTCACCGAAAGGATGAGCTCTCTAACCCGCTTTGGCTGTGTAATATCCCACTCAGACGAGTCGCCTACACCAATGACCTTGTAGCCTTTATTCGATAGCAGCTCACCTAAGAGGATTCCATCCTGACCTGAGCTTCCCAGGATGATCGCTGTGCTCATTTCTGACTCTCTTTGGTCATAGAATTCTCATTAAACGATGTCGAGCTTTGGAAGGGGAAAAACAAATTGAACCCCTGTTTTTCTGAGCTGAATTTCCCGCGAAAGAATATTTTCTTTAAAATGCCACGGCAGTACGAATAAGTAATCTGGCTTTCTACTTTTTGCTTCCTCTTCTGAGATGATCGGGATGAGAGTCCCAGGTGTAAAAGAACCAAATTTATCTGGGTTTACCTCAGCAATTGCTGGCAATAGCCCTTCGGAGAGTTGACACCACTGAAGGAGAACGTTGCCCTTAGTTGATGCGCCATAGCCCAAAACTTTTTTTCTAGAGACCTGAGCCTCCCGGAAGAACTTTTGAATCACAACCCGATGCTCGTGGGTCCTGTTTCTAAACGCTTCAAATGGGCGTGGAGTTGAATAACCCTCTGCTTTCTCTTGAGATAGGATGTCTTCGATTTGTTTCAAATTGGCAGGATATTTCGACTCATTTTTGGCAGCCGTAATCGAGAAACTACCCCCATTGACATCATTGAATTCGATATCTAGAATTTTTAGACCGACCCTTTGAGTCATCCAATAGATCTGCTTCAGGCCGTAGTACTCCAGGTGCTCATGGCAAATGGTATCGTATGAGTCTCTCTGAATCATCAATGGCATATAGCTCTGCTCAAATACCCAAACTCCATCATCGGCGAGGATCTTGTGAATCTGGTGCATAAAACCCATGGGGTCCTCTAGATCGTAAAACATCGAAAAGGAGGTAACGACTTTAGCTTTACAGCCAGGAAAGGTAGACTCGACGACACTTGCCGAAAAAAAATCTGGGATCAGGCGAATGTGAGTTGGATAATTATCCTTAAATTTAACTCCGGTGGGATCGATACCAACCAGAGTGAGGTGTTTCGGATAGGCCTGGAGGGTCGTCGAATCATTTGAGCCTATGTCAATGACCAGATCTCCTGGAATGAGTGAGTACTGATTGCAGATTTGTTGTACCTTTTTGTGAAGGTGAGCGACCATCGACCGATTCAGCCCGGATTTGTATCCGTAGTTCTCACCATAAAACTGGTGGATGTCGCCTGTGTGTTTTAGCTGCAGCAGGCCACAGTTTGAGGAATTTTCTTTTTCCATGCATTTCACCAACTCAAGAGGGATGGTCTCTACCACTTGATTGCGCGACTTTGGGAAAATTCCCGTTAAC
>JBMSSC010000066.1:0-14813 GCA_049424145.1 Bdellovibrionia bacterium
CCTCGACCTGATGCTCGGCTCGGCCGGCGTCAGCCCGTCCGAGACGCCGCGCGAGGCGGTCGGCAACAACCCGGCTGCATTCCAGTTCGTGAAGCAGGGCCGCATCGACGGCTTCATCGCCGCCTTCAGCGTCGCGATCGCCCTGCGCGAGGCGAACGAGCCCTTCGAGTTCTTCAGGGGGGTCCAGTGGAAGTCCCTTTTTGGAGACAAATTGCAGGCGATCCGTGGATGGCGATTCTCCTTGGATTCCACTGCCCAGATAGAGCACGGCCCATCGACCTGCTTGTGCGGGTTTGCCTAAAGCCTGCGAGAGATTGGGCCAACACAGGCCCACTTTTAAGGTGGACGAGGGCAGAGCCAGGTGAGCGATTCGAGCCGTTCCTAAATGCTTGTCGGGCTCTTGGGGGTGTTGCAGGATGAGGACCTGGAGTTGAGTTTTTAAAGGACGAATCTTGGAGCAAACGCACAGATCCTGAAGTTTAGAGCACCGGGGGCAAACACCAGCGGCTTCTTCTGGGGTGGGTTTTTTACTATTTTTTATATTTTTTTTTAAATGAAGCGAACTCAAGTGAGCGGGATCAGTCTGGGGTGAGCGAGGGGGGGAAGGGGGTTGACGCATGGTCGGCGACACTAGCGGTTCAGAGCTCACTCGGCAAGCAGATTCTTCCGAGATCTGGGCTTTTCACGGTGCTCCTGCTGCGGTTCCATAGTATCGTTGAACGCTTAACACTTTTCCTTGAATTAGGTTCTCAGCATCCCAAGAGCACTCAATGGGTGAGAACTCGGGATTGGCGGGAAGGAGACGAACCGAATGGCTCTTTTTTTCAAAAATCTTCACCGTGGCTTCTCCGTCAAGGAGAGCGACAACGATTTCTCCATTTTCTGCATGGCTTTGCTTTTTAACAATGACATAGTCTCCCTCGAGGATTCCGGCATCCTTCATACTGAAGCCTTTGACTTTTAAGGCATAAAGTGAACTCGGTCCTTCACTGCCCCGAGAAGAAGCACTCAGGCGACTTAAGTTCGAGGGAACCGAGAGGTAACCTAACGTGTTTTCAAAGGCTTCCGTCGGTTTGCCCGCAGGAACCATTCCTAAAATGGGAATGTCCATAGAGCAGGAACGATGCGTCAGTTGCAGCCCCCGCGCTAAGCCGCGCTCTTTTTGAAGCATCCCTTTTTTCATTAATGCTCGAATGTGATCTTGAACCGTGCCTACGGCTTCGTAACCACAGCCCTGAGCAATGTCTCGATACGTAGGCGGTCGACCCGTTCGAGCGATTTCACTTTCGATGAAGGCTAAGACCTTGGCTTGCTTGGGTGATAAAGAAGTTAAATTGGGCATGTGATCTCCATCAGAGTTGAGGTACCATACGCCCGTATGGGCAGTATTTCAAATCAAAAATGGACCGAATTTTTAGCAGATTTTCCTCGCGCAACTCCTCTCAGCTTCCGGGATTCATTGCCTTTTTCCCTTTTCTCAGGAGGGATTCCCCGAGGTGCGCTAACGGAGCTGAGCTCTCCTTTAGGCTGTGGAAAGACAGAAGTTGTCTTAAAATTCCTAGCGGAGCATCCCGAACTTTCAGTTCTTTGGATTGAGCAGGAGTTTACGTTTTATCCCAATCGGATGCTCCAAGAGCGCGTCTCCTTGAATCGAGTCTTGTTTGTGGAGTCTTCAGAAGGTCCCTGGGTTGCTCTTCAGGGCTTAAAAGCCCAGATTTTTGAAGTGGTGGTTTTGAATTCCTTCATTCTTTCAGAAACGAATTTGCGTCGTTTGCAAATTGCAACTAAACGGGCCGGAAGTATTGTTTTTCTCCTTTCAGAACAACGAACTCAGTGCGGTGCTTGGGCGATTTTACTTCAGCTTGGGGTCGAAAAGCAGGGAGGTCAAATCCAGCTTTCCCTGGAGCACTCGTTACGTTCTACTGGGCGCTTGAAGAGTCAATTTTTTCGTTGAAATGAAGATCGTTGAATTGAGTAGTCGTGATTTTTTTTCTGCCGGATCTTTTTTCTGCTCAGTGCACTTGAGGAGATCTCTAGTTTGATCTACTTTTCCCAGAGTTAGCTAGGATCTCCTATCTGAGTCCTAAGCTTCATTGGATTCTGTGATTATGCTTTACTTAAGATTTACTTGAGGTTTACTTAAGATTTAGATGAAGCGCAGAGAGCCTTTCCTTTCAGTAGTTTAAAGTAGGTTTAGTTTTTTCTTTTCAAAATCTTTTAAAAATTATTTTATATTTACAAACTAAATAAAATATTTTATATTGCTGTCCTCTTCTTGATTCTTTCTTCTGAGATTGGTTTTAGATGAGGGAAAGATCCGTGAAAAGAAAACAGAGTCTTTTGGTGTTCCTGCTCTTCGGGCTCTTCGGGCTCTTCGGGCTCTTCGGGCTCTCCGGGTGTGTGAGTTTTTCAGACTCTCTTCACTTGAGTGACGCTACATTAGACGAGCCTGTCCGGTCGATTTGGAAGAGTCAAATTCACAGTCATTGCGGAATTGACCCTAAAAAAGTCATACAGTTTCGTAAAGAACAAACGAAGTTTGATCCTTGGCTGTCCTTTGAGGAACAGCAAGCTACGGTTCGTCAAACACAAGCTTTAGCTCAGGGCCTCGTGAAAGAAAATCGGATTCAAGAAGCTATCTGGGTCTTAGATGAGTCGCAGGATCCAAGCTTGCTCGAACAATCTAAACAACTCAAGTTGCAACTTAAAAGTCTTTTGTCTGAGGGAAGCTTAAAGCTCACTCCCCTTTCATTGGGTGGGTCAACAAAAAAAAAGGTTTTTGAAATCGATTCGATCATGACTATTTATAAAACAGGCGTGGATGAGGGTTTGGCTTGGTCCAATGTAAACGCTGAAGCAGCGGCCTATGTGGTGGATCAGTTTTTAGGAACCAATATCGTACCCATGACTCTGAAAAGAGAGTGGGGGTCCTATTTTGGGTCAATTCAGGTTTTAGTCAAAAATATGGAGTCCGGTTCAAAATCTCATTTGCGGGCTAAGAACTTCGGTCATCTTGCGATCCTAGATTACGTGATTGGAAATATTGATCGTAAGGAGGAAAATTTTCTATACTGGCCCTCATTGGATCGTGTGATTGCAATTGATAACGGGTATTCTTTTCGTTTAGATTGCTCTTGCTATGAAAAAGCAACAGACCCCCTTCATTACCTCTTAGAAGAAACTCCCGCGATGCAGAGAGTGAGAAATCATATTTACGACTTGGATTTAGATCAATTGGAAGCAGCTCTGACGCCTCTTTTTCCGGGAGATTCTCAAGCGGTGAGCGTTGTCCTTGGTCGAGTCGAAGAGCTGCAGAAAATTCTAAAAAGCATTTAAACGGAATGAGGTGTGGCCTTGGGCTCCATCACGAGGGGAGGTGTCTGAGGCGTTTGGAATTCTTCACTGAGCCTCTGAAATGGCTGAGTGCTTTGATCCTTCAGCTGAACTCCCGAGAGTTGTCGCGCAAGGCTCTGTTGAACTAAGTAGGTCAACTTATGAGCAGCTGCCTCATAGGAGAGTCCATGAGGCGGTCGAATGTTGGAGATGCAGTTGCGCGAAGAGTCTTGAGTTCCGGGTAGTGGAGCATAGGTGAGATAAATTCCTAAACTATCAGGTGAGCTCAGCCCAGGTCTCTCCCCAATGAGAATGACGCTTAAACGGGCCTTCAGGTGGTAGCCCACCTCATCGGAGAGGGCAACTCGAGAGTACGGAGCCAGAACTAAGGGTGCAATCCGAAGTGGCTGCTGGAGAGTCGAGAAGAACTGCTGCAAAAATGCCACCCCATGACGATGAATCGCTAGAGCCGATAGTCCATCGGACAGTGTGATAGCCAGATCCCAAGGCTTTAGGTCCTCTGTTTGGGATAATGCCTGCAGACTTGGGATTTCATTCGGATTTAATTTTCTTCCGAGATCCGGTCGTTTTAAAAAGTCCAAGCGGGTATTGATCTGCGAACTGACACGTAGGGTAGGCCTCTGCATTGCGTGCAACTCGGATTGAGTGAGCTGCCAGTCCCACACGGATTGCACAGCGTCTTTTGCTGCTGCATGATCCCATTTGAGTTTGAGCTGCTCGCGCGTCGAAATGGAGTTTCCCTTGCGTTCGAGTCCCACTCGAGCCGTGGTCCATGGGCTGGCTGTTGAGAGTTCTTGTGACATGATTAAAGTCCAATTTGAGAGTGAATCCACTGAAGTTGAGTTTTCAGTTGAGCTTGAGTGTGAGAGGGGTCAAAAAGCTGATTTTTTTCTGAATCCCAGATTTTCATTCGCATTAACCACTCCTCAAATTCAGGGGCAGGTTTTAAGCCGAGAAGGTTTCTACAGTACAGAGCATCATGAAACGAGGTGCTTTGGTAGTTGAGCATGATATCATCAGTGCCTGGAACACCCATGATGTAATTGCATCCTGCTGATCCCAGTAAGGTGAGCAAAACATCCATGTCGTCTTGATCCGCTTCAGTGTGATTCGTGTAACAAATGTCGCATCCCATGGGTAATCCTAAGAGCTTTCCTGAGAAGTGATCTTCAAGTCCAGCTCGAATAATTTGTTTTCCATTGAACAGGTATTCTGGGCCAATGAAGCCCACCACGGTATTGACCAGTAAAGGGTCAAATTCCCGAGCCACGGCGTAGGCTCTGACTTCCATCGTTTGTGCGTCCACACCAAAATGAGCATCCGAGGAGAGAGCTGAGCCCTGGCCTGTTTCAAAATACATACACTGATTGCCCACTGTGCCTCGTTTGAGTTCAAGTGCGGCTTGATGGGCTTCACGTAAAGTCTGAAGATTAAAGCCAAACGCTTCATTGGCTTTTTGAGATCCTGCAATGGATTGAAAAACAAGATCAACTGGGTAGCCCGAGGCGATCGCATCGATGCTGCTTGTCACATGGGTTAAGACGCAGGATTGGGTGGGAATCTCAAAGCGCAGACGCATTTCATCAAAAAGTAGCAAAAGTTCTCCAATCCGCTCGGGGTGGTCAGACGCCGGGTTAATCCCAATGACCGCATCTCCACTGCCCAATAAGAGTCCATCTAAAACGCTCACCAGCACTCCTTTGGGATCATCGGTGGGATGATTGGGTTGTAGGCGTGTGGAGAGTCTTCCTTTGAGTCCCAGGGTGTTTCGAAAAGAAGTGATGACTTCACACTTGTGGGCAACGGAGATTAAATCTTGAATGCGCATGAGTTTAGAGACGGCAGCCACCATTTCAGCAGTAAGAGCAAAGCGAATCCGTCTGAGCTGTTCAGCTCTCACTTCGTTTGATAATAGCCAGTCTCTCAGCTCTCCTACTGTGAAATGGGAAATCGAGGAAAAAAGCTCCATCGAGTGCTGTTTGAGGATTAGGCGGGTGATTTCATCGCTCTCAGGGGGGATCACAAAGTCGGTTAAAAAGTGCTTCAGAGGAACTTGAGCCAGTGCGATTTGAGCTGCGGCTCGTTGGCGTTCGGATTGAGCAGCAATTCCTGCGAGTTCATCAGCAGAACGCGCGGGAGAGGCTTTGGCTAAGAGTTCTCGTAATCCTGTGAAGGTGAATCGTTCTCCTTGGATTTGAGCGCAGTAGGGCATGATGTAACCTCCATGAGTGTGAAGTTCCTGGGGTCAAATGGGAGAGTTAGCAGTCAATGAGATTGAACTCTGAGGAATCACTCGATCAGATCACTGGATTCGTAGCTCAGTCTTTTTTAAGCGAATTGTTTTTTTAAGAGTTGAATAATATCGTCCGATTCGTACAGCCATTGGACTTCTCCAGAGTCTTTTTCAATTCTCAGGCAAGGAACCTGCAACATCCCTCCTTTTTCAATCAGCTCCTGGCGATATGAGGGGTTTCCTTGTGCATCTCTGAGCTCAATTTTTAAACCCAGTTTTTTAATCACTCGTCGTACTTTGACGCAGAACGGGCAGGCCTTGAATTCATAAAGACTCAACTTTTTTGTTTGAGCATCGAGGAGAAGCTGAGCTTCCTGAGAGCGCTGGATCGGCTTGGGCTGAAAGACCCCATCTAAACCTAAAATGATTTGACCTAAGAGGCTTCGAATGAGTTTGAGGAGCATGCAATTACCTTTTTGATTTTGTGGTTTTTTATCTTTTTGAGAGGAGGTTTCCTCTTCGTTTTCCACAGCTTCTCCCTCGAGCTCGGATTGAGCAAGCTCATTTTTTTCAGGGGCCAAAAGGGAATCTTCTTGATTTGTGGGAATCTCCTCCGCTAAATGCCATACATCTGTATGGATTTCATTCAGTCTCAACCTTGGATTGCCTGTTGTCTTTTAGAGACGAAAAAAGAACCCCACGGCGAGGCAAAAGGGCCTTTTGATGAAGCTCATCGGCCCTTTGATCTGCGCCTCTTTGCTCAGGCTTGTTATCGATGGACGCCGCAAATTGCTCTCAGAGGGGAACAAGGCGTGTTCCTTCATCTTTCGGCGTGTCGTAAGTTGTACTCAGAGACGGGTTTTAAGCGCAGAGTGGAGGCTTTAGCCAAGCGCTTTGGGGTCCGAGTTCAGATGGGCTTTGCAACGGATGCACCGACGGCTCTTGCTTTGGCTCGAATCCAGGGCTCTGAGTTTTTAGGGTCCCATAGGCAAGCCCTGCTCTTAGATGCGTTATTGGATTATGCAAGCCCCTTTCAATGGGATGCTGACTTGCACGCGTGTGCTCTGCACATGAGGGAGGTTTTAAAAAAGCTGGGATTGAAGACGTTGGGGGATTTTTTAGCGCTTCCACAAGACACGCTGGCTTCGCGTTTTGGTGAGAAGGGGCTTGAGATGCGTGCTCGAGTCCATGGGCATTTTCTTTGGGCTTGGCCTGCATGGGAAGTGCCTGAGCGGATCATGGAGACTCAGGATCTCGAGGAAGAGGTGGGAGGGGAGGCTTTGCTCTTTGTGCTGAAGGGTTTGGTGGACCGAGCCATGGCGAGGCTTCGAGGCTTAGGGCAAAGAGCCGTTCGGATTGAGGTTCGAGTGCTGCTGAAGGGTTGGTCGACGGTTGAGGTTCGAAATCGAACGTGGAGCGTGGCTTTTGCTTTTCCCCAGGGGTCGACTTCATCGGTGATGCCTGTGATCCAAGAGAGAATTTTTTCAGATCTTCAGGCGTCGTCTCTGTCGGCTCCTCTGGAGAGAGTGGAGTTGGAGGTCCAAGAGGGGGTGCCTGGAAATCAGGCGCAAAAGAATTTTTTCAGTCAACAAGAAGAAGAGCAGGAGCGCTGGGAGGCTTGGGTCAATCGCTTGGTGGTTCGATTGGGAAAGGAGCATGTGTTTTTGGCGGCTCCGGTGAATCGGTACTTGCCTGAGGGGGCATGGGGGAAGGAAGAGGGCTTTTCTTCATGGAATTTGAGGAACTTCCATGAGGGCAGGGGGGTGAAGAATGCAGCAGACCCGTTTGAGCAGGCCAGCGGATCCGTAGCAGCAGAAGAAAAGAATCAAGAAACAGGGCAAGGCCTGAGCTCGGAGACTCGCAGGGTGATTGGGCTGAGACCCACTCGGGTTTTAAAAAAGCCACAGCCCTTTCGTCTTTCACATCCTCATCAGATCCAAGTGCAGGGGAAGACATGGAAGGCTCGAAAGTGGTCCGCGCTGGAGCGCATTGCAGGTGAGTGGTGGAGGGATCCTCAAATGCAAGGTTTTCACAGGGACTACTATCAAGTGAGCACGGAAACGGGAGAGGAGCTTTGGGTTTTTTTGGATCGAAACCAAAATCCTCCGGTTTTTTTTCTCCATGGCTACTTTGATTGAGTGAAGGGTTTTAGGGATGTATGCCGAGCTGATGTGTCGAACGCACTATTCGTTTTTAAAGGGAGCCTCAAGTCCTCAGGAAATGGTCCAAAGGGCCTCAGAACTTGGGCTTTCTGCCCTCGCCATCACGGATCGAAATGGGGTGTATGGAATCCCAAAGGCGGTACAAGAGAGTCGCTTGCATCGGGGGCTTAAGCTGATTGTGGGAGCCGAGTTAACGCTGGAAAATCCCCTGGTTCAGAACTCCAGTTTCATTCTCCCGCTTTTGGCTAAGAATCGAGCAGGTTACGCTCTTTTGTGTCGGCTCCTCACGGCCAGTCATCAGAAAAAATCAGAGGCCCGCTTGTTATGGGAGCCATTTTTGGAGCTCATGAACAGATCTGAGCGCTCAGGGCTTGTGGCTCTCCTTCCGGTTCCGGGGCCAGCGCTGCCTCAATCCAGAGAGCTTCCTTATTCTGAGTTAAAGCAGGTGTTTGAGCAGAATCTGGCTCTGGCTTTGTCCCGAGTCTTGGATGGAGGTGACTCCTTTCGAACGCAGTTGGCCTTGGACTTAAAACGTCGCCATGGATTTCCTCTTTTAGCGACGAATGACGTGCATTTTCATGTTCCCCAACGAAAGCGACTCCAAGACACATTGACTGCAATTGGGCAAAACTGCTCTTTAGATGAAGTGGGTCATGAGGTATTCTCCAACTCCGAGCGCTACCTCAAATCAGCAGCGCAGATGCAGATCCTGTTTCAGGACTTACCTGAGGCTTTAGAGCAGACTCAAAAGGTGGCCTCTCAGTGTGAGTTTTCTCTCTCCGAGTTGAAGTACACCTATCCCTCCGAATGGATTCCTCAAGGCGAAACGGCACAAAGTTACTTGGAAAAACTCACCTGGCAAGGTGCGCAGAATCGCTATCCTTGTGGCGTGCCTGATGACGTTTCCGCGCAGCTAGAACATGAGTTGAGACTCATTGAGCAATTGGAGTTTTCACACTACTTTCTCACTCTTTGGGAAATCGTGGAGTTTGCGCAACGAAAAAAAATCCTGTTTCAAGGCAGAGGTTCAGCTGCAAACTCAGTGGTTTGTTATTGTTTAGCAATCACGGCTATTGATCCCGTTCGAATGAACCTTCTTTTTGAACGGTTCATTTCAGCAGAGCGTGGGGAGCCTCCCGATATTGATGTGGACTTTGAGCATGAGCGTCGAGAAGAGGTGATTCAGCATATTTATGAAAAGTATGGACGTCACCGAGCCGGTATGGTCTCTGCGGTGATCACTTATCGTACGAAGTCGGCGCTTCGGGATGTTAAAAAAGTTTTAGGTGAAAAGAGGGTTCAAGAGCACCCGGAAGTAGCAGCGGCGTTAGCTCAAGAACTTCAAGGCGTGCCTCGCCACCTCTCCATTCACTCAGGAGGTTTTACCCTATCGGCCACTCCCATCATTGAGATCGTCCCTGTGGAGCCTGCTCGCATGCCCGGACGAAGTATCATTCAATGGGATAAGGAAGATTTACAGATCGTGGGCTTATTAAAAGTCGACATCCTTGCCTTAGGCATGCTCTCGGCCCTTCGAAAAACCTTAGAGCAAGTGCATCCTCCGCTCACTCTAGCCAGCATCCCTCCAGAGGATCCCAAAACCTATGAGATGATTCGACGAGCAGAGACTGTAGGGGTTTTTCAAATTGAGTCTCGTGCTCAGATGAGCATGTTAAAAAGGCTTTTACCCGAGACCTTTTATGACCTCGTGGTTCAAGTGGCCATCGTTCGCCCTGGACCCATTCAAGGACAGATGGTGCACCCGTATTTAAGAAGACGTCGGGGTTTGCAAAGCGCAGAGAGTCCAGATCCTAGGCTGGAGCCCATTTTAAACAGGACGCTAGGGGTGCCCTTGTTTCAAGAGCAAATCATGAAGATTGCGATGGTGATGGCTGATTTTACTCCTGGAGAAGCTGATCAGCTCAGGCGAGCCATTGGGGCTTGGAAATCCACTGGCTCGGTGGATTCCATTGGAAGAAGGCTGATGCAAGGGCTTTTACGTAAGGGCCTAAGCGAGCAGTTTGTGCAGCAGATCTTTCAGCAGATCCAAGGATTTGCTGAGTATGGGTTTCCTGAGTCTCACGCCGCCTCGTTTGCTCTATTGGCCTATGCTTCAGCGTATTTGAAGTGTCACTATCCGGCTCAGTTTACGTGCGCGTTGTTGAATTCTCAGCCCATGGGGTTTTATTCCTCCTCCACGCTTGTTGAGGAAGTGAAGCGCCAGCGGGTTCGGGTTTTCTCTGTTCATCCCAATGATTCCGAGTGGGATTGTACGGTTCATCAGGGCTCGGTGCAGTTGGGGTGGCGCATGCTTCAAGGGTTAACCCAAGCTCAGGGAGAGGGGATTGTTCAAGCCAGGCGCTTAAGAGCGTTTGAAAGCTTATTGGATTTTGTTTTAAGAACGAATCTCTCCGTTCGTCTTCTGAATCGCTTGGCCTGGGGAAATGCGTTTTCTTGCTTTGGGCTCACTCAGCGGCAAGCCCTGTGGGAAATTCTGAGCCTCCGAGGTCTGAGAAATCAGGGAGAAAGTAATTTTCAGCGGCCTGAGTTCAAAGAAGTGCAGTTGAGTCTTTTTCCTTTTTTTCGCTCCAATCACAATTCCTCTTTTCTTCCATTTCAACCCCTGAGTCCCTATGAAGCCATCAGTTCAGATCATGAAGCCTATCAACTCTCTGTTCAAGGGCACCCTATGTGGGCATTGAGACAAGAGCCTAGCTGGAGAAGGAAACTGCCAAAAACCACCACACAGAGCTTCAGGCAGGCTGTGAGTTCGTCTTGGGTTTCCTTAGCTGGGTTGATCATCATTCGGCAAAGACCTCCGAGCGCAAAAGGCACGATGTTTGCGACTTTAGAAGACGAGTGGGGGTTTGCGGATTTGATTTTTTCGCTCCAGGTGTTTGAAAAGTATCGTGTTTTACTCGAGACTACGGCTTTTCTGAGGGTTCATGGTTTCGTCCAGCGCTCAGAGAACCTCAGGAGTCTTCAAGTCCGAAAAGCCTCCCCTCTTTTTGAGGAAGAAGAGCAGAGCTGCGATTTTGCTTCTTTGTCTATGCCTTCCTGTTGAGTTCTGATCTCGGCTCAAGTTAGAGTGGGCCCTGAGATGGACACTTCAAGACGCTTGAAAAACCGAGTGGGTATTCTAGGCGGCGGACAACTAGCCTTGATGTTAGCTCATGCGGCTGCCCGGATGGGAATGAGGCCCGTGATTTTTGCAGAAAGCGCTGAGGCACCTGCTGCCCGAGTTCACCGAGATGTGGTCCTAGGTGCCATGGATGATGAGGCAGCCCTCAGGCATTTCTTCTCTCAAGTGGATCTCGTTGTGTTTGAGAATGAATTTGTCGACTGTGATCTCCTGCGAGCTCAAGCCCAGGGCTTTGATGTTCGCTTTGCTCCTGATCTCTCCGTGCTTCAACTGCTCCAAGACAAGGTGTCGCAAAAGAGAACGTTAAAAAACCTAGGCATTCCGACGCCTGAGTTTCGTGTCTTGAGTCGCTCCTGGGGCCAGTTTTCCCGGGAAGTTCATCAGTGCCTTCAGTCTTGGAAAGGTCAGTGCGTTTTTAAGTGGTCTCGTCAGGGCTACGATGGAAAAGGTGTCCTCTTTTTTAGCGCCCAAGACGCCGCCCAGTCCACTCAGAAGCTCGAGGCGTTTTTTCAAGGCGCAAAAGAGCGAGGAAGCGATATTTATGCTGAACCTCGGGTGGTCTTTCAACGCGAACTGGCCATCTTGGGTGTTCAATCCCAGGCCGGTCAGTTTATGACCTATCCCCTGGTGATCTCCGAGCAACATCAGGGCGTGTGCTCCCAAGTTCTGGGTCCTGCTCAGGCCTTTGGGGTTTCCTCTGAACTCCAAACTCAGGCTCATGACTGGGCTCAGAAATTGGCTCAGAAAACCGGGCTCAAGGGGGTCTTTGCTTTGGAGTTCTTTGAGTCTGCTCAGGGAAAACTCTGGGTCAATGAGATTGCCCCACGCGTCCACAACAGCGGTCATTATACCCAAAACGCTTGCTCCACGGATCAGTTTGAAAACCACCTGAGAGCAGTCTGGGGCATGTCGCTTGGAGAGGTTCACGTGCATCCTTGCTTTGGAATGATCAATTTACTGGGGCCCGAGAGCTGGGCAGGTCCGTTAGAGCCGGTTTTTTGGCCCAAGCTTGCCCCTCAGATGAACCTCCATTGGTACGGAAAACTCGAGAGCAGGCCTGGGAGAAAACTGGGGCACCTCAATGCTACGGCCTCCTCTCCTCAGCAGATGCTCCAGACGATCCAGATACTTCGGCAGTGGCAAGCCCGCTGGCTGAAGACGCTTGCGCCGCAAAAAAAAGCAACTTTGGCCCAAAAAACCAGGGTTGTGAGCCCGAAAAAAGAACCTCATATTTTGCCTGAGGGACGCGTGAAAAAAAAGATCAACAAAGGGAGTTCCATTTTATGAGTTTAACGAAATCCTCTTCTCCTGTTGTTTCCATTGTGATGGGTAGTGATTCAGATTACCCCGTCATGAAAGAGGCGGCTCAGTTTTTAGATCAAATGCAGATTGCTTATGAAATGGCCGTGGTCTCAGCCCATCGCACGCCTCATGAACTCTTTGAGTTTGCTCAAAACGCCCACACCCGAGGCATTCGTGCAATCATTGCAGGAGCAGGCGGAGCGGCGCATCTGCCGGGAATGGTGGCGGCTCTCACTCCTCTTCCCGTCATTGGTGTCCCCGTGCCCGTAGGCGCTTTAAGAGGCGAGGACGCCTTACTTTCCATGGTTCAGATGCCCAAGGGGGTCCCCGTGGCCACTGTGGCCATTGGCAATGCTTGGAATGCAGGCGTGCTGGCTGCTCAGATCTTGGCATCCAGTGGGGATCCTCAGTGGAGCTCTAGGCTTTTGAATCAACTCCTTCAGTACAAACAGCAACTTCGAGAGCAGGTTCTCGCCAAGAGGCTTGAAGGGCAAGCATCCCCGCACAAAGCAGTACGCCCCAGCTCTTAGCGCATTCTTGTTCGAGAAAAACTCCCAGTGGCCCTAGGAGTTTTTCCGTTGCCCCGCAGATTAAAAAAATTCCAAGTCCCACGCAGGTTAGTGCACCCCAAGATCGCTTCGATCCCCGCGTAGGGAGGCAAGCCTCCAGACTGACAGCAGCCAGAGGGAAGGAGAAAATAAACAAATGCCACCACGGTAGGGGATGAATCACAGGAGTGAGCGCAAGCCAGCCAATCCACGCCTCAAAGGGCTTCATACGAGCTGAGGCTTTGCTCCAAACGAAGCCTAAGACCAAGGCCAGAGCGCAGGCCACGGCACTATCTAATGCAGCTTTTTCTGCAGGCACGTGCAAGTGCGAGAGTACCCAGCGCGTGAGGCTTGGGTTGTGGCGTCCTCGAATCTGCTCCGAAGTTAAAAGTGCGCCTCCTGAGGTGGCAGCCCTGCTCCAGGCCTCAAGTAAAGAGGGCTTTTCCCCTTGCGTAAGCCAGGCGGGGGTTGAGAGGGTCACTAGGGCCAGTCCAATGAGGAGAAGAGTTCTTCGGTTTTTTTTTCTCAGTCGAAATGAAACCAGAGGCAGGAGCGTGAAAATCTTTGTGGAAAGAAGGAAGACTAAAAGCCCACTTCGAATCCGGGATTTTTCAAACCCATCGGGGCTCCAGCTCCAGAGGGCTCCTGCTAAAAGTAAAAGCACGACCTGTCCATCGAGTGCATGCACGGCCCAAAGCCCCCAGTAAGTCACAACCACAATGAAGAGAGTTGGAGTGCGAGTTGTGGTGAAGCGCTGAATCCATCGGATCACCCAGGCCAGAGAAGCCACCTCAAGCAGTCCCCAGACGAGCTTGGCGGACTGAAGCGGGAGTGCTGCAAAGGGGAAAAAAAGGGGGATGCTCCAAGGCGGGTATTTGTAAACCATTCCTCCGTCCCGCTCTAACGAATACAGGGGCTCTCCGTGGAGCACGGCTCGAGCGGCATTCCAAAAGACCGTAAAATCATGCCCGTTTTCCATCGTGTCTCGGATCAAGGCAATAGCCCCTAAGCCTAGCATCAGGCGCAGGAGGATCTGAGAGGTCAAGGCAACACTCAGGGGGTTCCATTGTGGCATGAGCCAAGTTTAGTCGAGAAAAGTGGAGAGGGTGAATAAAAAATGAGGACATGATCTTCCCAAAATGAAAGAAAGCAGATATGAAGGGATCTCAAAAGAAATCGACCGATCAGCCCGTCGATACCGATTGATGTAGGGCGATGCCTGTCGATTAAAAGAAGAGTTCGTCTCCTCTGAAGAACTGAATGCAAGCTAAAACAGCCTGCGTGAAGAAAAATTTGATTTGAGAGCCTGCATGAGAAGCTCTCTCAAAAAAGTGAAATAAGTTGACGCACCAGAAGCGTCTCACTTTCTTCTGAGAGGTGATGACAAAAGTGAATGGAGAGGTGGCCGAGTGGCTGAAGGCGCACGCTTGGAAAGCGTGTTTACGGTAACACGTAACGAGGGTTCGAATCCCTCCCTCTCCGCCATTGTCCAAGATTTGTTTTCAGTTCAAGAAGTGAAAACAAAGAACTGGGGCAATCCGTAAATCCCATTGGTCCAGTTATCAAAAATACGATTCCCATAAACCTTCAGGCTGATTCTTCACCCTTGGAAAAGGGTCGGGAGGGACTCATGGCTCTGAAGTTGGGGTGATGAGGGCTCATCCATGCGCTATGAAAACAAAAACCCGTCCATCGATGAGCTGAACAGTCAGGTCCCTGTTGTGATCACGGGCACGCAGTACGTTCCACCTCCGGCTTCTCAGGTTCCATCTTTGATGAAGAAATTCATCAAACAGCTTCCAGCCTTAAGGAAAAAACTTCACCCCGTCGATTTTGTCGCTCAAGTTCATCTTCGTTTGGTTCATATTCATCCGTTTGTCGATGGCAACGGTCGCACTGCGCGTCTTTTGATGAACCTTGCTTTATCAAACATGCCGTAAAACCTCCTGGTTTAGCAGGAGGATATAAGGCATCCGAACTTTAGTTCGGCGTTCCTTTTTTGCTCCAGGTAAGCTAAATAGAGTTTTCGTTCTTTGAAATTCAGATATACGGTTCGAGCACCAAAAAACATC
>JBMSSC010000067.1:0-14707 GCA_049424145.1 Bdellovibrionia bacterium
GGCCCGCTAACCCAGCCGGCCAATCCCATCTCCCCGTGTTTATAAAATAAACCCCCCCCACAGGGACCCCGCAAAAAAAAAGCAAAACAAAGACGTCCCCTAACCCCCGATAGGCCAGAGGAAAAGGCCCTCCCGTATAACAGTAGCCCGCTAAAATGGACAACAACCCAATGATCAGAATCGGAACGCCCCCTGCCCAAACTAAAGGCAGAGCCAGGCACGCGGACAACACAAAACACAACCCAGCTGCCATAAGCACAGTGCGGGACGAAAAGAGACCACTTTGAGTCACCCGTTTTGGCCCGATGCGCTCCTCGGTGTCGGCTCCTTTTTTAAAATCCATGGCGTCATTGACCAAATTCGTGCCCACCTGAATCAACAAGGAGCAAAAAAGAGCAAGAGCGCTCAAATCCAAACGAGTCTCACCTCGGATGGCATAGGCCAGAGTAGAACCCACCAGGATGGGGACCACAGCCGCAGTGAGGGTCTTGGGGCGAGAGGCGAATAACCAAGCTTGAAGTTGCATAGAATTGAAGATCCAACCTTCCCCTTAAGGAAGTCGAGGAAACTGCTTAAAATTGGGTTTGCGTTTCTCCAGGAAGGCATTTTTTCCTTCCTTGGCCTCTTCTGACAGATAGTACAGTAGGGTGGCATTTCCAGCTAAATCCAAAAGCCCCATTTGTCCGTCACAATCGGCATTTAAAGCAGTTTTTAGACACCTCAGGGCCAGCGGTGAGTGTTCCAACATCTGACGGCACCAGCGCAGCGTCTCGGCCTCCAATTGATCCAACGGAACGACATGATTCACGAGGCCCATTTTCAAAGCCTCAGCCGCATCGTACTGACGACAGAGGTACCAGATCTCGCGGGCTTTCTTCTGCCCTACGATGCGAGCCAGATAACTGCTTCCTAAGCCCCCGTCAAAAGATCCCACTTTAGGGCCTGTTTGTCCAAAGCGGGCGTTCTCAGCGGCAATCGTTAGATCGCACACCACGTGCAGAACATGACCGCCCCCTACGGCATAACCGGCCACCATCGCAACCACGGGTTTCGGCAAGGAACGAATGCGCTTTTGAAGATCCAGCACATTGAGGCGAGGAATGCCGTCTTGTCCCAGGTATCCCCCATGAGAGCGCACTTTTTGATCCCCTCCCGAGCAAAATGCCTCGGACCCTTCTCCCGTTAAAATCACCACTCCAATGGAACTTTGGTCACGGAAGTAATCAAAAGCCGCAATCAACTGTTCCACCGTCTCGGGGCGAAATGCATTGCGCCTTTCAGGGCGATTAATGGTGACTTTTCCAATCCCGTAATCCGTACGCTCAAGCTTAATATCTGTGAGCTCTGAAAAACCCGGAATCGCCTTGATTTGAATCCAATTTTCCACTGTCCTTGCCTCCATATGCCCCTGTTGATGGGGCCTTCCACTGACTCCCGATGAAGATCAAATTGAAATCGATCTCATCTCAAAGGGTCAGATCCAAAAATGCTGAGACGGCCTGCTGAAATCCCACCGGATTCTCCCACGGAACTCGATGTCCCCCATCGGCAATCACCTCGACTTTAAAACGAGGATGAAGACCCGATAGACTTTGACCGATTGCCTTGTACTTAACATCGTGTTGCCCGGAAATCCAGAGAGTCGGTACGGTGAGGGATTTTAGGGTCGATCTGAGATCCGTTTGAGCCGCCAAAGACCAGTGCCTTAGGGCTGAAGCAAGCTTGGAGCAAGAAAACCAAGAGGCCTCACGCTTCAGAGAGAAAACCCCAGCGTGCTGGGTTTGAAACACGGCTTGCGAATTCCAGGCCTGAATCAGACTCTCCCAGGATTCAGCGGATCGGCCCTCAAAGCGTTGAGCCCAAGAGTCATCCTGCCGGGCTCGCTGCACCTGCTCAGGCAGAGGGTCATGAAGCTGAGCCCCGGGAATTCCGGGATGGGCTGAGATGATCACAGCGCAGGACCAAAGCTCAGGTGACTCCGTAAGAGCGTGAAGGGCAACTCGCCCCCCCAAAGAGTACCCCATAAGAACGCGAGGACCGGGGGTTTGGGATGCTAATTGATTGAGTTTTTTTCCTGCATCCCATAACGTCGGCAAAGCCCTGGGATCCAGCTCCCCGGTCGGCTTGGGATCGTTAGAAAAAAAATCATACCCGACCCAGGAAGGAAAAGAAAACACATCCCAGTCTGAAGGACACCCTAAAAACCCATGAAGAGCGTGAATGCAGGGACTTTTCACAGCCGACTCGCTGCTTCGTAGGAGTCCCAAAACTGCTGAGTGGAGGACTCACAGGGTGAAAGCTCAATCAGACTCCAAGGCCTCTGAAAAGCTTGAGCCTCAGGTGCCAAAAGCACGGAGGATTCCTGGACCTTCCAATAAGCCATGGACCAAAGCTCAGCAACCGCTTCAAAGGAGAGCCGATGAGCATTTTGAAACCTCGGATCGGAGAACATCCGCGAGAAAATCTGCCCTCCTCCGTTATTGATCACCACCAAGTGAGCCTCCAACTGCTCTCCTAATTGAGGGAGCACCCAAGGTCCTTGCAGATCATAGAGCGCAGTGAGGTCCCCCACGAGCGCCCAATTGGAGGAATCCGCATCGGCATAGCCTAGAAACGTGGAAATCTGCCCATCAATCCCATTGAGGCCACGAGAGGCCCAGATCTCCTGGCGCTGCCCAGTGCTGGATTCAAGATCGACCCCTGGCGTCTGAGAAGTCCACGGGGAACAGGCTGAAATCAGGTCCCACTGACGAATCGGAAGACTGTTTCCAAGATAAAGCCGAAGTGGCCGCTTTTGACTGAAGGCTCGTTTTTTCATCAACGAGGAAAGGGCATGAACTAAGGCTGGTTCTGAATCCGGATACCTCTCACTTAAATTCCGAAGTGCAGACCGAACCACCTGGTCCTTTTGAAAAAAAGGCTCCGCTCGAACCCGTTGAAAAGGGGTGATGGAGGAAACCTTGTCCTTCAGTTTCAACACGATACTCTTCAAATCCCCAACCACCCACTGCGAGGGCCGACTTAAGCCTGAAAACGGCACGCGACTGAGAGAAAGCACGGGCAAATGGGCAAACTTCGACTCCAAATCCCTCCAGAAGCGCAAGGTAGGCACCCCACCCAAACGAAGCACTCCATCCACGGGATAACCTGCCTCGTGGGCTCGCTCAAAAATCCGATCTCCACAAGCAATCCTAAGACCCTGAGCATCGCATGCCTCTTGAATCCCAGAGGTCGCCTCCAAGTAAACGGGCGCACCCCAGGTTTTTAAAAACTCAAGCACCCCGTTTCGATCGGACGGGTGAACGGAGGAAACAAGAACCAGCGGAAACGAAGTGGCCTGAAAAAACGCCTCTGCCGAAGACGTCCACTCCCCTCCCGAAGAGGACGACAAAAGCGTGACCCCAGGACTTACGGGCCGATCCGAGGTGCTTCGGCCTCGTGAGAGCGAGGTGATCGATCCCTCCATCCGACCTGGTGGCTCTAAAAGAGGTTCATGAAAACAAAGATTCAAATGCACGGGCTGATGAAAAACCTCAGAATTCAGATGAGCCAGCTTGGCTTCCACCTCGTCCACTTCAATATCGAGCTGAAACGGCGTGTAGACCCCAAAAATCCCTTGTTGTTCGGCGGTCTGAGGGGCTCCGGTACCTCGGTAAGAGCGGGGACGATCGGCGCTGACCACCACCAGGGGAATTCCTGAGTAGTAGGCCTCCATGACCGAGGGAAGGAGTTCTCCTACGGCAGTGCCTGAGGTGGTGATGACGGCCACAGGACGATTTTGCGCCCGAGCCTTTCCTAGGGCAAAAAAACCCGCCGCGCGCTCATCAAAAAATGAAATCACCTCAAAGTGTTGCCCCGGATAGGACTGAAAAAAAGAATCCGTCAGCAAGGCAATCAGCGGCGCATTTCGAGCGCCCGGGCACAAACAGAAGTGTCGAACGCCGTGTTCAACTAGGGCTTGCAAACAAGCAAACGCGGAAACGGTATTGGGATTCATCCCTGCTCCCCCCGTGGGAGATGAAATAGGTTTTTCACTGACTCAATTTTAGATCGTAACTCTTGAGCTTCTTTTTCAAAACGACTTTCAGGAACCACTCCACATCCCGCAATGATTCGAACCGAGTTTTGCTTCCACTGAAGATTTCGAATGGCCACTAAGCAGCGGCTCACCCCCGAATGCAAGAGAATCCCAAAGGGCGCTCCGTGCCTGAAACGAGGAGTCACCTGCTCCATCTGCTCCAGCCAGGCCCATCCCCTTTCTTTAGGAAACGCACCCAGAGCCGGCGTGGGGTGAAGACACCTCACCCACTGTTCAAACTGATGCAAGGACGCAACCCCAGGACTAAAGCCGGATCTACCTTCCGGTTGGAGGCCAGGAGTAAAAGTAATGGGTGTAACCAGATGAATCAGATGAGGAAAAACCCATTCAGTGGTCTTCCCAACACGGATCAAGCCCCCAGTGGATCCCGTTTCTTTTTCCCAAAGTCGGAAGGATTGCTGGATGCCTTCGATCACCAGGCGATGTTCATGTTGCTCTTTGGGATCTTCAAGCAAAGAAGTTGATGCCTGCAAAGGACTCCTCGGACGAGTTCCTGCCACGGCATAGGTCCTCAACTCATCTCCGCTCATTTGATCAAATAAAATCTCAGGAGAGGCCCCAAGAATACCCTCATGCTCATTCCAAACCCCATAGACGGAAAGGGGAAAACCTTGAGAGGCCTGGATGAGAGAGACCAAAAGCCGCGCCAAAGTGAGCGGATCAACTCCCTGAGCGGATCTCCACATCCCTTGGCCCATCTGAGACACCACGGGAACGGCCTTTTTCAATTCACCTCGGTCTAACCGATGCTTTAATTCTTCAAATTGGACTTGAAACGAAGTGAGGTCGAGGGAGCTCCAGTGAATGAAGGGCTGCTGAAGCCCATCCGAACCCGAATTGAACCTGCTGGGATCTGGGAGATCCTTCAATAACTGAGCAGCCGTGAGCTGAACGTAAGTCTCATAATTCTGCCAGGGGGTTGAATTTTTTAGGAAAAAATCCGGCGCATATAAATTCAAACCCTCATGACGGGGATGTGTCGAGAGCTTGGATGGGCCGATCCCGAGCCAGAAATCGCCCGTCTCTGCATTGGAAATGATGCACCCTGAGTGAAGGAAGTTTTCAACATTGAAGCTCACTGATTTATCCTAAGTAGAAAGTGCTACACGATTAACTTCCAGTTTACAATTATCCTTTTTAATTAGATAAGAACGGCTATGCGCTTAATTGATTCCTCAAATAGCCGTCCCCACCTCCTGGGGCCTCAATCGTTTTCTTTGATTGCAGGGCCCTGCTCCATTGAATCTTACGACCTCTTTCACCAAGTGGCAACGGAGGTCAAACGCATGGGCGCGACGGCTCTGCGCGGGGGTATTTTTAAGATGCGCTCACGCGCCGACTCATTTCAAGGGTTAGGAGCCGATGCCTTGGCCATTGCTCAGCGCGTCAAACAAGAGGTTCAACTCCCATTTGTGTGTGAGATCACCGACCCACGACAAATCGACTGCCTCTCCGAGGTCGTGGATGTGTTTCAGGTGGGCGCCCGAAACATGCATAACTATGAGCTCCTCAAAGAGCTGGGAAAAGGGCGTAAGCCGGTGCTCTTAAAGCGTGGTTTAGCAGCGTACCTCGATGAGTTCCTCTTGGCAGCCGAATACATAAGCCGAGGAGGAAATGAGCAGATTCTGCTCTGTGAACGGGGAATTCGAACTTTTGAAACCTCCACGCGAAACACTTTAGATCTCTCAGCCGTTCCCTACCTCAAACAGCGATGCCCATTTCCGGTCATTGTGGACCCGAGTCACGCAACCGGCTTAAGAGAACTGGTTATTCCCATGAGCTTAGCTGCCGCCGCTGCCGGAGCCGATGGCGTGATTGTGGAGGTTCACCCTCAGCCTGAAAATGCCCTCTCGGATGGGAGACAAGCCCTGACTCTTGAGGACTTCCAAATCTTAGTTCCCAAGCTCAAGCGAATTTTAGAGGCAATCAATAGCCCCGACTCAACTACCCAAAGGACTCCACTATGGACGAACTAACTGCAGAAAATCCCAATTCCATTCGAAAAATGTTTGGTGCCATTGCAGGAAAGTATGACCTGGCCAACTCGGTCCTCTCGCTTGGAATTCATCACCTTTGGAAAAAGGCGTTGGTGAAAAAAAGTGGGATCCGACCAGGAGATCGCGTTTTGGATTGCGCCACTGGAACGGGAGATTTGGCTTTTCGTTTTGAAAATGTGACTCGAGGCCAAGCACGAGTAACGGGAAGTGACTTTTGTGAGCCTATGCTGACGATTGCACGCGAGAAGGCTGCAAAAATGGGCTCTCAGGTCGAATTTATTTTTGCTGATGCGATGAGTCTTCCGTTTGAAAACCAGAGTTTTGATCTGGCGAGCATTTCCTTTGGCCTGAGAAATGTCAAAGACTTAAGTCAAGCCCTCTGCGAGTTAGGACGAGTTGTTCGACCGGGGGGTCAGGTTCTCATCTTGGAATTTGGACAACCCACCTCGAAGGTGATGGGCGCGCTCTTTCATTTTTACTCCACCCGGCTCCTGCCTCAAATTGGGGGCTGGATCAGTGGAGAAAAGAAGGCTTATGAGTACCTCCAAACCTCTTCCGCTCAATTTCCCTGCGGTGAGAAACTCCTTGAGCTGGCTGAGCGAACCGGCCGATTCTCCAACCTCGAATACCGGTCATTTCAAGGCGGCATTGCCTACCTGTATTGTCTCACTTGCAAGGAGAGCTCGGCACCTGCTGAGCAGAAAGGGTAACCTCCCCAAACCATGCAGCCCAACACGTTTCAGATCCTCTCTAGCTGCCTTTTGGGGGCTGCTCTGCTTCATACGTTCTCCACTCATTTTTTTCTATCTCAAGCTCAGCGTTTTCCCAAAAAAAGCGGCGCTCACCAGCTCTTTTTAATTTTGGGTAACGTCGAGATCATCGCCATTTTTTGGGCACTGCTTCTTTTAATCGGCCTAGGAGTAGTGCAGGGATGGGGAAGTATTCCTCACTACCTTCGCACCATCGGATTCTCTGAACCCCTGTTCGTGCTGGTCATTCTCCTCATCACGGCGACCCAACCCATCTTAGAATTGTGCTCCAATCTGATTTCTCATCTCAACCCACTTCAACGAGCTTCAGAAGCATGGCACGATCTCGGTTTTTTTCTCACCACGCTCGTTCTTGGACCCTTAATGGGAAGTCTCATTACCGAACCTGCGGCCATCACGGTCACAGCTTACCTTCTGAAAGACTGCTTCTTTAGCAAGCCCTTCTCTATGCGACTGAAGTACATGACTTTTGGAACCCTGCTGGTGAACATTTCGATCGGAGGGGCACTCACGCCCTTTGCCGCGCCTCCCATTTTAATGGTCGCAAAAGCATGGCACTGGGATTTTTTATTCATGGCCACTCACTTGGGCTGGAAAGCGGCCCTGGGAGTTCTGATCAATGCGTTCTTTCTCTCCTTTTTTTACCTAAAAGAACGGGGGCAGCTCAAAACTCAGGCTCCGTCGCCTCATCGCAGACTTGAACTCCCCTCTCTCAGGCTCAGGATCACTCAAGGGGTCCATGTTGGATTTTTAGTTCTCACGATCCTAAACGCCCACAAGCCCCTCTTCTTGGTCCTGGGGCTACTTGCCTTTGTCTTGTGGACCGCCTTGAGCCGAAAGCACCAACAAAGCTCACTCCAGTGGAAAGAGGCCCTAGGACTGGCGCTCTTTCTTTTAGGCTTGGAGATCCTAGGATCCCCTCAAAGCTGGTGGGTTTCCCCTTTACTCCATCATTTATCCCCTGGATCTTTGTTCTTAGGTGCCACTGCATTAACGTCGATCCTGGACAACGCAGCACTGACTTATCTGGGAGCCCAAAGCGAGAGTCTCACTGAGCTTTCACGGTATCTGCTCGTCAGTGGAGCGATCGCAGGAGGAGGACTCACCTTAATTGCCAATGCTCCGAATCCCGCTGCGTTTGCGATTCTCAAGGAGAGTTGGGGGGAGGAAAAGTTTCATCACTCGTTTTTACTCTTAGGAGCTCTCATTCCGACACTGGGGGTCATGAGTATTTTTTGGTTCCTTCGAGCCACTTCCCTCTGATCGCCTGAGTCCTGAGTCTCTTCAGAGGAACGTGCTTTCCTCTTTGACAAAAAATGAAACAAAAAACAGAGAAAAAAGATTAAATGAATTGAGTTTGAATGGTGCTAATAAAATGAAGGGCACCCTGAAAGCTGAGAAAATGGTTGGCTCGACTGGGATTGAACCAGCGACCCCCACCGTGTCAAGGTGGTGCTCTCCCGCTGAGCTACGAGCCATCACAAGGATTTTCCAACCAGGTGAACCTTGTATAGCGCTAGGGCGAATGGGAGTCAATCCCGAACTCACGAAAAAAAGATCTCAGGAAAAACTCTTGGTCGATCCCAGCTCCCCTAGGCTTTGGGTTCATTCTTTCGGGATTGAGTTCGAAGCTCATGAAGAGAGGAACGCTTCATCTCAGCGACTTTCCCCATCACCATTCGTGCATTTTGCTCTAGAGTGCTTCGGGTCTTGGGCATCAATCCCTCCTTCATCTTCAATCGGTGGAAAAGAAAAACCAAAGCTCCGCCTCCGATTCCGGCACAAACCAGCGCCACAATCAGAGAACCCAATATGTAATTTCCGCCAAGCAAGTGACCTAGGCCCAGAACAAGAAAAGCAAGAAACGGAAACACACTGAGAACCAGACAGGAGCCAAAGGCTCCCGCTAAGAGGCTCTCCCGTCTGACCCAAAGCAGGGTTTCCCTCACCTCCAAACGAGCTAAAGCCACTTCACTTCGAATCAAACTCCGCAAACTCCCAAGCCACTCTCCTAGAGCACCACCCAGCGAATCAGGTGAACGTGATTGACGTGGATTTTGAGAGTCCTCAAATTGCGGTTGATCCATGATGACCTCCAAGTCCAGCTCTGGATAAGGCCCCAATTTAGCAAAGAATGGACCACATCAGGCTGCCTCCTGGGCTACCTGGCTGAAGTTGGGGAGAACCCAAGCGGGGCTTAATGAGCCGTGGAGTCAAAATACACATACGGCCGCTTAGCGAGCTCCACTCGCAGTCGATCCTGCATCTTTCTTCGAATCCTCTTAGTGGTACTGAGGACCGAAGCAAAATCTGAAGAAGGACTGAGCTTTCCCTCATTCAGTCGGATGGGCTTTAGGAAAATCACCTTCCACTTGGCAGGAAGAGGAAGCAGATTCAGCGGAAGCGGAACTCTCAGCCCCTTTACCCAGGATGAGAAGTCCAGTTGACCCAAATTCACATGACTCTCTTCTGCGCCAATCACGAGCGTAGGAATAATGGGGGCCTGAGTCTCAAGAGAAAGTCTCACAAACCCGGTGTGAAAAGGCTGCAAATGGTACCTCTCACACGACGGCTTAAAATTACCCGTCTCGGCTTCTGGAAAAATGAGAAGGAGTTTTCCCTCCTGCAAGATACGAATTCCACCCTGAATACTGGCTTTTTCTAAACCAAAACTCTGGGATACCTCCTTAATCAAGCGAAACGACTCAAAATAAGCACGATGCGCTAAAATCTTAGGAGCTCGCTTCAACCGACTGGAAATCAAATGGGATAAGACAACCGCATCGGCTCCTGCATATCCTGAATGATTCGGTGCGATCATGGCCGGGCCGCTATCTGGAATATTCTCCAACCCTTCCACCTCAATACGAAAGTACCGACTGAGTCCTTCCGCAATATGAAACCAAAACTGCTCAATTTTAGGTCGATGAAGAAAATTGACCAATCCTTTGTATTCCACAGAAATAATCACCTCCTAGGGTGACAATGAGGCTCTTCATCAGCTCACCAATGAACCATCAGCTGATGCCGAGGGACTCTAAGCGAATTTATTTCCGCTGTCAGCCAAAATAAGAAAGATCCCGCATTTTTCTTCTGAAGTTTTTAAACTTATTTTATTTTTTTAGTAATTTTTCAAATCAAGAAAATGGTTTTTTTAAATCAAAACCGAATTGATCCACTTCAAAAAATAAAAAAGATTTGACTTCAACTGACAAAAATTAGAAAACTATAACCAGATTATTTTGCCTGGGGGAGGCGATGATGGTCGATTCATGGGGAAACACAGACAACAAAAAAAATCATCCATGCTCAAAGGCAAAGAAGACGAAAGGCACTCAGTTGAGTTTTCACATCGTCTCTTTTCTATTCGTCCTCACTCCTATTTTTCTCACCTCTGTTTTATTCGGCTGTAAGCCCATCACAAAAAGTGGCCTTTACGAAGGCTCGTTATTCACGCGCACTGAGTCAGAAGCAAAAAAGCAACCCGTTCGACTCGATCTCCAATTTACTGATCCTTACCACGGACAGCTCGAAGTCCGAGACCTTCATCAAACGATTCTTAAAACGATTCAAATTCATTGGGAACGCTCGCAGGATGCACTCACTCTTCACATCCCTGAGCTCACCACTGAACCCATCCGACTCACCCGCTTCTCCGAAAGCGATCAAAAGAGCCTGAAATGCTACCAAGGAGGAAGCACCCCGCATCTCTCGCTTTGTCTTGAACCCCAAAAGCTATTTTTGCACGCATTCAATGAAACCACCCATGCCTTGGAGTTCTCTCTCACTGGAGATTTTGCTCCCCAACAGAAGGAGATGCCCTTTGAGGAACCAAAAACCTACTCCCTGAATGAAGCATCTCAGCTCATTCTGGAGAAAAACTTTGACTCACGAATTGAGTACCAAAAAGTCATTGAAGCCCGCGAAGCAGCCAAAGTGGCCCTCTTGAACCTTCTTCCTCATTTTTACTTCAAAGACCTCCTGGCGATTTCAAGCTTAAATCCAACGAGCATTGCCAATTACATTGCGGATTTTGTCCCCTTTGTCATTCCAACCCGTTGGCTCAAAGTAAAGCAAGCCAAAGACCTCAGGGAAGTGGAGGAAATCTCCCTAGCCATCCTCAAAGCAGATCTCACCTACCAAATGAATAACTTGAGCTGGATTCTCAATCGAGATCGAAGCACGCTGGAGTACTATGAGCACGAAAAACTCAAGCTTGCGGAAGCTTACGCTCACTCCTATCAAATTGGCGGTGATGACATTGGGCAACTCGGCAAACCCATTGACGAGCTTGAGTTTCGATTCTCTGTCGTTGGTAACTTCATTGATCAAGAAATCATTCGACTCGAGAATTCGGTTCTCCTGGATCGTACGGCACTCTCCCTCTCTCTGGGCTTTACGAACCCGATGAGTGTCGAAGGAATTCAAATTGAGAACGAATCCCTCAACCTTCAAGATGCCCAGGAAATGAGGGCCGATGAAGTGGCCAAAATGGCGCTTGAGCGATCCTTAGAGCTCAGGCAATTGGACTACCTCATTGACAATGCAACGAGACAAAAGCAAGAGTACTATTTTAATTGGCTAGATCCTGATGTTGCCCCGGCTATGAGCATCAGTACCAGCTTAGTTCCCCTCATCAGAAAAGCAAAAGCGATCATCAAGCAACTCTCCATTAAGCGAGAGAAAACCTACAGTGAAGTGGCTCAGAATGCAGAAAACGCCGTCATTAACTACAATTACGCTCTAAAAGCCTTTAAGAAAGTTGAACAGGGACTGGGACGGCTTCAGGCTCGAGAACAGGACCTGTACCTTGAGATTCTCAGAGCCAATCACCCCGGAGACATCCGAATGCCTCCGGTCAACATTCAATGGGCCATTAGCACTGCTTTTCAGTTTAAGATTCAATTCTTTGACGCACTGGCACGAGCGCAGATTGCTCGAGCCAAGATCAAACGAATGCTCTATGAAGATTATTATGCTCAATTAATGGTTCCAAAAGAAAACAAACTAGAGTAATCAAAATAGCCTAAACCCAAGTGTTTACTAACCTTTTTGATCTGGCGATTGATGCATCGGTTCACTCTTTTTCTGCTCAACTTCTTCGTAAGCGCAGTTCTCACTCCCCTGTGCTTCCTCTTCAGCGTTCCCTGTGCATGGGCTAAAAACGCAGATGACCTAAGGACACCTTTACCCCCAGTTCACACCTCAAGAGACGTCGAAGACGCTTTCCCGTGGCTGAACTCACCTGAGCTTTACTCTCCCGGGCAGCTCCTAACGGATGCCAACACCGGCCTCATCCAAATCACTTTGGGACGGCTTCTGACTCAGGTCGACTCTCCCATTTTAGAAGAAGGGGATCCGTCTCCCATTCAATTCCAACCCAAACCGTTTTACACGCTGGTGAAACGCGCCGCACGAGGATCTTTGTGCCTTGACCTTCTGACGCAGGCGGAGCTCGATCCCCATCTCGAGCAAGTGGTGATTGAATCGCTGGAATCCTTTGATCCACCTCTTTTGGATCAATCCCGTCGGCAAAACCCAGGCACTCCTCGAATTTTAATAAAAAAAATACGATCCAATCTGTACAAAGCCTACTTCTTAACGACCCACACGCATCAGCTCTTTCCTCATTTCTTATTCTTTGAGTTTTTAAACACGGGACGAATCAGCCCCTCGGATGAAATTGAAATTCAATCCATGAGTGAAGCCAGTAGCTTTAATGCTGTGTTAGAGGCCGTGTTAATCTACTCACTTTTGGAATAAGGATTCATTTGACTGGTTTGGAGTGACGGGAATTGTCCCTCTAGCTTTGGAGTCCCTAAAAAGACTTCAGAGAAGAGTGGTTCGCCTGCAGAAGAAGGGATGGAGCTTCGGCACCAGAATCCAACGGATGAGACTTGGAATGTTGTAAAACCGGGCTTAACACCTGGAATGAGAGTCCAAGAGAGTCAAATGGCGTTTCCCTTCAGAACCCTCCGGCTTTAGCCGTGGGTCGTCTCACTCAAAATGTCAATCATCTCCTCAGGAGAAAGCTCTGCTTGGAGAGCTCCGAGCTCTGCCGCCATTCTTGGCATGCCATAAACCGCGCACGTCTCCTCGGACTGACCCCAAGTGATGGCCCCGCGATCCTTCAGCTCCACCATTTCGCGAGCACCGTCATCTCCCATGCCCGTCAGAATCAATGCAATGGTCCTCTTGGAAATCCCCTCATCTAAAACGGAACGAAAGAGCCGACTGATCGAGGGCTTAAACCGATTCACGCGAGGGCCATCCATTGGAGTTGCAAAAAATCGAAAGCCCCTTTTCTCAATGACTAAATGCAAATCGCCTGAGGCAAGGTAGGCGTGCCCTCTTTTGAGCTCTAGGCTCTCTCTGACTTCAAAAGTGGGCCTCCCACTTTCTCGCTCCAGTCGGCTAGCAAAAAGCCCCGTAAAGGCTTCCGTCATGTGCTGCACAATGAGGATGGGAGGGGAGTCCTTGGGCAGCCCCTGCAGCAATCGCGTGACCACCTCTGTTCCACCCGTGGAGGATCCAATCACAATGAACTGATAGGCCTGAAGATCCACTGGTGGCACTCGTTTTTTTTGAGTTTGAGGTTGAGCGGAACCTCCTTGAGATTTGGACTGAATTAATTCATGGACCACGCCGGTGACCGCTCCCTTAAATTGAGCCCAATCCTCTGACTTGGGCTTTTGAAGATAAAAAGAAGCCCCCTGAGCTAACGAATCGAAAACCAGATTTCCATCAGCCAGTGAGCACTCCGTCACCAAGGCACAACGGGTTTTCCTCAAGCGCTGCTTCAGCTCTGCATCGGCTTTTACTTCTTTTAATAAATCTAATCCTGTTCCATCTTTTAATCGCAGATCCAGGGATATCAAATCCGGAACCTGCTTTCTCAGCGCTAAGACTGCTTCTTTCACTCCAGCGACCGCTCCCACGACTTGGACTCCTGCAATCTGACTATAGACTTCAACGAGCAGGCGTCGCATGCTCTCGGAGTCCTCCACCACGAGCACCTCAAATGATGGGGTTTTCTTCTCGGAGGAGGGGATCTGAACGGACCAGCCTTGAGAGACCACACGCTCCGTGCCTCCTCGAAAACGGTAGATGGAGTCACCCTCTAAGATCAACTCAGGAATAGAATTCCCAATGGACTCCGAGAGCCCGAGCACTAAAGATCCGCCAGGCTTCAAGTAGTTGAGCAGCTTTTGGCAGACCTGCACTCTTCGCTCGGGTGAGAAATAAATGAGCACATTTCTCAGAAAAATCACGTCAAAACGAAACTCCCCTGGCAACTGATCGGAGATGAGGTTCAGCTTCCTCCACTTCAGAGACTCCTTTAACGCCCGATGAACCAGACCTGAGGGATCCACGAGTTGGGGAGAACTGCTCCTCAACCTCTCCAGCTGGGCTAAAAAGTCAGGATCACTGGGTTTCTCTTTTGCCTCCAAAATCGCTCGTTCACTGAGATCCGTGCCCAACACTCGGATGAGACTGGGATCCAGTCCCACTTTCAGACATAAGAAGAGCAAACTGTAAGCTTCAAGCCCCGTTGAACACGCAGCCGACCAAAGATGAACTCGTTCTGATTTTCTGAGCTTCTGCTCCAATATAGGCTTTAATGCCTGAAAATGAACGAGTTCACGAAACCACTCCGTCTTATGAGTGGTCAATCGCTCCACACATCGCTGAGCCTCTACAGGATCACGCAACAGGATCTGCAGGTAAGCCTGAAGATCTTTTGCCCCTAAATCTCCCATGCGATCCCGGAGCCGATTCTGAAGAAAGGCCCATTTCTGTTGCCCGAGGGTGAGGCCCGTGTGAGTCTCTAACCAGTGTGC
>JBMSSC010000068.1:0-14687 GCA_049424145.1 Bdellovibrionia bacterium
CACCACCACTATGAATCTTGGGGCCGCCCTGGCTCATAGTGGTGGTGGTTTTCCCCACGCCTCCTTTTTGATTGGCAATGGTGATGATCTTGGCTTCTTTTTTCATGTTTTCCCCTTCCTGGTCTCCTCGGTTGGGTTCCTCACAAGAGGCCAGTCCACACCGGAGTCGGCAGTTGCCAAGAACCCCTCTAAGGATCCCAGGCCGAAATCCACTTTGACACTCTTTCCGTGAGTTGCAAAGAAGGACGAACCAAGGTTACCTGAATCTCCATCAGCAGTCAAAAACACAAAAAAGGAGCGGCCGTTTTTAATCCGATTTTTGTTCTCATTTCAGTGCTTTTGTCATAGTTCTGCTAAGACTTGGGGGCCTCAGGAAAGAGGCGGCTTTTAAAAAATTGCGACAGTCAGATCTCGCTCTGGAAGTCGTTTTATGGGTATGAAAATGAATTTAGTTCCATTAATCCAAGCTTGGTACGAACGGAAAGTCATTGAAAGGACCTTTTTAGGACAGTTCATTCGTAAGCTCAGGCGCTTTTATTTAGGCACCTTTCGACCACATTATATTGAACAAGCAATTGCAGAAACAAGGCAAGGGGAATGCCACCGATGCGGTCTGTGCTGTGAGTTGATCTATAAGTGCCCCTTTTTAGGAAAAGATGCTCAAAACCTTCCCTATTGTCGTGTGTACGGGGATTTGAGGCCTGCGAATTGTCGAAACTATCCGTTTGATCGAAAGGACGCAGAGATTGATCAGTGTGGGTATAGTTTTAAGCCTGAGCCGGGTGATTCTTCTCGCTCCCCTCAATCGAGTCGCTCAGGGCAACTGAGCTCCTCGGCTGATCCATCGTGATGACTTATGGAAATCATTCGTGGCATTCATCTTCTTCATCAGCGTATTGCTCACCCGGTGGTCACCATTGGGAATTTTGATGGTGTTCATTTAGGGCATCAAAAGATCATTCGGCTTGCCATGGAAAAGGCAAAAGAACGGGGTGGGAAAAGTATTGCCTACACGTTTAGGCCCCATCCCCAAGTGGCACTGAGACCTGCCACTCCGCTTCAGCTTTTGATGAGTTATGATGAAAAATGCGAGACCCTCAGGCAAATGGGGATCGATTTTTTGATTGAAGAACCTTTTAGTCGGGAATTCTCTTCAATTGATCCAGAGACTTTTTTTAATGAGGTCCTTTTACGTAAACTCAGCGTGGAGAGTATTGTTGTAGGCTATGATTTTGCTTTTGGTAAGGAGCGTCACGGCCATTTGGAGGCATTAGGGGCTTTTTGTCGGAAGTCTCGAGTTGAGCTGATTGTGGTGGAGCCTCAGAGGATTGAAGGGGAAGTGGCCTCCAGCTCTCAAATCCGTCAGCATCTTTTGGCAGGTGAGATTGAATCGGCCACTGCCCTGTTAGGGCGGTATTTTTTTTACAGTGGCGTGGTGGTCCGAGGAGATGGCCGAGGGAGGCAGCTGGGTTTTCCAACGGCTAATCTAAAAATTGAAGAAAAACTCACCCTTCCTCATGGAGTTTATGCCACTTGGACGATGGTTGAGGGGCGAAGCTACCCCAGTGTGACGAACGTCGGGGTCAGACCCACGTTTTCTCAGGGAGAGTCGGAACTTCCGGTCCTAGTTGAGACTCACCTCCTGGACACTCAGATGGATCTCTATGGCAACGCCCTTCAAGTCAGGTTCGTCTCCAAGCTCCGGGATGAAGTTCGATTTAAGAGCCAAGGCGATCTTCAGGCTCAAATTCAACTGGATTTACAACGCGCTAAGCTCCGGTTGACAAAATCTTCAGCAGGTTGCATTATTTAAAATAGATATAAAAAACAACCATTCATTCCCCAAGGATAGGGGGAGGTTCAGTGTCAAAGCAATTGGCTGAAGTGTTGGTGAAAGATAAGGTGCTCACGCCTGAGCAGATGGCCAAAGCCACGGCAGCAGTCGGCGATGGAAAAAATGGAAATGAATACATTAAGTTTTTCATTGATAACAAGTTTGTTTCCGAAACAAAGCTCCTATTCTATCTCAGCCAAAAATTTGGACTCCCCAACGTCAATCTTCTGAAGTTTGAAATTCCTGCGGACGTCATTAAGATCATTTCTGGAGAACTCGCTCGAAAGTTCCAAGTCATCCCTCTTCAAGTGAATAAAGGCACCCTGGTGGTGGCCATGTGGGATCCCACTCAGTTGGCGGGCCTTGATCACATCCGGCTGCTTTCAAAAATGAGTGTGGAGGTCGTGTTGACTTCCTTCTCCGCTTTTGAAACCACGCTATCGAAGCACTATGCTTATAGTGCAGTGGGAAGCGCAATTGAGTCGTTTAAAAAAGAGTCGAGCCCCGCAGGGCAAGAGGGGGGGGGCGGCTTAATCGAGCTGGTTCAAGTGCATGACATTGGTGGCGACTCCGCTGAGCAGGATGCTCCAGTGATTCAACTCGTCAATGGCATTTTATCTGAAGGCATTAAGCGGATGGCCAGTGATATTCATGTGGAGCCTTATGAAAAACGCTTTCGGGTGAGAATGCGCGTAGATGGAGTGCTGGTTGAAATCACGGAAATCCCAGCCCAGATGAAGCGAGCGGTGATTGCTCGGTTTAAGATCATGTCTCGTATGGATATTGCTGAAACCCGAGTTCCACAGGATGGTCGAATTAAGTTGAAGTTAGGGGGCATGGAAGTGGATTTTCGGGTGAACTCAATGCCCACGCTTTTTGGTGAAAAAGTCGTGCTTCGAATGTTGAGTAAAGGCAACTTACAGCTGGATCTGATGAAGTTGGGCTTTGAGCCAAAGCAGCTTGAGGTTTTTAAGAAAGGGATTAGCTCTCCAAATGGACTAGTTTTAGTGACAGGCCCCACGGGAAGCGGAAAAACCACGACGCTTTACTCAGCGTTGGCGGAACTCAATCAAGTCTCGGACAACCTCTCTACTGCCGAAGATCCGGTGGAGTATAATTTAGAGGGCATTAACCAGGTTCAAGTGCAAAAGGAAATTGGGCTCACCTTCGCCAGTGTCCTCAGAGCTCTTTTGCGGCAAGACCCGGATACGATTCTGGTCGGTGAGATCCGAGATTATGAAACAGCAGAGGGGGCAGTTCAAGCGGCACTCACCGGTCACTTGGTTCTCTCCACTCTGCACACCAACGATGCTCCGAGCACCATCACGCGACTCATGAACATGGGACTTGAGCCGTTCTTAGTGGTCGCATCCTTAAATACGGTCGTCGGGCAGAGACTCTTACGTGTCATTTGCGCAGCCTGCAAACAGGAGGAGAAAATTCCTCCTCATGAGCTCATAAAAGTAGGATTCACCGAGGCTGAAATTCAGACACAAAAGTTTTTTAAAAGCAAGGGATGTCAAAAATGTAATGGCACAGGCTACAAAGGGCGGGTGGCCATCTATGAAGTTTTGGATTTTAGTCCGGCCCTAAAAGAAATGGTGCTTCGAGGGGAGACCCTCATTGAGCTTAAAAAACAAGCAGTCAAAGAAGGCATGAAAACCCTACGGATGTCAGCTCTGACCAAAGTAAAAGAAGGTCGGACGACTCTTGAGGAAGCCCTATCTCTGACGATGGAGAGCTAAGAAGATGGCAAAAATTGGACTACCTGCACTATTGAAGACCATGGTTGATCAAGATGCCTCTGACTTACATATTACCGTTGGGGTCCCGCCTGAGTTTCGGATTCAGGGTAAAATCGTTAAGGTGAAAATGGAGCCTTTGACCCCTCAGGATACAAAAGAGCTCTGTTACTCCATCATCACGGAGGCCCAGAAAGCCGAATTTGAAAAGAACCTAGATATCGATTTTTCTTTTGGAATTAAGGATGTCGCGCGTTTTAGAGGCAATCTTTTTTACCAACGGGGGGGCGTCGGAGGGGTCTTTAGAAAAATTCCCCTTCATATACCCGACTTTGATCAAATGAAGTTGCCTCCCATCTTACGGAAGGTGCTGAAGAGACCCAATGGACTGATCTTAGTCACAGGACCCACCGGCAGCGGAAAAAGTACCACTCTTGCGGCGATGCTCGATGTCTTGAATCGAGAGGAGTACGGGCACCTAATGACGGTGGAAGATCCCATTGAGTTTGTCCATCCCCATAAAAACTGCATTGTCAATCAGCGGGAAGTGGGTGTTGATACGAAGTCATTTGGCAGTGCGCTAAAAAGAATTTTACGGCAAGACCCAGATTTTATCCTCGTCGGGGAGTTAAGAGATGCTGAGACCATTGAGATGGCTCTCACGATTGCTGAAACTGGGCACTTGGCTTTCGGGACCCTTCATACCAATAGTGCGGTTCAGTCGATTAATCGAATTATCAATGTGTTTCCTCCCCACCAGCAAACTCAAGTTAGGCAAGTCTTATCCTTTTCTCTGGTCTGTATTGTCTCTCAACAGTTGATCCCCAAAAGCAATCAACCGGGACGCGCGTTAGCCACCGAAGTTTTAATTCCCACGGTGGGGATTCGAAATCTCATTCGAGAGGATAAGTTTCATCAGATCTATTCGGCCATGCAAGCAGGTCAAGATGAATCCGGGATGCAGACGATGAATCAGTCGCTCTTGGGATTAGTCAAATCCGGAGCCTTAACGAAGCAAGATGCGATGGAATATAGCTTTATGCCCGATGAGCTTTCCAAGATGCTCATGGCCGTCAAGTAGGTGACGATGAGTTTGGGGTGCGATAATGCCAGCGTTTAAATATTCGGCAATTGATAAGAGTGGAAAGTTGGTGAAAGGTAGCCTTGAAGTTGAAGACGAGACTGCTCTTCGCATGACTCTTCGCGCTCAGGGGCTCAGGCCTAGGCGATTAACCTTCGCAAAAAAAGAGGGGGCTTTAGACCTGGGCTTCCTGAGTAGTGCTCAGCGTCAAGTGAAAGCTGTGCCTATTTCCGTGTTAGTGGGGTTCACCCGTCAGCTACAGGTTTTAGTGAGCTCGGGGGTTCCGTT
Organism: Bdellovibrionia bacterium; assembly: GCA_049424145.1. Lineage (GTDB taxonomy): Bacteria > Bdellovibrionota > UBA1018 > UBA1018 > UBA1018 > JBMSSC01. The sequence continues at coordinate 4,946 of JBMSSC010000068.1, forward strand.
GGTGCAGGCACTGGAAATCCTCCTCGATCAGCATTCGGACTCGAGCTTGAAGCAGGTGATTTCTGAAGTCAAGGATCAGGTCTCTAAGGGTTCGTACCTGTGGGAGTCGCTTGCGGCCTATCCGATGGTTTTTCCCAGAATGTATATTGCCTTGATTAAAGCAGGAGAGGCATCGGGGTCCCTCGATACCATGCTCAAACGACTCTCTCGCTACCTAGAGGACGCCGACCGAATCGCGAAGATGGTGAAGAGCGCGATGATTTATCCAATTGGTGTGATGTCAGTGGGTGCCATTGTGGTTGGACTCATGTTGGTTTTTGTCATCCCAAAATTTGAGGAAATGCTAAAGTCCAGCAATCAGGAGCTTCCGGCACCCACTCAGTTTGTGATCCAGGCGTCTCATTTTATGGGAGATCACCTGCTGGCCATTGTGGGTACGATTGCAGCGGTGATTTATATTGTGCGTAGGTATGTGAAGACGAATGAAGGAAGGTATTTTAAAGATCAAATTTTGTTTAGGACGCCTTTATTTGGATCTCTCCTCCAAAAAGGAGGGGTCGCACGGTTTGCTCGTACCCTTCAAACTTTATTGGCCTCAGGCGTGAATATTATCGATGCGATTGAGATTTGTAAGAACACGATTGATAATGCGGTTTTAGAAGATGCGGTAGGCAAGATTCGGGTGGAGATTGAATCGGGAAAAACCTTGGGCATGGTGATCTCTCAGCTTACTGTTTTTCCAAAAATCGCAGTTCAGATGATCTCCGTCGGTGAATCGACGGGAAATTTAGATAAGATGTTGGAGAAGCTTGCCGATTTTTATGAAGCAGAAGTCGAGATCCTTGTTGGAGGATTGTCCAAAGTGGTAGAGCCCCTGATTTTAGTGATGTTAGGGGGGCTCGTCGGTGGGATGATGATTGCAATGTATCTGCCTGTTTTCAAGCTGGCAGGGGGAATTGGAGAGTGACGAACGCTTGAGTATGAATGTTCAAGCTTCTGGACCCTTTGCAGTTGACTACCGGAACTCCCCTCAAAAACGGGTAGAAGTCACCTTCAGTGAATCATGGACTGCCGTCGTCTTCGCGGAGGCTAAATTTTTGATTCCATACTTCTTTTTCACGGCTCTGTTCGCAAATGATGAGTTCCCTCAGCCCAGGCTAAACGCATCTCGCTTTGCATGAGCCGTTAGTCAGGTTGGTTTACTCCGGCATTATGAACCTTGACACCACGGGTGGATGAAGATCGAATTCTCACAGCCAAAGAACGGAATGAGCAACATTAAAGTAGGGGATTTTTTTAAAAAAAAGATCCTTAGTGAGAAGAAAGCGGAGTGATCGATCAGTTGGGGCCGTTTCCAAGCAGTGAACTGTTTGGTCTCGAGAAAAAGCAGTGACCTGGAGGGCGGAACCCTCCGGATCACTGCTTCCGATCGTTCGATCATTTGAGCTTAGGATATTGAGAAATGAGCCTAGCTGGATGGGGTTACGTCATCGGGATTTTCCCATCCCTGAATCCGTTAGACTCGAATCATTTCTTTACGCCATTTTGGGTGTTGACTGGAGTGCCGCCTTCCTTGACGTACCATTTGTCTGCAGTTGTCCCCGAAATATACCCTGCTGCTTCAGCCGAGAACGCCTGCTGCTCTATGGTTGTGGTGATGTCCGCCTTGGCTGTTGCAGCTTTTCCGGCTCCTACGTTGGCCACGAAGTACGCCTCACCGTCGTTCGCCGCACAGCTATCAATAGGATCTTTACTGGAGGACCCGTAAATATTGATACAAGAAGAACCCATATCTCTGCCGCATTTTTTGCCGTCGGCATTCGTAAAACCGATGGTGTAGTAGCGATTGACCCCTTGAGAGGTATACCCTAGTTTTTGAATACACATGGAGTAAGTTTGAGCATCGGAAAAGTAAGCCATTTCGATAGCTCCGATATTTCCCAATCCTGCTTTGGCTTCAGATTGTCGAGCACGGGCTTGAAATTGTTGATAATTGGGGATTGCTACAGAGGCTAGGATTCCGATGATCGCCACCACTACCATTAATTCGACGAGTGTGAATCCGTTTTTAAGATTTTTAAGAGATGATATCCGAGGTAATTTTTTAGTTTTCATCTTCGTGTTCCTTTTGGGTTCTAGCCCAAGTCTCCTTCCCGGTCTAAATCTAGCCCTAGATCCGTGGAAAATTTTCTCAAGTCATGATCGAGCTTACATTTTTATTGAGTCTAATATATTTAATTTAAAGTTTATAGAAAATAATAAATATGTCAAACGCTATCTCAATAGTTCAGTGGCAAAGCTACTGAAAATAGTTTTTATCTCTGATTTTATTGATTTTTTTTGATTTTAAGTGAATTCTTAATTGAGTAAAAATTTTTTACGAGAGGAAAGAGTCATTTATTAGCTCTCACTGAGGGCCTAAGAGGTCATCAGATGAAAGTGAGTCGATATGTTAAGAGCTAAGAATTCCATAACTAGAATTAAAAAAATAAAAAACTTAGGTGCTCTTTTGTTTTTTATTGGTTTTGGGTTTTCTTCGGACGGCTTGAATCGTTTTTTGAGGGAATCTGAAATGAGTCGGGTGAAGCAACAGCCCGAATTTGAGGTGCGTTTTGACCCAAAAAAAGTTGAGCTTCTCTCTTTTGGTTTTTTGCCGGCTGTTCTGGATTGGAATTTGTTGTCTGCTCTTTTGCAGCCCGGAAACGGCGAAATGCTCTCAAAAGGCCGACCGCTTTTGTATTATGTGATGGATGTTTTTAGTGAGCTCGACCCGGCTTGCTTTGAACTTTATTATATTGGAAATCTTTTGAGTGTCGTCATGGGAGATAAATGGGGGGCAAAGACAGTTTTTGAGAAGGGAAGACGGTTTATTCTCACTGGATTGTCTCAGTATCCTCAGTCCTTCCGAGAGCGCTTCTGGTCTCATCCTTGGCAGGTTCTGATCTTTCTGGCTTATACTGATATTTTCGAGGTGGAGGATTTATCAGCCGCTGCAGAAGTCATTCGAGAGGCGGCCAATATTCCAGGAGGTCCGCGCTATCTTGAATCTTTTGCAAGCCGATTAAGCAGCAAGCGGGGGCAGTTTGATGTGGGTCTCAATTTATTGAGACACTTGTTAAAGGGGGCTAAAACTGAGGAGTTAAAAAAGAAATTCACTCAGAAGCTCTTTGACTTGGAAGTGAGCTATTACTTGTTTGATCTCAATGAAAAAACTAAGTCCCATCAAGGGATCCCTCAATTTGATCCTTGGGGGGGGCGTTTATCGCGAGATTTCGAGGGTCGGATCATCACTTCAACGCCTTATCAGAAGGTTTTTGGACTTCACTAACGTCTTGGGTTTTTTCAGAAATTGACCACGAACCAGGGATCCTTTAAATTAAACGTATGCAAGCTGCAATTGAAATCAAGCAGGTCGATCAATTTTTTCGCTCCGGCTTTTGGATGAAGAAGAAACAGATTTTGTTTGGGGTCGATCTTCAGGTTCATAAGAATTTAATTTTTGGATTTGTAGGAGATAATGGTGCGGGAAAGACGTCCCTGATTCACCTGATTACGGGGTTAAAGACGCCGGCCCGAGGGAGGGTTGAGATTTTTGGGCATCCTGCTGCGTCGATTGAAGCCCGCAGGCGGATTGGCTATTTACCTGAGCGGCCTTATTTTCATGAGCACTTAACCGGTCTAGGTTTTCTTCGGTACTTTGGTGTGCTCTCTGGCATGTCTCAGGATTGGATTCGACAACGATCCGATTTGGTTTTGCGCTGGGTGGGGCTTCAAGAGGCTGCTCGCCTGGAGCTCAGGAAGTACTCAAAAGGCATGCTTCAGAGAATTGGAATTGCCCAGGCGATTTTGCATGACCCTGAAATTTTAGTTTTAGATGAACCCATGAGTGGGCTCGATCCCTCAGGTAGGAAAGAGGTGCGAGAATTAATCTCGCTCTTAGGTCGCCAAGGGAAGACTATTTTTTTTAGCACCCATGTGCTCTCGGATGTCGAGGAGATTTGTGATGAGGTGGCGATGATCCAGAAGGGAAAAATGCTCCAGACTGGGTCGGTCCAGTCCTTCTTAGCCCAGGGACAAGAAATGTTTGAGGTGGTATTTTCGGTTTCAAATGAAAACCGAGCGCAGGTCAGTGGGCTATTTGATTCGCTCCGTGAGGAAAAAAAGGGCCTCACTGGGTTTTTGTCATCGAATCGCAGCATTGAGGAGTGTTTATCTCACCTTTTGGCGCTTTCAGCCAAGATTCATTCCGTTCATCCCGTGAGGCCGCGCTTAGAGGATTTCTTTGGCAACAGGTCAGTTGAACAGGCAAGAAGGGAAGGAACGTAAGATGAGAATGCCCTCCACCCGGCATGTGGTCCCCGCAATTGGGCGTGTGACGTTTTTGGAGATCATTCGGGATAAGCTTCTTTTCAGTGTTTTGTTCTTGGCGTTTTTACTTTTGGGTCTGAGTCTTTTAGCCGCAAAGATCACGTTCCTCAGACCGGGGCGTCTGGTTTTGGATCTGGGTTTGATGGGAGTGTCCCTGACGAGTTTGTTGATTGGTGTATTTGTGGGTTCCTCCTTAATTGCAAGAGAGTTTGAGCGTCGGACCATCTCCCTGATTTTATCTCATCCGATCTCTCGGGTTCAGTTTCTTTTGGGGAAGTTTTTGGGGATGGTCTTTGCCATATCGGCCAATTGGATCTTATTGGTGGGTGCTTACTTTCTGATTCTCTTTTTCTACACCACGGAATCGGCTGATTTTAACCGCACGCTTCTCTTTTCTGTCGTCTTAGCTTGGGTCCAAGCCTTAGTGATCACGAGTGTTGTTTTTTTATTTTCATCTTTTACAACCACGACCCTTTCGGCTATTTTTAGCCTTTGCGTTTTTCTCATTGGGCAAAGTGTGGTTCAAATTCAGGTGATGGCCAGCCAATTACCCCAGTCCTGGCTCAAGTGGGTTTTAGGGGCGGTCGCTCGGGTCTGGCCCAATTTTGATTGGTTCAATCTGGGCTTCAAAGTCACCTATGGTTTACCCGTTAGCTGGACCTATTTTTTAGGCACCTGCTGTTATGGGTTCTGTTTGGTTGGTTTTTTTCTATTGATAGCAGGGGTAGTGATTCAAGGTAAGGAAGTCTAAAATGAGTTTCAGGGTATGGATAATATAAACGAATTGATCACCCACCTCCTTCCCATTCTCTTTGGCTTAATCATTGGTAGCTTTTTAAATGTGGTGATCCTGAGAACCCCTGTGGGCGAGTCTTGTGTTCGGCCCAAAAGTCGCTGTCCGAAGTGTCAGCATCCGATTCCCTGGAAAGACAAGGTCCCGGTTTTCAGTTATCTGATGCTCCTGGGAAAATGTCGATTTTGTCAGTGCCTCATTTCTCCCCGGTATTTGGTGATTGAGCTTCTCACGGCACTCTTATTCTATGCTTGCCGAGTCCATTTTGGTTGGGATCTGCTTTTGTTCATTCGGTATTGGCCCTTGATGGCGATTTTTGTTGCCATTACGTTTATTGATTTAGATCATCAGATCATTCCCGACTTCTTGAACCTCGGGGTTCTTCTGATTGGTCTGCTCACCTCAGGGTTTGTTCCAGAGGTGGGTTTTACGGGCTCAATCTTAGGGATGTTTTTTGGGTTCTTTTTGTTCTACGCTCTGGCTTCAGCCTATGAGCGTTTGAGAAATGTCTCAGGCCTCGGTGGCGGAGACATTAAGTTGCTCGCGGGTGTGGGCGCTCTATTGGGGATTAAAGGTGTTTTATCAACCGTATTCATTAGCTCAATTCTTGGGAGTGTCGCAGGAGTGGCGTGGGCCTTGTCTTCTCAAAAAGGGGACAGTGTCCTGAAGATCCAAATTCCCTATGGCCCTTTTCTGGTTTTAGGAGCTTTAACTCATACTTTTTTTGGAGAAGTTCTATGGCTCCAATCCATGATACCGATGTAGGGGAAGAAAGATGGCTCAGATCTGAGTGGGAGAACTACGAGCTTTGGGAGAAGCTTGAGCTTCGATTGAAGCGTCAAAAGCGGTTATGGATATTCTGTACGTTCATCACGTTTATGGTCCTCTCTGCTGTTCCGATTCTCATGGATCGATGGCCTAAGTGGAAAACTCGCTCGGTGGTGCGAAATTTAGCACAACACATCAATCAATTGAAAAAGCATGCCGCGATTCAGAGAGCCCCACTTCGCTTCACCCTGACCCAGCCGGCTGAGGGGAAGTTTCTCATTGAGAAAGTCACCCACTGTTCTCAATCCTTAGGTTCAGAAGTGATTCAATCCGGATCCCTCTGGAATGAGTCCTCTTCAGCTCAAGTCACTTTTTTGACTCCTGAGCAAGGGGAAGCGCTAGGTGTTCCGGGTCTCACGCGGTCTTTTTGTTACGAGCCCCTTTTGGGTGCAAGTGTTTCTGGTCCCTCCGATTTCATTCAAGGCTTTGCGGTGATGCCTGTCACTGATTTGACGGAAAGAAGAATGGATCGCTTAAGCGTACTTCTTTTGTCTGGAATTTTGGCGGAGGCCACTTTTGAATAATAACATAAATAATATTTAGTTACTGGCTCTTCCCTGTGTTACCCTTGAAGTTAAGGATGGAGCTGATTTCATGCCTGAACTTCCTTTTTTAAAAAGCCTCAACTTATTTTCCGGTCTCTTCTCGGGTTTTGGGTCGGATGGCTCTGCCATTGGCCTGAGTTTAGGAACAACCTCGGTCAAATTGGTTGAACTAAAAAAAGCGGGGAAAGCATGGAAACTGATTCACTTTGCTATGGCTCAGCTACCGGACGATGTCATTGTGAATCGTGAAGTCGTCAACTCGCTGAGGCTCGTTGAAACCATTAAATCTGTTACCTCACAGTTGAAGCTGAGCTCAAAGTCAGTGTGCACAGGGATGTCTGGCAATTCTCTCATGATTAAGCGAATGACCCTGGATATTGCAAGTCTCAAGGAAGCAGATGAGCAAGTTGCATGGGAGGCTGAGCAATACCTTCCGTTTGATATTTCTGAGGTGGTTTTAGATTATCAAATTCTGAGTCGGAGCAAAGAGGGAAAAACGGATCTGATTTTGGTAGCTGTTAAAAGAAGTGTGCTGGAGGGATTCATGGACTCCATCGAGCAATCGGGTCTTCATCCCAAGATTGTTGATACTGATTTTTTCGCGCTTCAAAATCTTTATGAAACGAATTATTCACTCCATGAGTCGGAGACTGTGGGGATTGTGGATATTGGGGCAAGCTCGATTAAGCTCGTTGCTCTCCAGGCTGGAGTCCCGATTTTTACCCGTGATTCAGGTCTTGGGGGAAGAAATCTTACGGTAGAAATTCAAAAAAGTCTCAATCTCTCCTATGAAGATGCGGAGGCTCTGAAGATCGGTGGCGGCTCGGAGAGCGGCACTCCTCAAGAGGTCAGTGATCTTATTCAGGCGATGAGTGAAAGCATCGCCAATGAGATTAAGAAATCCATCGACTTTTATAACGCTTCAGTTGGCGGAGGGCCTTTTTCTGCCTTATTTATTACAGGTGGAAGCAGTCAGCTTCCAGGGCTATCCAATACGATAGAAAATATTTGTACCCTACCCGTTCAAAGTTTTAATCCGTTTAACTCGATTGCCTATGATCCAACTGTTTTTACCCAAGATTATTTGGAGAGTATTGCTCCTTTTGCTGCGGTTCCCTTGGGTCTTGCTATCCGAGCGGGAATCAAATGATTAAAATTAATTTAGCAAAAAAGAAAAAGGCAAGCGTTATGACCGCAAAGCAAGAGGGCATTGAGGGTGCTTTTGCGGACGTTGACTGGGATGAGCTCAAAAAAGTCGATTTTAAGAAATTTCTGATTCCACTCGTGGTGGGTCTATTAGCCAATTGGTTCGCCGAGGATTATAAGGCTCAGGAATTAGGGCGAATCAAGGTGGTGTTAGATGGAGAGAAGGAGAAGAAACAAAAGCTTGATGCTCAAGTCAGCAGTTTTAAGTCGTATGAGTCCCTGAAGGAATCCTTGGATGCAGATGAGCTTCTCATTAAGACTAAGTTAGATACAGCCAATCATCTGATGTCCGACCGCGTGAGGTCTTTTGATGAGCTTTTTATCTTAGCTAAAGCTATGCCAAAAAGCGTATGGCTTACTGATTTGGATTTAAATGAGACGAGTATCCGGCTGAGGGGAGGGAGTCTCGAGTTTTCTGAAATTTCGGATTTAATGAAAGCATTGAATGAAAAAAATACATTTTCAAGTGTTAATTTATTGAACTCAAGCGAAATGAAGGCGGGCTCGGTTGACGGGGCCCAGTTTGAGGTTGAAATTAAGAAGAAGCCTAATGAAATTAAATAGCGAAGAAATCAATAATAAACTCAATAAGATCCCATTCGCTCTTCTGATGATTGGCTATTGTGGTTATCTGGCCTTTGATTATTATGAGTTTGTTCAAGAGGATGGGTCTGATCGCGGCGTGCTCTCTCATGAGGTCAAGCAGGTTCAAGAGTCTAATGTTAGACTGGATAAGCGAGTCAGGGATCTTGAACTGTTTGTTAAGACCCTAGAAGAGAAAAAAAGTAAACTCAGGCAAAGTGCTATTGAGTTTCAAAAAGTCAGTGAATCCATGAGTGATCATTTAAATACTCCTGGTTTTATGAAGATGTTGATCACAGAAGCAAAGCGCGTGGGTCTTAAGGTCCAGAGTTTGAAGCCAGCAGGAGCGGTTGAAAAAGAGGTGTATTTGGAGTCCTCGTTCTCGATTTCGTGTAGTGGTTTCTTTTTCCAGATTTTGAAGTTCTTAAACCGACTTGCGAACGTAAAAGAAGTGATTCGGGTGGTTGATTTGAAAATTAAGCCAATCCCTCCTCAGACCGCAAATTTTGTCGTACTTCAGGCCGAAGTGACCATTAAAACCTATACTTATTCCAATGAAAAGGCGAATCAGATGGTGAAAAATCTCACAGCATCCGATCAAAAACAACCCTCCCCAGGTTCGAAATGACCCAAAGTCCTTGGATTCTTCTCATTCTTTTTCTCACGTTCCCCGCCATTGCTGGTCTATCCTCAGATCATCAATCGGGGTTGATTAAGGGTCAAAAGGAAGCCTCTCCGGCAGTTGAGCTCGGGTCTCAGTCGGGAGAGTTAAGTGGGATCCACCCAAAAAAAGAGCCTCTGTCAGGATCGCAGCCCATTGGTCAGGCGGGCAAAAACAGTCGGCTGTTGGAAGAAGGTCTAGAGAGGATAAAACGCCAGGAGCAGGATCGTGAGCAGGGTTTGTCCCAGGTTTTGTCCATTGAAGAGCAGATCATTCATCTTCGAGATCCATTTAGGATGCCTGAGGCTGTGGTTCCTCGGGTCTTGGTTGAAAGCGACTTAGAGAAGTATTCTCTCGGGGACTTGAAGTTACTGGCGGTGTTAACAGGTCCGAGTCGGATTCGGGCGATTTTGAAAACCCCAGATGGCAAGACCGTGATTGCCGGTCCGGAGGATCGAATTGGAAAAAACGGGGGCAAGATTTTCAAGATTAAGTCCGATGGGATTGTAGTTCGGGAGAAGATCCTCAATGTTTATGGGAAAAAAGAAAATTCGGATACTCTCTTGGGCTTAGGAGAAAAGGACAGAGGTCCTGAGCCTCTATCCAACCAGGAGTCCTCGGCCAGCTCCTTCCCATCAAATCGAACGATGAATGGACTGATTCAACAGAAGGGTGCTCCTGATTCGGAGGGTGATGATCGGGGTGACGCACCACCCTTGGGTTGGCCCATCTCGCAGAGTCGGGAGAGCCCGTTAACGG
>JBMSSC010000069.1:0-14678 GCA_049424145.1 Bdellovibrionia bacterium
GGGGAGAAATGCCAATAGTCAGCTGGGTAATGGAACCACAACTCAACTGAATGTCCCCACGGTGATTGATGCAGGAACTTCATACAAAGCGATTTCAGGGGGCATCGATCACACCTGTGGAATTACAGGGAAAGGCGAAGTCAGATGCTGGGGAGCCAATTATTCGGGCCAAGTCGGCAACGGAGGGACGACTGATGCTCGCCCATACCCGGTACCGGTTGACTTAGGGACTACTTACTCGACCATTTCAGCAGGGCAAGCTCACACTTGTGGCATTACAACAACCGGATTGGTCAAATGCTGGGGAGATAACGGCGGACCTCAACTGGGAGACGGGACCAATATTTCTAAAAACTTACCCGTTCTAGTGGCATCGGCAGGAGAAAGGTTTAAATCGGTTTCAGCAGGAGATCTTCATACCTGTGGAATCACCCAATCCGGTGCCGCCAAATGCTGGGGGTCGGATAGCAATGGCCAACTCGGAACGGTGGTTCTTGCTGCTAGCGCAACTCCCTCGCTTGTGGATCCTGGAGTTGACTACGTTGCTATCTCCGCTGGTTATGGGCACACTTGTGGAATCACCGCGGGTGGAGCTCTTAAGTGTTGGGGATATAATTTCTATGGGGAATTGGGGGATGGAACATTGACTAACAAAAGTACTCCCGTGATGATTAATTCAACCGTGATCTATAAGGAAATTTCCGCAGGGGGCTGGTACACCTGTGGGATCACTCAATCGGGTTTGCTCCGATGCTGGGGGAATAATGCTAACGGTCGTTTAGGAGATGGAACAACAACTAGGAGAACTGCGCCCGTGCCGATTAATTCTCCAGTCACTTACAAAAAGATTTCAACCGGGGTAGCGCATACTCGAGGGATTACCACGTCTGGGGATCTAAAATCCTGGGGTCTTAATAGTGAAGGTCAGGTTGGGGATGGTACGATTATTCAAAAGCTCTCCCCCGTCGTGATTAGCAAATAGGTGCGAAGTCAACAACGGATGCCTAAAAGCCAAAAGATCCAGGAATCAGCTCAGAGCACTTTCCTTTAGCCTAGGAAAAACGCATGTCGTTTTTCCGGTGCCGTTGGGCAGGGTGTAAGCCGCTGCGATAGAGAGTTCGTCCAGTGATCGCCAAGCAGGCCGCTAATTTTTTGTAGTCGGATTCTGGTATGCACCCGTTATTTTTTTTAAATTTTGTCCAATCAATCGAGGTTAAAATCCGCTTTTGGAGGCGGGGGGATTCCTGATTATATTAATTCACTTTTCGTCGTAAAGCGTCTAACTTAAGACCCATTCCAAGCTCCTGTTTCTGTTGATGTTTTGTCGTTGTAAACAAACAGTCTCAGACAATTGGGAGCTTGGAAATCCTTAATTATCAATACTTTCACATCTTTTTTCTGACAAAAAATATCAATCCCTAAAAATGGCTCGATATCCGGGCTCAAGGGGGCTCCGGTTTTTTCCGAAGAAGAATGGAGCGAGGGAATTTGAACATGAGCATGGGAAAAGAAACTCAAGTTGACCCTTTATATCTGATCTTTGAACAGCATCTATACAATTTTCAGGACTCCGATTCGGACCGAAGGACGTTTATTCATAACATCATTCAGGATTATTTTTCCTACCTAAGACGAAAGAATATCACCGTTCCAAAATCTTTAGAGGGAACGATTGCTGAAGAGCTGTCCTCTCAAGTCAATCAAATGCTAGTGAAAAAAATCTATGGTTGCTTAAGTATTGAAGACTATCAGAAAAAAGTCCCAACGGATGTGAAACGAAAAGCCAAGGCTCGGTACTCGAAGCTGGCGAGTAAGAAGGGTTAATCCCTAGGGGTTTCTCATTCGGGAGAAGTGGCTTTTTTTGGGCCGATGGCTACGGGCTGTCTTGCGGATGTGCTTCATAATGGCTTGAGCGACATTGATGCCTGTTGTTTTTTCAATCCCCTCAAATCCAGGAGAACTATTGACTTCAATGATCATGGGACCTTGATGGCTTTCCATGAGGTCAACGCCTGCAATTTGAAGCCCTAAGGCTCGAACGGCTCGAATAGCAGCTTGATGGTAGCTCTCCGGCAGTTCAATGCAGTTTCCCTCTCCTCCTCGGTGGATGTTGGATCTGAATTCTCCTTTGGGTGCGGTGCGCATCATGGTGGCAATCACCTCGTCTCCGACAACAAACGCCCGGTAGTCGCGTCCTGCCCCCTCCACTAAGAATTGCTGAATGATGACGTCTTGATCCAATGTGCGGAGCGTGTCCAAAACCGAGCCCATCGAAATGGGGGTGTGAACGAGCATGACCCCCACGCCTTGGGTGCCTTGAAGAATTTTTAAAACAATGGGGAATCCCTTGACTGCCTCAATTGAGGCGCGAAGGCCGTGCGTACTTCGGGTGAGGACGGTGGAGGGCACTTGAAGTCCTGCCTGTGTTAAGACTTGCAGGCTTCTCATTTTGTTGCGAGACTCGGCAATGGCTTGTGAGCTGTTAATGAGGCAAGTCCCTAACATTTCAAAGTGTTTCACCACGGCTAAGCCATAGTCGGTAATCGAAGCTCCGATTCTTGGAAGCACCGCATTATAGCTTGGAAGTGCCCGAGCGCGACTTAAAATTCGGCTTTCCGCTCCATCAATGATCAGCTGGCACTCCACGGGATTAATCAAATCACAATCGATTTTCAGTTTTCGAGCTTCAGCCTTAAGTCGTCTAATGCTGTACAGATTTTTATTTCTTGAGAGAATAGCAATTCGCATAAGGTTTTTAAATTGGAATGAATTCAAGTACTCTTACAAATGGTGGTGTCTAAAATGAAAAAAATTCAGTTTGCTTTTGTTTTAGCTCTGTTAGGTCCTCTGGTTTGGGGTGGACTTCTATTTTTTCGCTCTCCTTTAGCTTACGCAACGGAGGTTAGAACGAGCAAGAAAATTAATCCCGCCGTCTCAAGGAAGGCCAAAAAAAAAGTCACTCCAGGACTCCCCTTTTGGGTGAAACGAGTGGGTGGGGCGGTCTCCGAGTTTTCAGTTTCAAAAAATGGTCGAACCATTTTAGTGGCGACCAATCCGGACTCAGAAGTCGAGGGGTCTGTTTCTGGGTATCAATTATCAAAATTTGATAAATCGGGTCATTTGGTGTGGCAGCGTCGTCAATCCGCTCCGGTCAAAGAATTGGATGTTTCTTGGGATGGGTCTTTCAGTGTGGTTTCGAACTATCAGAATCAGTTGATGGCGCTGAATGATCAGGGTCAGGTGCTGTGGTCCGTGGAGGATCTCTGTAAGCCTGTGATTTTGAACCCGGCTCAGAAGATCATCTGCTATCATGACGATGACAATGATCCGAAAGTAGGGTTTGTGGTTTATGACTGGAAGGGGCATCGGCTCAGCTCGTTTCCAGTTGAGAAGGATATTCTTGCCCTGAAGCTTTCGAAAGATCAGCGCCATTTAGCCATCGGGTTAGCCGGAGGCCAGGTGCTGCTGTTCTCACCTGAGCTGAAGCCGCTTTGGACTCAGACCATCAGTGGTGAGGTGGTGGACTTGGCAGTTTCTTCGGGTGAGTCTCCGTGGGTTGCTGTGCTGTATCGAAGCGATCAGGACCCAAAAGCGCAACGCGTTGCGCGATTTGATGTTCACGGTCGTACAGCTCCCGTTTTGACTCCCAGTGCTCCGATCAAACAGGTTGAAGTATCCTCCGATGGGAAGTCCATTTTTTATTACGGCAATTCCTCCTCAGGAGAAGTTTACGGTCGACTCGTAGCGGGTGAAAGCGGTGCTTCAAGCACATTGGGGGCTTGGAGAAAAGGGGAGCCTGTACCGAGCGAGTTTAGTACCGCGCTGACTCTCTCTTTGGATCGAGTGTTCATTGGGGTGGAGTCCTCCGCGGGCTTCGTGAGGCAGGGGCATTTATTGGGGTTTACCTACGAGGGAGAGATGAAGTTGGACCTCCCCTTGCCGCTTGCACAGAATGCTCATATTTATCAGCTTCAGTGGGCAGAGGAGGGGGCGTTCTTAGTGGTGGCCTTAGATGATGGTCAAATTCTGGGCATTCCTCTGGGGGAGCAAAAAAAGCTGGCCAGCCCTTAATCTTCGGGTCGCTCGCTCTCGTGTGCGAGGGCAATTCAGAGGTTTTCATCTGAGCCGAGAGGGAGTCTTTCTTGCGTCCGGACTCTTGGGTTCACGCTCAGTTGCCTTGCCAAAGTCTCTGAAGCAGGGCTATAGATGAAGAAATCTATGCCATTGATCATTCGTCCAACGATTTCGCAGACCTTTTTAAACCGCGTGAAAACGTCCGCTCAACAAGTGGGCTTCCAATTTAAGCCCACCTATCAGGAGCTCGGTCCTGTGGGGTATTGGAAGGAAGTCACGTTTCGAGAGTTTTATACTCTGGCTCGACGCATTTCCTTTGGTCTGATGGGCGTGGGAGTCTGCCCCGGAGATCGGGTTGCGCTCTTATCCAACACTCGGTTTGAGGGATCTGCTTGTGATTTGGCGATTCTGGGGGCCTCCGCCGTTAGTGTGCCGATCTATGCCTCAAATCGAGCGGAGGATGTGGTTTGGGTGGCTCAGCATTCTGAGGCTCGGGTGTTGTTGGTGGAGGATCTCAAGCAGCTTCAAAAGGTGATTCAAAAAAAAGAGGAAGACCCGGATTGCTTGCCTCATTTGGAGAAGATCATTGTTTTTGAGCCTCAGGCCATGAACCTTGCGGCCAGGAACACGGAGCTGTTAAAAAATGTGATGACCCTCCAAGCATTGCAAGAACTCGGTCGGCGCGAGGAGGCTAAAAATCCTCTTCGGTTTGATCAAAACCTTCAGGCGGCCAAACCCGGTGATCTTGTCACCCTTTGCTACACGTCAGGGACCACGGGAACACCCAAAGGGGTCATGCTCACACACGAGAACCTCATGAGTGTTTTAGAGGATACGACCCAGGTCCTGGGGGTGAATCGCGATTTAGAGTCCGAAGTCATTCTCTCGTTTTTACCGTTTGCTCATATTTTTGGGAAAGTCGAATCTCTTGCCGTTTTTGTCACCGGGTGGAGGCAGGTTTTTGCTGAGAACCTGGATCGGCTTCCCTCCCATTTTCAAGAGATTCAACCGACGGTCCTTCTGTCTGTGCCCAGGATCTTTGAAAAAGCTTACGTGAAAATTCAAGCCCAGCTTGAGCAGATGAACCCGATTCAAAGAAGGGTTTTTCAAAAGGCCTTTGAGTTAGGGCGGCGCTATTTTCAGATGCGATCCGAAAAAAAGAATCCCGGTTTACGAGCGTTTTTGGAGTATCAGATGGCCCAAAAACTCCTGTTTCAGCCGATTTTGCAGGTTTTTGGAGGTCGCCTGAAAGTGGCTCTCTGCGGGGGGGCTCCTTTGTCCGTCGAAATTGCCGAGTTTTTTCAGATCTTAGGGCTTCCCATTTTAGAAGGGTATGGTCTCACTGAGACGGCTGCCCCGATTGCTGTGAATACGCCCAGTCATCTGAAGCTGGGGACTGTGGGGCGTCCGTTTGCCGAGGTGTTGCTTCGAATTGCCCCGGACGGGGAAATTCTCATTCGCTCGAAGAAAGTCTTTCAAGGGTACTTTAAGTCTCCCCAAGAAACGGAGGAAGTGTTTCGTGAGGGCTGGTTTCATACGGGAGATCTGGGATACCTGGACTCCGATGGATTTCTAAAAATCACCGACCGAAAGAAGGATTTGATCATCACCAGTGGCGGAAAGAACATTGCTCCTCAGAAAATTGAGAAACTGGCCAAGGCTTATCCCCTGCTCACCCAGTTTGTGGTGCAGGGAGACCGAAGGCCCTACTTAACGGCCGTGGTGACTTTGGATCGCGATCGAGTCATCCGGTTTGCTCAGGAAAATCAAATTTTATTCAGTGAATACGCAGAACTCATTAAGCACCCCAAAGTCATCGCTTGGGTGCAAAAAACGATGGATGAGATCAATCGCCAGCTGGCTAGTTTTGAGAGTATTAAGAAATTTGTGATCTTACCGAACGAATTGAGCATCGAAGGGGGAGAGCTAACTCCTTCTTTGAAGATTCGAAGAAGTGGGATCCTAAGCCGCTACCCCAGTGAGCTGCAGAGCCTGTATCGGGATTCCCCAGGTGATGCGCTTGACTCTGATGAGGAAATTCGATAAGAAACTGGGTCTTGGGAACTTGACTGGAGGTTTTATGGCACGAGTCACCATCGAAGATTGCTTAGGAAATGTAGAAAATATGTATGAGTTAGTGCACTTAGCCACAAAACGCGCTCGTCAGCTCTTTAAAGGGTCTGATCCTTTGGTGAAAAGTAAGAACCGCGTGATCGTGACGGCTTTAAGAGAGATTGCTGCTGGCAAAGTGGTCAGCCAACTCAGCTCTCGATTTGAGGACGATCTTCCTCCAATGGCCAACTAAGAGTCCAGAGGACTTTGTTTTCCTCCCTCCCTAGGGAAATTTTGGTAAAAAAAGACCTGTGATTTCTGGCATTTGCTTTGGACGCTCACTCGCTCGGCGTGGATGCTGAAGAGTCGGAAGATCCCGTGGAAGAGCTGCCTAATGATCCGTGAGAATGCCCTGAATGACACCCATGGCATCCGTGAAGTGTGGACTCTCTTAAGTCCCCTCGACCTCCCACAGCAAAAAATGAAATGAGCTTCTGCGTGTTTCGTCCCTGACACTGAGGGCATTGCCCTAGCTCGGGGTCCCCTGCTTTGCCGATCTGTTCAAACGTGAGTTGGCACCGATCGCATCGATATTCAAAGAGAGCCATACATCATTTAGGATAGCATGGATTTTCATCGGGATGGGTTTTTCCATCTTTTTTACTGACCCAAGCCCCCTCAATTGGTGATTTAGACTAGAGAGCGGCTCTTAAATAGTGTATGAAGGGGTTTCAAAGTTTTTGCGACTCCGTAGCTCAGCTGGATTAGAGCAGGTGCCTTCTAAGCATCAGGTCGGGGGTTCGAGCCCCTCCGGAGTCGCCACTTTTTTGGTCCTTAAAAAGAAAGCACTCCTTAACCTTCGCTCCGCTTCTCCATTCTCCCGATTCACTTTTAAACATTTGAGACACAACTCCCATCAACCGTGAAGAGCCGAAGAGCCCCCCTTCTTGGGTCGTCAATGATTTGGCGCCTTCAGTCGCTAAAATTCGCAGAACCCATCAATTAAAGAACCCATTCCTCCGATTCTACTGCAGGGGAGGTGGTTTGGATGAAAGCCTGGACAGTCAGCTTTGCTCTATGGAGTTGGAGTTTATGGAGCGTGAATGCCTGGGGTGCGGGTTGCTCTTATGAGATTCAAGGGTATGTTCATTCCAAACTCATGACCATGAAAGGCGATCGCCTCGATGATCGCACCTTGAATCAAGTGATTCAAAATTTTTATTTAAAAGGTCCACCTTCTCAGTCGAGAAAAATAACGCAGATCACAGTGAATTATTGTCCTGAAGTGACACAGCTTCCCATGGAAGCTCTGTCGTTAGCTCAAGATCATCTCCAAAGCATGAAGATTTCTGGGACTCGGATTTCAACACTTCCTGATGATCTGCAAAGGTTTCAGAAGCTCAGTTTCCTGGATTTCTCAAATAATCGACTCAAAGATTTTCCACGAGAAATCTGCTTTTTAGAGAGTCTTACGGCACTTGATATCACGCAGAATCATCATCGCTTTTCAAAAGAGTTGATTGAAGAATGCGATCGAAACCTACTGACCTTCAGATATGCAATGGGCAATGGGAAGCCGACGGATTCTTCTGCCTGTTTGCCGTCCGGGGAGGAGTCTCGAGGTTTTTTAAGCTTAAGACAGTTGAGTCAAATGTTCGCTCGAGTGGGGAAAAAGATTTCTGGAGGGCAAGATTCCGAGGAGAAGAGTCTTGAAGAAAAAAGCAACGAAGCGTACCGACGATTATCCTATCCAAGACGATGGATTGGCCGGATGCTGAATGGGAAAACGATCCCTGAGCGATCGGCGTTGAACCTTCAAAGACTCAGGTCAGAGCTGGGTCCCCTGAGCGAGGATGAGAAAAATCTTTACGCCTTGGTGAAGAGTTTGCCGTTTACGCTCAAGCACGCAACGGACAGCTTAAAGACGATTTTGAACCAGGGCAAGGGTGTGCTGCTCAGTAACGATGAGCTTTACCGAAGGGGCTTGAAGTTCACAGACAATAGTGCCTCCGAAGAGGACTTAGGAAATCGGGACTTTGTTTTCTTTCGGTTTGATTCCAACGAGAAGCGAATCGAAACTCGATACGGTGATCAACTCATTGTTCTTCGGCCTGATCTCCTCTACCAAAAAGGGTGGGTTTATTTTCATGATTTAATCGACCAAGAAACCGGAGAGCTTCAAAAGCCCCTGGAAGTCGATGGGAAAATCCGACGAGTCGTGGAAACGGGTTTTTTACCTCGGTTTGGAAGTTCTGAACGTGAGTTCTTGGGTTCTGAGGCTGCCTTGACAGTGACCTATTTTGATGAAAAAGGAGACAAAAAGTCTGAGCCTTATTCCTATCGTTTATCGGATAAGTTTTTCTACGCAGGTGATATTCAGGAAGGGATTGCACTCTCGATAGTTTTGGAAACAAGAAAAATCGGTTCCGATTATCAGAAAAAAATTCTCGGTGGAGAAAACCCAAGAGAGACGCTCTCAGGTCTCTTGCCTAAGCTCTATCGAATTCAAGGCTTGATTCCCAATCAAGTCGATCTAAAAAAAGAGAAGCCAATTAAAATTTATGATCGACAGGACTAAAAAATTACGAGGACAGAATCGCTTTCGTGAAAGAGGATTTTTTTTAAAGACCCTGGCCATGGGGATTATTCTTCTGTTTCACTCCGAGGTCAGTTGGTCCATGGGACCGAAGATGAAGCAGGATTCAAGTACGGGGGGTTTAGAGCGGTTTTCTATTGAGCACCAGGGAGAGCTGATGAAGTTCGATGCGATCGATCCAAGCCTTCCTCGGTCAGAAGTGTTTTTAAGGTTTCTCTTGGAGTCCAAGAAGTATCAACAGCTTGCTGAGAAGAAGCCTCATGAACTGATTCAGTCCCTTCAGATTTTTTACAATTCTTACCGAATTTCTGAAGATTTTAAAAAAAACTTGGAGCTTCTTTTTGACTTTTATTTGAAAGAAAAGTTCTCCAAAAAGAAGAGACTGAGTTTTCAAGAGATCTCTCAGAATAATTTAGAAATTCTGCTTCAAATGATTGAAAAAACAAAGCCTCTGAGTGAGCAGGAGCTTCATTTTATTGAATTTTTTAAAAAGCAGGAGTTGTACTTGAAGAGACCCACGTTTTTAGAGCCTGAAAAGTATCATCAGGGACTGGTGGTGTCTTATGATCTTTTTGCTTACCCAGCTTTAAAACGGTATTTGCAGGAGTTGAAGAAGGGGGGCGATTTAAAAAAAGTGCAAAGCAAGTTCTCTGGACTCTGGTCCTCGCCTCATGGATCGGAAAAGCAGGTCCTCATTCAGGAGTTGGAGAAGTATGTGAGTCAGATTCAGCCTCTTTCTTCCGATTTTTACCGCGATCTGCCTTTGAAAAATACAGGTTACAACGCTGCAGTGGATGCGCCTCTTCTTGAGAACGGGCAATTTGTTTTTTTTCGATTAACAGCTGATTCAGATGAGTTCTCTCGATCGAATATGGGAGATCAGTTTATGGTGTTTAAGGATGATTACCTCGAGGACATGGCGGTGATCTATCTTTCTGACCAGATTGATCCGTGGATTCGCAAGGGGCTTCGTGTGGATTTAGAAGATGGAGTGGTTTTAACTCGAACCACCGAGGAGCCCCTTTATCAGGACTTAATGGCTCTGGATCCCCAGGGGAAGTTAGATGAGCTGAATTCTACTTCTCAGTTTTATTCTGTTTGTTATGGAGTAAAAACCACTCGAAAATGTTATCTTCATCATACGGCGAATGAGGTTTTCTACGCTCAAGATATTCGAAAGGCAATCGCATTGAGACTGATTTTGGAACTCAGGCGGATCCAAGCAACTGGGTCTGCTCATTCCTATGTTTCAAGTATTCTTTCAAAAACCAGCCTCGATTCGCAGCTTCGCACCCTGATGAAAGGCGTGATGCACATTCAGGCGCTCTATCCCGCCTTTTACCCGATTCAATCACCGAGGTTTTTAGGTGTGTTGGGACCGAGATAGGGTTTGAGGGATCCTTTTTCTCCTGCTCAGTTCGTTCTAAACCGGAGATGGCAAGAAGGTGCATCCGGCTCGAATGAGCCGGATGATCGGTTCAGCGATGGGGTGAGCAAGGCCTCAGAATCAACAAGCGCCTTACGTTTGGCGTAGACTGAAGCTTCTTCTAAGCTTCTTCGGAAACGGAGGCGGTGTTGCTGATGCTGTGTTTTTGGCCTTCAGGATTC
Organism: Bdellovibrionia bacterium; assembly: GCA_049424145.1. Lineage (GTDB taxonomy): Bacteria > Bdellovibrionota > UBA1018 > UBA1018 > UBA1018 > JBMSSC01. The sequence goes on from JBMSSC010000069.1 coordinate 10,331, forward strand.
ACTTGAGTCATGAGTCCTGGCGGTTGTTGAGTGCTTGTGGAGGCGGCTGGGTCTCGGGTCAGTACCGTGGGCTCTAAACGGTGGATCTCCTCATGGAGAGCCTGGGTGAACTTTTCAAATGCGGCAGCCTCAAGCATTCGAAGTTCCATGAGTCGGGTGTCGGACTTAAGGGAGTCCTCTGTGGGCAGAACCACCGGGAGAGAGGCAGGAGAGAGGGGGTGAGAGAGCTGGGATGCAGGCGTGATGCTCCAAGTCTGCTCTTGCAAATGCTTGAGGATGTCCTGCATGTGGGAGGCCTCCTCTTTGACAATTGATTTTAAGATGCCAGCAAAGCCTGCTCGCGCCAAGATGGGCTCGTACAGTGGGTAGACTTGATTCGCACGCTCTTCAATCAGGAGCGTGGTGTAGAGGTAGTTCATCCAACTGTCCGTTTCGACTTCGGCGTGAACGCCATAGTCCAGGCACTGAAAGTACTCCTTCGCCTCACGTCCGCACAGAAGGTGATCTTCTGAGTAAGAGGTGAGCTTTCCCTGGCTGAGTTTTAAGGCAAGCTTCTTAAAGGTTTGGGCATGATGAATTTCCTCAGCCGCATGAGCTAATAAAGAAGCATTGATGCTGCTTTCGGCCTGGCTTTTGAAGATCTTTCGGGCCCCAATATACTCCAGAAGGCTTAGAGTGTTCAGAAAGCGGGCATGAAGCATGGGGCGAAGTTCAAGAGCGTTTAAGACCATTTCAATGGTGACAGGGACGGATGGGTTCATCGATTTTTGATCTCCTCAAGGAGGGTTTTACTTCAATTCACTCGGTTCTCAAAGAGTTGCTCGAGGACGGAGGCGGGAAAAAATTGGGGTCCTTGCGTCTTCACGGTGTGTGGAGACACTTGAGGGAGCAGGGGGATTTCAGCTAGGATTGGAACGGAGGTGAATTGCTGGATCCATTTTTTTAATCCCAAATCTGGACTCCCCATCAGAACCACTCCAGCCACAGGGATTCGAGCTGCATGTGCAGCCTCCAGACTCAGAAGCGTGTGGTTGATGGTTCCTAATCGAGTAGAGCAGACTAAGAGGAGTCTCAGGTTGAGCTCGGCAATCAGATCGCGAATGGTTTGTTTCGGGTTCAAAGGGACGAGCAGTCCTCCTGCGCCTTCGACCACCCAGTGCCTGGGGGGAAGTTGAGACCAGGCGTGTTCAATCAGATCCAATTGGATGGAGGCTTGATTCAGTTCTGCGGCTCGTGCAGGGGCCATGGGCTCTGGAAACTCATAGACGCTCGGTGCCCATTCTTCTTCGCTGAACTCGACAAGGGATCTAACGGTGCTTAAGTCGGAGGGCGTGAGCGGGTCCACGCCGGTTTGTACGGGCTTAAAGTAGCCTGCGGGCCTGAGGAAGTGCTTGAGGCTTGAGACCAAAAGAGCAGAGACCAGGGTTTTTCCGATTCCCGTGTCCGTGCCTGAGATAAAGATTCCTTTTTTCATGGGGATGGGCTCCTATAGGGGTCAAGATGAGAATGGAGAAAGGATTGAAGCCCCTGGGCAAAGCGGAAGGGGAGTTGCTCGTCTTGGGCTTGGGCGTAGTGCAGAGTGATTCTCAGTCGAGCCGTACCGGGAGGAACGCTCGGGGGGCGAATCGCACGGATATCCCAGCCTAAGTTTTGAAGGCATGTGGCAGCCTTCAGGGCTCGTTGGTTTTCACCTAAGAGGACAGGAAGAATGGGGCCTGAGCTCGGGGGCAGGCCAATGCGCGCGCTTTGCGGAGATTCACTGATGAGAGGACGCAAGGCTGCTCTCCATCGCTCGCAGGCGTTTAAGACGGCGCGGGCTCTTAAGGCGCCCACTTCACGCCAGTAGTGGGTGGCTTCCACTAAAGAGATAGCCAGAGTTGGGGGAGGAGCCGTGCTGAAGATCAGGGGTCTGGAGAAGTGGATGAGAAAATCCTTGAGTCGACTGCCGCAAGCAATCCAAGCGCCCGAGCAGCCCAAGGCTTTGCCTCCACTATGAATGGTTGCTAGGACGTGGGGAGTGAAGCCGTGTTTTTGAACCAGGCCTCCTCCGCAAGAACCGTCGGTTGATCCCCAGAGTCCTGTGGCATGGGTCTCATCCACAATCAGATAGGCTCCATATCTTTTGCAGAGTTCTAGAATTTCTCCTAACGGGGCTTGATCCCCGTCCATGCTAAAGAGACTCTCGGTGACGATGAGTTTGAGTCCGGGTTCGTTCCGTGTCTCCTGAAGGCAGTCTTTTAAGTGATCCACCTGATTGTGAGCAAAGATCCGTTTTTTGGCTTGAGAAAGTCTGATGCCATCAATGAGGGATGCGTGATTGGCTTCATCTGAGAAGACGAGGTCTTGGGGGCCTAAAATGGCTGAAAGCAGAGCGAGGTTGGCTTGATAGCCGGAGGGAAAGATCAGGGCGGAGGAGCGCGAACAAAAGTCGGCCAGGACGTGCTCGGCCTCCTCATGAGGTAGGAGGTGACCTCTTAGGAGTCGAGAACCAGCAGAGCCCGGATAGCTGTACTCGAGTTGACGGGAGGAGTCGGGGAAGTGAGCGCGCCGATGGGAGGGGGGGCTGATTTGGCAGCGGGCGTCAATACGGGCTTTTAAGAGTGGGTCTTCACTGAAACTTAAGTAATCGTTGGAGCACAGGTCGACTCCGGATCGGGGCCTTAAGGTTCTTCCTAAGCCTGCTCGTTGACACGCCGAGAGGCGCTCGGTTAAGGCGGCAGGAAGATCCGCTTCCCGAGACTCCTGAACTGGGGGCTCATGGAGGGGGTTAGACCCTAGGCTCATCCGATCCAAAGAAGAATGCAAGTTCAGGTTCCTTGAGCACTCCAGGTGAGTTCATCTCGGGCCGAAGTCAGGGGCTTTGGGTTTTGCCCCTCTAAGGCTGCCAAAAGCTGGTGATCCTGGTCGGGTTCTGGATTGGCTCGAGTCAGCAGCGTCTCTCCTAAGAAGATCGAGTTTGCCCCAGCGTAAAACGCCAAAACCTGAGCTTCTTTGGAGAGGGAAATTCTCCCCGCTGAGAGTCTCACTCGGGACTGAGGCATTAAGATTCGGGCTACGGCAATCGTTCTCACCAGATCAAGAGGGTCCACCGCAGCGGAATCCTCCAAGGGGGTGCCTTCCACCGGGATCAGCAGATTAATGGGCACGGATTCGGGTTGTGGAACCAGTGCGGCTAACTCAGCTAAAAGGGCGCAGCGATCGTGGGTGGTCTCGCCCATGCCGATGATGCCGCCGCTACAAACCGTGATTCCTGCTTCGCGGACTGCTTTTAAGGTGTTGAGTCGATCGTCGTAGGTGCGGGTTTGAATGATCTTTTCATAGTACTGTCGGCTCGTGTCCAGGTTGTGATTGTAAGCGTCTAAGCCTGCTTCTTTGAGTCGCTTGGCCTGATCGGAAGTGAGCATGCCGAGGGTGACGCAGGCCTCTAAGTTCTCGTTCTTCACGATCCGGATCATGTCTAAAACTTGATCGAATTCCGGGCCGTCTTTGACTTTTCTCCAAGCGGCTCCCATGCAAAAGCGCTCGGCCCCATTTTTTCTGGCATTTTGAGCAGCCTTTCGGACCTCCTCTAAGTTCACAAGTCCCGTTTTCTCAAGGCCCGTATCGTAATGGGCGGATTGAGGGCAATAGGAGCAATCCTCTGGGCATCCCCCGGTTTTAATGGAGAGCAGCGTGCACTTTTGAATCTCAGTGGGTTGATGATGGGCTCGATGAACTTCATGAGCCTGGTGCAGGAGCTCCATAAAGGGCAAATGGTACAGGGATTCTGCTTGAGCGAGGTAGTTTTGACTTTGCATCCTCCCTTAGTGCCAAAACCTGGGGAGGAGAGAAACAAAAATCGATCGAGACGGGCTCACTTTTTCGCAAGAATCTTGAGGGTTCTGCCTCTTCAGAGGCAGTTTTTTTGTTCGCCTCTTTCTGTGGCCCGGACTCCCTTAAAAAGCCGTGCGAATCGGCGGGTCGCCTTCATGCGGAATAGGACTTCACTGAGAGCTGGGGTCTTTTAAAAACTGTGGTTTTTGTCCAGAATCCTCTGGCGTGACCTAAAAAACCAGGATAGAAGAAAAAAGTTCTTAAGGCTTGCTCGCGTGGTGAAATTGGCAGACACGCTGGCCTTAGAAGCCAGTGCCCAAAAGGCGTGGGGGTTCAAGTCCCTCCGCGAGCACCACTAGCCTGAGAACAAACCAAGCTCTCCTGAGCTCCTGATGGGTCAGGCCTGACCCACAAGATCCCCAGGCTTCAAAAATCCTCAAAAAAAGAGGTGTTGTCAAATGCCGGACCAAAGCGGTCTATTAGACGATCTGGATCGACTTAGCCTTCATATTGTTCTTGCTCACTTCTGAGGGAG